>JBGASE010000062.1:0-38222 GCA_044229875.1 Pyrinomonadaceae bacterium | reverse complement strand
CGCCCGACGCTTACCGGATTTATGACCGTGCTGGAAATCCGGCGACGCTCGGGCAGATCATCGACGCGGCAGCCGACGCGAACATTGTTTTCCTCGGTGAAAACCATGACGATGCGACCGCCCACGCACTGCAGATGGCGATTTTCAAAGCGCTCGTCGAAAAGTACTCGAAAGAACGTCCGATGGCGCTGTCGCTGGAGATGTTCGAGCGGGACGTCCAGATAGTAATTGATGAGTATCTGAAAGGACTGATTTCCGAAAGTCACTTCATGCTGTCGTCGCGGCCGTGGAAAAACTATGCGACGGATTACAAGCCGCTTGTCGAACTCGCGAAATCATCAAGACTTCCGGTGATCGCGGCAAACGCGCCGCGCCGTTATATCAACATGGTTTCGCGTGGCGGACGCGCAGCGCTCGAACCGCTTTCGAAGGAAGCCAAGACATGGCTCGCGCCGCTTCCGTACGCACAGGCTTCGGAGGCGTATTCGAACAAATTCAAAGCGCTTATGGGACCGAGCCCGGAAGCGCAGATGGGATTGGCCAATATCCTCGATTCGCAGTCGCTGTGGGATGCGACGATGGCGTATTCGGTCGCGAGCTTCCTCAAAAAGAAAAAGAACCCGCTTGCGGTTCATCTCAACGGTTCGTTTCACACCGAAAACCGGCTCGGAACGGCCGAGCATCTGATGAAATACGCGAAAAAGGCAAAGTTCCTCGTCGTCACGATGAGGTACGATGCTGAATTCAAAACCTTCGATAAACAGAAACACGCAAATCTTGGCGATTTCGTGATCCTGACCGATTCGAAACTCCCGCGAAGCTACAAGCAATAGTCCCGGTTTCAGCAAGCGATCGACCACCGGTTTTCGTAGCGCTATGTTTTGGATTCGGCCGCCGCCGACGAGGCCGTGTCAAAGCTCGATAATCTGGATTTCGATCAATTGCCGTTCGTTTTAACGAACGGTGATGGAAACCAAGCGCCTCCCGGCTTTAGCCACATTCTGAGCTAAAGTCCTGTGGGTATTGAGTTTGGATTAATACGTCTGCTCAAGTAGACGGCAATTCACTGAATCGAAATCCGCGCCGGTCAACATCAAATACCCTGAAAAGTCAGTTTTTGACACAGATCCGTGAGTTGGACTCTGTCTCAGATCGGCTGCCCGGTCGCTACGCAGGCGGTAATGACTTGCTTTGCAGGTCGAAATCGCTCCCGTTTTTGACTTGGGAAGACGCGGCGAATGCCCGAAGCATCGCTGACATTGGCGAGAATTTCCGGAGAAAACTTCCTACCGTCGCATTAGGCATAAACAACGTTAAAAATTATTGACCGTCGTTTTGAGCATGCGGTAAACTATTGTTGCGATTCGGATCGCCGTTTCTTACCTGTAACCCTCAATCGATGAAGACTAAAATCAGTCTAATTTACTTCGTTGTCCTGACGCTGCTTGCGGTCGGGCTTCTTCCGTTGCTTCTGACCAGCTGGACGCTGTCGGATCGCAGTGCGAAGGAACTGCGTGCGGTCGAGGGCAGATACCAGACGCAGCTTGTGCAGGACAAGGCGCGGCAGATCGAACTTTTCGGTCAGAGATATGCGGATCTTGTCGGCAGCTATGCAAAGGCGCTTGAACTGTCAAACGATTTCAACGTGCTTTCGTCACCCCAGACCGAAGCGAAACTGAGTTCGACGCTTGAAGAAAATCCGTACCTGATCGCGCTGTTTATCCGACCGGTCGGGGCGGAATCAATGGCCGTCCGACGCGCGAAATTCGTCGCGACCGATGAACTGGAATCAATCGCCGCTCAACTGGCGGGCAATTTTGAGAACAAGAAGCTTGTCTTCGGAAAGCCGCAGAAGATACAGTCGAGCGGTGAGATCGTGCTTCCGGTGGCGTCGCCGGTAATGATCAACGAAAGCGTTGCCGCGACCGTGATGGCACTTGTGTCGCTCCGCGAAATTTCAAGGATAATGGCCGAGGCCAAGCCGATGAGCGAGGATGAGCTTTGGCGTTCGGGGCTTCCGATGATCCTCGTGGTCGATGAGCGGGGAAGCGCCGTGTTTCATCCGGATTCGTCGGTCGTTTCGAATCAAAAGTCGTTTGCAAGCTTGAAAATCGTCCAGGAATGGATGGAATCGTCGGTTCAGGTGCAATCGGCGCTGGTTCCGTTCGCGACCGAATACGACGGCGTCGAGCATGAAATGATCGGCGCATATTCTACCGCGAACCTCAGAAACGAACTGAAGCTGGGCGTTGTCGCGATGCAGGATGAAAGCCGGGCGCTGGCGTCGGTCGGAGAAATGCGCCGAAGCGTTTGGCTGATCTGTCTCGGCTTCGCGCTCTTTGCGTTGATAGTTGGACTCCTGCTGACACGGATGATGACCGCACCGATCTTCAATCTGGTCGGTGTCGCACAGAAGATCGCCGTCGGAGATTATTCGACGCGCGCCGACTCGAAAAGTGTTTCTGAATTCGGGACTCTCGGCGAGGCTTTCAATCTGATGAGCGACAAAGTCCAGGAACAGATTGAAAAACTTGCACGCGCCGCCGAAGAGAATCGCGAACTGTTTGTCGGAACCGTCAAAGCACTGGCCGCCGCGATCGACGGCAAAGACCGATACACACGCGGCCATTCGGAACGCGTCGCGCGATTTTCGGTTGCCATCGGCCGACGGATGCGAATGACCGAGGATGAATTGGAAGCGCTTCGGATCAGCGCGCTTCTCCATGATGTCGGAAAGATCGCGATCGACGACTCGATCCTCAAAAAACCGTCGGCATTGACCGACGAAGAATTTGAAGTCATGAAGACCCATCCTCAGAGGGGCTTCAAGATCATGTCGCAGATTCCGAAAATGAGCGAATTCCTGCCTGGAATGTACATGCATCATGAGATGGTCAACGGGCAGGGTTACCCTCAGGGGCTGAAGGGTGACGAGATTCCGCTTCAGGCGAAAATCGTTTCCGTCGCGGACACGTTCGATGCGATGACGACCGATCGGCCGTACTCAAAAGGTATGGATCTCGACGCCGCACTCGACCGGATCCGCAGTTTCATCGGGACGCGCTATGACGGAGCCGTCGTCGAAGCCTTGATCCACGCCTGCGAGACCGGCGAAGTCCGTCCGGTCGGCGGCGCGGTCAAGCCACAAACGCCGGCGCCAAAAGACGATCCCGAATGCATGAAATTGTTTGAGCGGAGGGTCGCATGACACGGACGGCGCAAATGATGATGATGATAATCCCTACCCGAAGCGGCTTCACCGCTTGACCGAACAGATTTGAACGGTTTGCCGGCGATGCCGGCCGCCTCGGCTTCTCGCCGATTGAAACTCCGCTACTCCCCGATCAGGAAGTGTTCCGAACTATGAACGTTACCGATTTTCAAGAAATTTGGCAGGTCGATGTCGGCGATCAGGTTTACGAAGCAAGCTTCGAAGTTCTGACGCAGTGGATCGGCGAGGGATCATTGTTGCCCCAGGACAAGGTCCGACGCGGTAATCTGCGTTGGATCGAAGCACGCCGCGTGCCGACGCTGATCCCGTTCTTCAACGCGATGGAGTCCGGAGCGCCGCAGCCGGTCGTGACGACAACCGTTACGCCACCGGATTCGGCCACATCGCAAACCTCGTCTTCCGTTACCGGCTTTTCATCGCCGCTGCCGCAAACGCCCGCAAATCCGTATCAGACAACGTTGACCGAGCCCGTTGCGTTAAGCACGCAGTCGGTACCGCCGTCCGCGGCGCACGACCCGGTGCCTGTCTTTCATCAACCGACAGGCGCGCCAGCGTCGTTTGACCCAGCACCGGCGTTCGTCGCGCAGCCGGAGAGTGCCGTCATCGTCGCGGCCGTCGGGGCAATGTGCGCGATGCATCCGGAATCACCGGCCTTCTTTGTTTGCGATACTTGCGTCAACGCGTTCTGTAAATTATGTCCGACGTCATACGGGGGAACCGTACGGATTTGCCCGTTTTGCGGCGCAATGTGTCAGCGGATCGAACAGAAAGTGTCGACGCTTGAAAAAGAAGCGAGCTATCGCGCGGCTATCACCGAAGGCTTCGGATTTGCGGATTTCGGGAGAGCGCTTTCGTATCCGTTCAGATTTAAGACGAGCCTTTTCTTCGGCGCCATTCTATTTTCGATCTTTACGCTCGGGCAGGGTGCTTCGTCATTCGGCGGTATGTTTATGGTCGCCGCTTCGATGATGTGCTACATGCTCGGCAACATGCTCTACTTTGGAATTCTGACGAATGTGCTTGAAAATTTCTCGCAGGGATTTGTTGACCGCAACTTCATGCCGAGTTTTGACGATTTCTCCTTGTGGGACGATGTCGTCCATCCGTTTTTCCTGAGCATCGCGGTTTATCTGGTTTCATTCGGTCTGTTCATCGCGATCTTTGTCGGATCGATCTTCTGGGTAGTGGGATCGGCAGCAAAAACCAACCAGGAGATTCCATTCCCCGGCGCGAATGATCCGAATATTGAACGCTTCAACGAGGCATACAGCAACGGCGAGATGCCGAACGAGGAGGAAATGAGCCGCTCATTCCAGAATCAGCCGCGCAATGAGGAGGAAGAATTTCGGAAGATGGACGAATTTATCCGCGAATCGAGGAAAAAGCAGCTCGAATCCGGAATCGGAAAGTCTCCTGAAACACTCGAGAAAGAGCGAAACGAGCTGATCACAGGGCTCCTGAAAATGGCCGTGCCGTTGATGCTGCTCGCGATCGCTGCGTTTCTCTGGGGAGTATTCTACCTGCCGGCGGCATGTCTCGTCGCGGGCTACACCCGATCATTTGTCGCGACCCTGAATCCAAAGATCGGACTCGAGACGATCCGGATCCTCGGTGCGGATTATTTCAAGATTCTCGGTATGGGTCTTATCATCGGACTCATCTCAATGATCTGCGGCGGTGTCCTCGCGGTGATCTTCTCTGCGTTCAATCTGCCGGCCGTCGGCAATCTGCCGGCAACCGCGATCGGCGCGCTCTTTTCATTCTATCTGTCGGTCGTATTTTCGATCGTACTCGGATTCGCGCTTTACAAGAATGCGGAAAAACTTCAGCTTTTCCGCAACTGAGAGTCCGGATTGCCCGGAATCTGGCGAGGGCCGATAACTTCGGCCTTCGCCTTTTTCTTTGGGCCTCAAATTTTCCTATAATCGAAAGGAACGCAAACGGACAGGAAAAACGGTATTTATGGCATTTTTTTGGCGGCGGAAAAAGGACGAGGAAAAGTTCTCAAGTTCGGTTCTCGGGCTCGACAAGTCGATCGAAGAACTTCAGAAGCAGGAGGCTGAGGCCGAACGCGCGATCGGCGTCAGGTTTTACAATGCGATCGAGAAGACCCGGTATTCGATCAACAACAAGCTCGATACGATCTTTGAGGGCCGCAAGCAGATCGATGATCAGTTTCTCGACGAGCTCGAGGAAATGCTGATCTCCACCGATATCGGCGTCGCGACAACGATTCAGATACTCGATGCAGTCAGGCGGGGCGTTTCGCGACAGGAGATCAATGATCTTGACGCTCTCAAGCGGATCATGAAGCAGGAACTCCTCACGATTCTCAAGCATTCGACGACGCGCGGGATCGCCGATGAGACGGCATACGATCTTGCGATCAAGCCCTATGTGCTGATGGTCGTCGGCGTCAACGGTGTCGGGAAAACGACGACGATCGGCAAGCTGGCGCAACGAATCAAGGACGAGGGCAACGGTGTTTTGATCTGCGCCGCCGACACATTCAGGGCAGCGGCGAGCGATCAGCTTGAGATCTGGGCCGAACGGGCCGGCGTCGAAATCATCCAGCAAAAGCAGGGAACCGATCCGGCGGCGGTGCTTTTCGATTCGCTTCGGGCCGCGCAGGCGCGTAACGCCGACGTCCTCATCGTCGATACGGCGGGTCGACTTCATAACAAGTCCAATCTGATGGCGGAACTCGAAAAGATGAAGCGCATCGCCGCCCGTGAGGTTGAGGGTGCGCCGCATGAAACGTTGCTCGTGATCGATGCCGTCACCGGTCAGAACGGCCTTGAACAGGCGCGGCAGTTCATGAAGACCGCCGACGTCACGGGAATCGTGCTCACCAAACTCGACGGAACGGCGAAGGGCGGAATTGCGGTCGCAATTTCAAAGGAACTGAATCTTCCGATCAGATATGTCGGAGTCGGCGAACAGGTTGCGGACCTGATGGTTTTCGACGCCGAGCAGTACGTCAACGGACTCTTCAACTGATCGCAGGCTCTTGAACCGGGAATTCGCACAAACTGATCTGGAAATGACGCGGCGCGCGCTGGAACTTGCTGAGCGCGGCGTCGGGCTCGTCAGTCCGTCGCCGCTTGTTGGCTGCGTGATCGTCTCACCGGATCTCGAAATCGTCGGCGAGGGAACGTATGAATACGATCGGGTGACGCATGCCGAGGTCATCGCGCTGACGCAGGCCGGCGCGCGTGCACGTGGCGCGACCGCGTACGTTTCGCTCGAACCGCATTCGTATCACGGCCGGACCGCGCCGTGTACGTCGGCGCTTATCGAAGCCGGCATCAAACGCGTCGTTTGTCCGATGCGCGATCCGAATCCGCTGGTTTCGGGAAGAGGATTCGATGTGCTTCGCTCGCACGGAATTGAAGTCGTTACCGGAATTTTGCGGGAAGAAGCGCGGCGGCTCAATGAAAAATTCCGTGTCTGGCATCAGGCTCGCCGACCGTTCATACATCTCAAACTGGCGACAAGTCTCGATGGGCGGATTTCGTTGCAGAAATCGGTTTCGACGGCAATTTCCTGCCCGGAGGCCACCTCGCGCGTGCATGCACTGAGGCATGAGCACGATGCAATCCTGGTCGGCGGCAATACGGTCGCCGTCGATGATCCGTCGCTCACAGACAGAAGCGGGAAACGGCGCCGGCGGCCGCTCGTACGTGTCATCCTCGACAACCGCCTGCGGATCCGGACCGAATCGAATCTTTGCCGGACGGCGGGCGAGATTCCGACCATTGTCGTCACGAACTCGGTCGACGTCGAAAAACTCGCCGCAATCAGATCATGCGGCGTCGAAATCATTTCGCAGGACTCACGCGATCTTGAAGCCGTTCTTGGAAAACTCCGCGATGCCGGAATTCAAAGCGTTCTGGTAGAAGGCGGAACAAGCGTCGCCGGTTCATTCCGGGATGCCGGACTGGTTGACAAATATACGTTGATGATCGCGCCGATCCTCATCGGCGGAGACGCGCCGGTCGCGATCGGAGGGATCGGACCGGCTTCGATCGACGAAGTCACACGCCTTACCGATGTTTGTTTTACCCGACACGGCACCGACCTTGAAATCACCGGTTACCCATCCAACGAACCGCTCACGCTGTCATGAAGCCGAGGTTCTGAATCGGGAAATTGCGCAAATTCGGAAAGACATAAGCAACGTCAGAGGTTTCCAAACCGAACCAGGCGGCCAACGTTGCGGCATATTGATCGACCGAAGTCGTCGGGATCCAGCGTCCGCGCGCGTTCGAAGCCGAATCAGAATCATCCGGACCGTTCTGGACGAGAGTCGGAAACGGCGTTCCGTTGCTTGTGTTGGCGCCGTAAAAATCACCGCCGACAACTGATCCGCCGAGTACGAAAGTATGATTCGCCCAGGCATGGTCGCTTCCGACATTGACGCCCGAGCCGGCGGGGTTGAACGTCCGGTTGAAATCGGACATCGTAAACTGCGTCACCTTGTCGCTCAAACCCTGAACGATCATCTCTTCATAAAACGATCGCATTGCCTGACTAAGCATTCCGAGAAGGTTAGCCTGACCGGCCAACTGACCGTTGTGGGTGTCGAATCCGTCGATACGGCAATAGAATATCTGCCGGTTGATGCCGAGGATCGTCCGCGATTTGATCATCCGCGCGACCTGCTTCAACTGGTTTCCGATCTCGGTGTTCGGAAATGCGACCGTGACCTCTGGCGTGTTGTTCAATGCCTGACTGATCTGCAGCGCCTGTTGGTGATACGAGTTTGAGGCGGCAACGATCTCCTGTCCGTCGCTCATCGCCAGCGCCTGGTTGAGCGCCGCGAATCGCGCGTTTGCGATCGGCGTGCCGTTGTAACCGACAAGCGCCAGCACGTTGCTCAGAGACGTCGGCGCCGGAGAGAGATTCAACGGCTGCGTCGTTTCACCGTTTGTAAAGAGAATATTTCCGCCGAGCGAACTGATTGTCGGTACAAGTGCCGCCGGATTCGCCGGTGCTGTCATCCGATCGGACGTTCGACCGCCCCAGCCGCTGAGCGTCGGCATATCCGATCGGCAAGAATGATACTGATTGACTTGATCGGAATGCGAAAACAGTTGAAATGGACGCGGCACGGATCCGTTAAGAAACTGCGTCCGCGTCATCGGCGAGATCAGCGTACCGATGTTCGTCACCGCGGCGAGTTTTCCCTGAGCCCATAATTCGTGGATTCCGTTGTTGATTCCGCCGGTGATCGGTCCGAAATTCGGATGCAATCCGTAGGTCAGATTTCCGATGCGCGGAACTGCGATCGGAAGCAACGAAGCCTGCGCCAAAGCCAGACCCTGAGGACCGCGCGCCGCAGTGTAAGCGGAATAATTGCTGACGCTCGCATCGTTATGGTTCGGAATAAGCGTGTTGTTCCCGTCGCTGCCGCCCGACTGGAAAATGCAGACCAATGCCCGATAGTCGTTCGGTACAAGCGCGGGATTCCGCGCGGCACGCGCGCTTAATTTTCCGAAGTGCCCGATCCCGGACGCAAGAGCCGTCATCGACAGTGCGCCGCCGACGTTTTTCAGGAATTCTCGTCTCGTGTTATTTACCATTGCTCTTACCTCTGTACCTGATATTGGGATGATGCGGCGATCAGATAGACCGCTTGTTTGACGCGAAGCGACGGGTTCGACGACGGAATCGGCTCAAGCGCCGTCAACAGCGACGCCCGATGCGCCGCGGTCATCGTCCCGTGGAGCATTGTCCGGTTCAAGTGATCGATCAATTGTTCGCCGGTCGCGTCGGCACCTGCATGGACGGCCGCTTCCGAAAGATCGAGCGAAATTCCACGCAGAGAATCGGTTACGTTCGGCGTAAAGCCGTCAAACAGCAATACATAGAGAAAATTCGTGCGGTTGATCGCGAGGCTTGTATTGAGAATCGCAAATTCCGGCGCATTCAGAGTCGTGCCCGGCACGATGTAATCGGGCGGAAAATAGTTGAAAACTGAAGGCGAATAAAACGGATTCTGTCCGATCTTCGCCATCGGACCGCTCAGTCCGCCGTCAGTCGTCGCCTGGCCGTCCCACGATCGGGCAGGGAAGAGACGGCCGAGATTCGTGACGATCTGAACCGGTTCCCGCAATTTTCCGTAACGCGGTGCGGTTTTGACGTCGCCGCGGGCTTCCGGGTCGAGTAGGATTGCGCGGATAACGGCCTTCATGTCGCCGCGCGTTCCGCCGCCGTTGTTTTCGAATACCGCTGCCACCCGATCGACATACGCCGGCGACGGATCGCTGGTGACGAATTGCTGGATCAGCAAACGGCTCACAAACGGCGGGACGTTCGGGTGATGGAAGATGTTGTCGAGCGCCTGGTCGAGCGACGAGTTGGCATATGCGGCAGTTTCTGCCGGAGTCGTACAGTTTGGACACGCGCCGAGGTCACGATTGACGACGGACGGATAATCGAGCAAGGTCTTCGCTCCGGTATCGTGATTCGCCGGATTGATTGCCATCGGATCTTTGAAGTTAAGCGTTCCGGGAACGGCGTTCGGGCATTCGGACGACTGACAGTAGGTCCAGCCGGTAAAAACCTTCGCGAAATCGTTGACGATCGCCTGATCGTAAGTAGGGATCGGATTGTTCTGCGAATCGCGGATCAACGTACCATCGCGGTTAATCCGAAAAAGACCGATCGAAAAGAGCTGCAGAATCTCGCGGGCATAATTCTCGTTCGGGTTGTTTTTCGTGCTCCGGATCATGTCCAGATAATCGCCCATCGCCGGATTGAGCGTCATTTCGCGCATCAGGTTTCGATAATTTCCAAAAGCATTGTCCGACAAGACTTTGTGATACGCGATCATGTGGCTCGACTGCTGGATCGAGACGGCCGACGTCACCCAGATCTGGCTTAGCGCCCAGCTGGTGCGATGCCGCAGTTGGGCATTTCCGTAATAGGCCTGTTTGAAAAACCACTGCTGAAGCGGCATTGCGGTATAACGCTCGCGATAGCAGGTCGGGAATTGGGTCTGCGAGCAAGTCGACGGAACCGCGATCGGCATCAGCGGAATACTCGGATACGGGAAATCCGGATACGGAGCATCAAATTGCTCCGCGAGCCACGTTCTGAGACCGATCCGCCTTAATCTGGTGTCGAGCTCGGCCGAGGGCCCGAAAGCGGCCTGTTCCTGGAACCTGGTCCGGTCGCCGGACCAACGATATCCGGCAAAATCTTCCGTCTTGCCGACGACAGCCTTCCGTTCAAAAAACTCCGGGATCGCGATCGGGCCGCCGAGGTGGCCAAGCGCGATCTTCATCGGATTGCTGACATTGCCGCGCCATGTGGCAAATAAAACCGATTCGCCGTCGGCAAGCGGCTGCCCGTAATAACCGTTGACGTCATCGATCGCGATCACCAGGCGGACACGCTGAGGTGCGATTCGCGTCGCCGATATGTTTCGCAATTCAAAGATCCGGCCGCTCTTCTGCAATAAATAAACTCTGATCGCACCCGAAAGATTTTCGTCCGCGGCGTCGATCTGATCGATTTCCAATTGAACCCGCGACTCCGTGCCCGGGCTGAACGCTCCGGACCATTTTGTCTGAGAACGCTTTTCATCGGGAACCGCAGGAACTATCCCGATTATTACCGGAGACGGTGAATTCGGGTCGGGATCGGCTTCGGCCGATACCGTCGACGAGATCAGAAACAACGCCATCAACATCAGAATGCTTTTCAGAAACATAAACTCTCCGTTGCCGGCCGGGGCGACTTTTGCAGCACCCGACGATACAATGTCTTATCCGCAGTGAGAAAAACGACTTGAGCATTCTAGCGCAATTTCGCCTTTTTCCGACGGAATCTTCGATTATGAAATCCAGCCCGCCCTCAAAACCGTTCGCTAAACGTTCACTCGGTCAGAATTTTCTGATCGATGAACGAATCATCGGGAGAATCGTTGATGAACTGCACCTGATGCGAGATGAACTTGTGATCGAGATTGGCCCGGGACGCGGGGCTCTGACGACGGAACTCATCGATCGGGGGAATCGTGTCGCCGCAGTTGAACTCGATCGGAATCTGGTTCCGCTGCTGACGCGGAAATTCGCCGGTCATTCCGAATTTTCGGTGATTGAGGGCGATGCGCTTGAGGTTGATTTCGAAATGCTCATCGGTCCGACATATGGCCGCTAGAAGTTGTCGAGCGGATCACGGCAAAGCCTGGAGACTCGGAGCGCGGATTCCTGACGGTTCTTCTTGAAGCTTATTTCGAGAGTGAGAAATTATTCGACGTTCCGCGAACCGCGTTTGAACCGGTGCCGAAGGTGACGAGCGCCGTCGTCAGACTTGCGCGCCGCCCGACTGAACTCGTCACGGATGAAGCCCGATTCCGGGAGCTCGTGAGCGCCGCCTTCCGGCAAAAACGAAAAACGCTGCTCAATAACTTCAAGGCCGACCCGCGCTTTCCCGATCCCGCGGAAATGCTTGCAAAAGCCGGCATCGATCCGCGTGCCCGTGCCGAGAGCCTTTCGATCGAAGACTGGCGGCGGTTGCTCGGCGCTATCGCTTAAGCCGAAAACTACTTCGTGAACGGATCGCGATATCGGTGCGGTTGACCTTGACCTTGATCGCTTTCGGAATCGTTGAGTCAACCGATTCGTCCGGATAAAAACCGAGTCTATACTGACTTCGAAGCTCGGAACCGATGACGGCGAAAATGTCGTTGAGATCGTTGTCTTTCTTGTCGATGAATCTGCCGCCAGTGAGCAAGGCGTAGCGTTCCAAAATCTCGCGCGCTCGTTCGTTTTGGGCGGCCTCCCGGCGCCTGACGCGATCCTCATTCGGGCGGCGACGCGGAAAATCGTCACGCATCCGGCGTCGGATCGGAATATTTCTACCCGGCATCGTCGTTTCAAAGAAGATCGGATAAATCATTGAATCGCTCTCTTCAAGCGCCCGCTCCAACTCCGCCGCGTAAGTATCGCTTCCGAAGTCCTTTCCATCCGTTAGCAGAATGATTGCCTTGCGGCCTTTTGCGCCGTTGAGCTGTTTGGTAACCGTCTCTAACAGCGCATCGCGCATTACGGTTCCGGGATACTCGCCGATCTCGATCTCGTTGATCGCCCGCTCAAGAAGTTTCCGATCTCCGGTCAATGGCTGGAGCAAATGAACGTCGTAGTCGAAGGTGATGATCGCGGCGCTGTCGCCGGCCGCAAGAGTTTTGACGAATTCGCGGGCGGCGCGTTTGATCTTGCCGAGAATTGCATCCGTGCTTTTGCTGGTATCGAGGAGCACGGCGACACGAAGAGGTTCGTTTTCGGACGCAAAAAATGCGGTTTCAACCTCTTTTCCGTCGACAATTACGGTGAAATCGGCGGATTTGAGACCGGTAACGTAGCGGCCTTGCCGATCGCTGACGACGACCGGAACGCTGACGAGATTCGTTTCGACGCGGATCGTGTCGTCGGTCGATTGAGAGAACGCGACGGGCGCCGATGCCGCAATCGAGACTAATAAGATAAATAGCGTCCTGAACGGAGCCGAACTCAGAATCCTGGTCATATGGGTTATGACGCGCGGCGCGGCCGGATAGACGAAAAAAGCCGTCGGAACGCCGATTTTTCGACTTTCCGACGGCAACAGAGGAGGAGTGCGTCAATTCGCTTCCGGCGCAGACTCGGCTTCGATCACCGGTTCTTCGGCCTTTGGAAACAACAGCGACGCGATGATCGACAGCGCGATCGTTCCGAGGATGAACCCAAGACTGTACGAGATCGGGAATTTGCCGCCGAACGCATCGTTCAGATAGACCATCTTGAGTCCGACGAAAACGAGCACGATCGCGAGTCCGAACTTGAGTAAGTGGAACTTGTTGATCACTCCGGCGAGCATGAAATACATCGACCGCAGGCCGAGGATCGCAAAGATGTTCGACGTGAACACGATCAGCGGTTCGCTGGTGACGGCAAAGATCGCCGGAACCGAATCGACGGCGAAAATAATATCGGTTGCTTCAAGGAACAGTAGCGCGATGAACAGCGGTGTCGCGTACAACGTCCCGTTCTTCCTCAGAAAGAAGCTCTTGCCGTCAATTTCATGTGTCACCGGAATAAAGCGTTTTACGATCCTGATCAGAAAGTTCTTCTCGGGTTCGATCTCTTCATGATTCGTAAAAAACATCTTTATCCCGGTAAGGATCAGGAATCCGCCGAAAATGTAGATGATCCAGTGAAACTGCATCAACGCCGAGCCGATGCCGATGAAAACCGCTCGGAAAAACAGCGCGCCCAGAATCCCGTAAAACAGAACGCGGTGTTTGTATTTCGGCGGGATTCCGAAATAGCTGAAGACGAGGACGAAGACGAAAATGTTGTCGATCGACAGCGAATATTCAAGAATATAGCCGGTCAAGAACTCAAGCCCAAGCCGCGTTCCGGTTTCGGCGCCGAACTTCGACGTCGCATACTGAAAAAAGACGAAATTGAATATCAGCGCCAGCGTGACCCAAACGATGCTCCAGATCGTCGCTTCCTTGAATGAAACAACGTGAGCCTTGCGGTTGAAAACACCGAGGTCAAGCGCCAGCATGAAAAGAACGAACACCAGAAAGATGCCGTAGAACCACCAATAATCTGCAAATGGAAATAACATTGTATTTAAGATATTCCTCCAAGTCTCTAGGGACAAATGTCAGACGAGGCCGACGCAACCTGCCCTTTGAACGTTACCCACCCATGCTCGTAACGCGCCGGCCCCGCCAACGGTCGTTAGTTGACAACGACCGGTTCGAAATTGCGGAACGAAGTCGTTGCCATTGCTTCGAGTCGTTCGATTCGTTTCTCGGTTGCCGGATGCGTACTGAAAAGCGATCGCAAACGGTTTGCCGTCAACGGGTTGATGATAAAAAGATGTGATGTCGCCGGATTGCCTGCCCTGAGCGGAACCTTCGCCGACCACGCCTCGATCTTGCGCAGCGCGCTCGCGAGCGCACGCGGGTCGCCCGAGAGTTTCGCACCGGTCTCGTCGGCAACGAACTCACGGGATCTGGAAATCGACATCTGGATAAGCATCGCGGCGATCGGCGCAAGGATCAGCCCGAGCAGTCCGCCGACGGGATTTGATCCTTCGTCGTCGTCCGAAGAGCCGAAAAGCGAACTCCAGAACGCCATTTCCGCGATCAGGCCGATTGCGCCGCCGATTGCGCCCGCAATCGTCATAATCAACGTGTCGCGGTTCTTGATATGTGCGATTTCGTGAGCCAGAACACCGTACATTTCGTCGCGCGAAAGCATCGCCCGAAGCCCGTTCGTGACGGCGACGGCAGCGTTCTTCGGGTTGCGTCCGGTCGCGAATGCGTTCGGCGCGGATTCCGGTATCAGATAAACTTTCGGCATCGGGATCTGCGCGCGATTGGCTAGACTCGTTACCATCCCGAACAACTGCGGATCATCGTCCGCCCCGATTTGCTGGGCGCGGTAGAATCGGAGGATCAACCGGTCCGAGAACCAGTACGTCCCGAAGTTCATCACGATCGCGAGAACGATGGCAATCGCCAGTCCGAAAGTTCCGCCGAGCAAATTGCCGGTAAATAAGAAAAGTGCGGTCAAAAACGCCAACAAGGCCGCGGTTTTGAATCGATTGAACATATGCGCTGAACTCTCCAAGTCTGCGGCGCATAGAAAAAGACCTTGCGCCGACATCAAACTAATAGTCTCCGTCGCACAAGGTCTTGATATTCACTCCGATGGACCGAATCGCGCGTCGAGCAGCGATTGTATTGACGATCTCACCGAACCATTCTCAGGGCTATCTACTCCCCTTGGCCAAATTGTCATCGTTAGAATAGAAAATCATTATTTTTTTGTCAAGTATGAAATCGCTTTGCGATCCGGCTTGAACCGTCAAAATTGTCATCGTCATCGAAAAAGAATAAACTCGTGTATTCGCAGGCAGTACGCGGGGGAAATTAATTGAGCAAGATTGAAATCATACCTTTGGGCGGGATCGGCGAGTTCGGTATGAACTCGATGGGAATCCGTTACGGAGATGAAATGATCGTCGTCGACGCCGGCATGGGATTCCCGGAAGAAACGCCCTACGGCGTCGATATTTCGATTCCGAACTTCGATTTTCTTGAAGAATACCGGCAGGACATCACGGCGCTCGTTCTGACTCACGGTCACGAGGACCACATCGGCGCGCTGCCGTATTTCTTGCGGAAATTCAATGTTCCGGTATATGCGTCGCGGTTTACGCTCGGACTCGCCGAGAAAAAGCTCGACGAACATAAACTGCTTGACGAGGTTCTTCTTCACCGGGTTCATCCGAACGATGTCGCCGAGATCGGAAGTTTCAGGATCGAGTTCATTCATGCCTCGCATTCGCTTGTCGATTGCTTTTCACTTGCGATCACGACGCCGCTCGGAACCGTGATCCACACCGGCGACTACAAGATCGACGACACGCCCGTGATCGGCAAACCTTACGATCTGGAGACACTTCGAAGATACGGTGATCAGGGCGTTCTGGCGCTGCTCGGCGATTCGACGAACGCGACGGTCGAGGGCCGGACGCCGTCGGAGAATGCGGTCATTCCCGCGTTTCAGGAGATATTCGAAAACGCGCACGGTCGGATCTTCGTTTCGACGTTCGCCTCCTCGATCCACCGATTGCAGATCGTTTTTGACGTTGCCGACGAATTCGGCAAGAAAGTCTGTGTCCTCGGTCGTTCGATGCAGAAGAACATTGAGATCGCGAGCGAATTCGGATTGCTCGATATCCCGGAAGACGTCCTTGTCGGCCTCGGAGAGTCGCGGACGCTGAGTGATGAAGAGATTGTTTTTCTCGTCACCGGGTCACAGGCCGAATCACGCGCCGTGCTTTGGAATCTGGCAACGGCCGGCTACAAAGGACTTGAGATCGGCAAGGGCGACACGGTCGTCCTGTCGGCGCGGATCATTCCGGGAAACGAAAAGGGAATTTCGCGGATGATCGGCCATCTTTACAAACGCGGCGCGAACATCATCGAAGAAAAGCGGCGGCTGATCCATGTTTCGGGGCATGCGTCGCAGGAAGATATCAGGATCATGGTCGAAACCGCGCGGCCGAAGTATCTTGTTCCGATACACGGTGAATACCGAATGCTGTTCCGTCACAAGGAATTCGCGAAGAACCATATCGACGGCTACAACGACGAAAATGTGATCTTGATCGAAAACGGCGATCACCTCGAGATCGACGAGTTCGGCGCGCGCGTCGTCGAAAACCATCAACTAGGCCGGACGTTCATCGATGAAGAATCGCTCGCCGAGATCGAATACGACACGATTCGCGAACGCAAAAAGCTTGCCTATGGCGGCGCGGTATCGTTGGTCGTGACGATTGAAAAAGACACCAAGGAACTGGCGTCGGAACCGAGCATCCGGTTTCAGGGCGTTGCCGGAATCGATCTCAGCGGCGCTCTCAACGGAGCAAGGGAAATGATCACGGCCGCCGTCAAGTCGATGTCGCCCCAAGAAATGGGTGATTCAAGCTGGCTCCAGGAAAATCTCCGGATTCACCTCAAACGGTTCATTCAAAAGGAAATAGGAACAAAACCGGTGATCGTGACGACGATCGTCGAAGTCTGAGCATTGGGATTAGGAATTCTGTCAATAAAAAACATACCTGTGCGAACATCTGTCCGCTGAAGCCGCCGGCAAGGGGCTTCGGGTCTTCGGCGATATCGCCAATTTCTTCGCTCGCAATCGGCGCACATCGATGGTTCGGTTTCCCGGACTGCGGTTCAATTGCTTGATTCCGGTTCGGATTGCGGGTCGGCGGGGGCAAGCCCGCCTTCCGGACTGTTCAATTGACAACACTGTTGAGTGGTATGCTTCTCTCAATCGCTCGAGATTTAGTCACAATTGCAGGTCAGGAAGACGGCTTGCCCCCGCTCATATGTCCTCCGATACTTCTCCAAAACTGGTTTCAGCTTTGCCGTCGATGCCTTAATGCTAAACATCGACGGCAATCCAAAATCCAAAATCGAAATTCTAGCGTCCGACCGTTCCGAGTCCCCAATCGACGATCAGGTCGCGCGGGTCGCTTTCGCGGAGCCATGTTACGAGCCGTTTGAAATCGGCGACGGACGCGACGCCGATACATCCGGCCGTTCCGGGCGCGCTCGACCTGTTCCAATCGATGTGAATTTGGATCAGATCGCGGTCGGTACCGTTTTTCGGAACATATTCGACCGGAATCTTGGCCGGGCCGATTCCTTCGCGATGCATCTTTTTGTCATAGACGTCCTTTGCGCCTGCCCAGATGATGTCGCGGATCAGCCATTTTCCCTCCGGCAACGGTTCGAACGAGCCGCGTTTGCTCTTTTCGGCTGGCCTGAGACAACGATCATCGAATCGCGCAACTGTCCGTCGCGGAAATAATCAAGCTTCAGCCGGAAACATCCCGAGGCGTCTTTTGACATTGTTCGTGTAAGCAACAGGTAGTTTTTTCCGGCGACTACGGGTTCGACCGGAGCCGCGGGTTTGGGGCCGGTTCCGCCCCAGAGCTTCTCCCAGGTGATCGGGCCGACCTTGCCGTCTGCCTCGGTCGCGCCGAAAACGTCGGATTGAAATGCACGGACGGCCTCGTCGGTGATTCGCCCGAAGTCTCCGTCGATGTCGTCTTTGTAATAGCCAAGTTCCTTGAGACGGCGCTGCAAGTCGGCGATATCCGTTTGCGAATCGGTATCTTCCATGCCGAGAAGGAGAAGCTTCCGACCCATTTTCGGTGGCGTTCCGCCCGGAATGTCCGCCGATCGCGCCGCGATCAGAATCCGGCTGCCGGCCGGAATTTTTTCGGTCGAACGCGCGAAATCGATCGTCTTCGCGTTTTTATAGATCGTGACGGCGTTCAGAAGGTCCTCTTTGAACGAATTCGCAAATTCGAGGATCTCGATCACCTTATCGTCCGCAAACGCGACGACGACATTGCGTTCCTTGTCGCGGAAACCGACAAGCCTCGTCACCTGATCCTGCGGCGATGCTTCAACGACAATCGGTTTGCCGCCGGCCTCAGATGCTTCGAACAGCGCACGTTCGTCGGCGCGGCGTTTTGTCAGTCCCGGCAAGACCTTTTTCACGCCGTTGACGGTTCCTTTGTTCCATCTCATGAAGGCCGCGGCGGCGGCCGCGAAGTCATCGTTCCTGAGTTCTTTGAGAATCGTGGATTCGCGAAACCCGCCGAGTCCGATGTTGTAACAGAGAGAAACGAGCGCGTCGAACTGATTCTGGTTGACCTTGACCGATTTCAGGATCTCGTTCAATTGCTCGACCGTTTCGTCCGTTTCGAATTTCAGGAACGCTTCAGCCTGCGCTTCCGAGATTCGCTCGCCGAGTTTGACCCGCCTGCCGTCGGGATACCGGATCGTTCCGTAACCGATCGTCGGAATTCCGACCGGGTCAAGATAAGCCTCGGGCCGGAATCCTTCCCAGCGTTTAATGATGTCCAGACAATTCTGGGAGATGTTCATGTTGCCTCCTTTTCATGTAGTGTCCAAATCGCCTATTTCGTAACCGTTGACATATACTAAATATGTTTTTTGCGCTAAATAGGCAACAGTGACAATGACCGATCAACCGAATAAAAGTGCCGCCGACCTGCTCAAAGCGGCGAGATTGGTGACCGCGCCCGAGACGTTTGCGGTCGTCCGACTTAGCGAACGGCAATGGACGGAGGTTCTGTCGGATCCGGCGGCCTCGCCGCGGATGTCGGCGCCGTTCATGATCTTCAAGGATCCTTTTGAGATCACGCTCGTGCTCGATGAAACGGATCTTGGCTCGTTGACCCGTGCGGTTCCGGAGGCGCAGACTGAGCGCGGTTACAGGCTTTTGACGTTTGACGTCGTTCTCGGGTTCGGCATTACGGGAGTTCTGGCTGAAATCACACGTGTCCTCGCGTTGCATGGAATTCCGGTGCTCGCGTTGTCGTCGTTTTCGAGGGATCATTTGCTGATCAAACAGGTCGATCTGGCACGATCGCTGATCGCGCTCGGCGAACTGGTCGATGAGGTGTGCTGATGTTCTGGAAAGACAAAATCGTGCTGCTTACGGGAGCGTCGAGCGGGATCGGTGAAGCGATCGCCGAAGCAGTCGCGCGGCAGGGAGCAAAGGTCGGGCTACTCGCCCGGCGGACGGACCTGCTTAACGAACTGGCGGCGAGATGTGAATCACATGGCGCGTCGGCACGTGTTTTCGCCTGCGATGTGACCAATGAATCGGAGGTCGCCGACGCCGCGCAAAGCATGCGCGATGAATTCGGCCGGATCGACATCGTGATCTGCAACGCCGGAATCGGCGGTCCGAAGCACGCCCGCGAGATCACCGCCGGCGATGTCAAAAAGGTCTTCGATGTAAATTTCATGGGTGCCGTAAACACGGTTGCGGCAACACTTCCGCAGATGATCGAGCATGGCTCGGGACATCTTGTCGCGATTTCGAGCCTCGCCGGTATTCGCGGACTTCCGCGGTCTGCGGCGTATTCGGCCAGCAAGGGCGCGATGACGAATTTTTTCGAGAGTCTGAGGCTTGATCTGATCGGATCGGGTGTCGACGTGACGGTTATCGAACCCGGTTTCATTCTCACTCCGCTGACCGCCAATCGTAAGAATAAATTGCCGTTCCTGATGAAGCTCGAAGATGCGGTGCCTTTGTTTCTGAAAGCCATCGAACGGCGTAAACGGTTCGCCGCTTTTCCGTGGCAGCTCGCGACCTTTGTCCGATTGGGCCGCGTATTTCCGGGCTGGCTTTATGATCGCATCGCCGGACGAACCGACTATCGCAATGACCAGACCTAAGCTCGGGCGGGTTTTTGACGAATCGATCCAAAAGTAAGACAATCCTTAAAGTTTTACTTCAACTTTCCGACATCGTTTATGGATATTCTTCAGGCGATCATCCTTGGCATCGTTCAGGGACTGACCGAATTTATTCCGATCTCTTCGACCGCGCATCTGGTTTTCGCCAGCCGCCTCACCAACGTTTACAACGGTAACCCGGCGCAGATCACGGCCACGATGGCGGTCATCCAACTCGGGACCTTGGCGGCTGTTTTCGTATATTTCGCCGGAGATATCTGGGGAATAGCGTCGGCATTTGTCCGCGATCATGTCGCGCTCCTGACCAGCCGGCGCGGACTCAATTTCTCAGGGACGAACGGAATCCGCCCGATGTGGCTCTCGGACGAAGCCTGGCTCGGCTGGCTGATCATCATCGGTTCGATCCCGATCGGCACCGTCGGACTCGCGTTCAAAAAAGTCATCGAAGGCCCCGCGACCAAGAATCTTTGGGTCATCGCGGTGATGATGATCGTCATTGCGATCGGGTTGTTTTTTGCGGAATCAATTGGAAAACAGGAGCGTGATCTAAAGCAGTTCGGGTTGATCGACGCGCTCGCGGTTGGATTTTCGCAGGTTCTGGCGTTGATTCCGGGCGCAAGCCGTTCAGGCTCAACGATCATGGGCGGTTTGTTCGCCGGTCAGAAGCGCGAGGCGGCGGCGAGATTTTCATTTCTGTTGATGATTCCGGCGATCACGGCAAGCGGACTGCTTGAACTTAAAGAAGCGATCGAGCAAAACCTGCTCTCTCGGGACGAATTCCTGGCGCTTGCAATCGGAACGGTTGCCGCGGCGATCGTCGGCTATCTTTCGATCTGGTTCCTGCTGGCATTCCTCAAGAAGCGTTCGACCGGCGTCTTTATCGTCTATCGGCTCGTTATCGGAATTGTCATCCTCGTATTGCTCTGGAAAGGCGTCATCAGCCCCGTGGTCTGAATCGCCGCTGACTCACATGGAAAAACGTTGGAACGTACAAAAGCACGACCGTGAAAAAGTCGGAGCGCTGGCGGCCGAACTTGAAGTTCCGCCGCTGATCGCCGCGATGCTCATCACACGCGGTTTCGAGACTGCTGAAACGGCCTTCCGGTTCATGAACCCGACACGTGACGATCTTCACGATCCGGCGCTGCTGAACGGAATGGACGTCGCCGTCGCGCGGATCCTGGCGGCGATCGAAAAACGCGAAAAGATCCTGATCNNGGGGCGATTACGATGTTGACGGAACGACCGGAACGGTGGTTCTTCGGCGCGCGCTCGAGATGATCGGCGCCGAAACCGGCTTTCATGTCCCGAATCGCTTCACCGAAGGCTACGGTCTCAATATTCCGGCGATCGAAAAGGCGAAGAACGAAGGTTTTACGCTTCTTATCACGGTCGATTGCGGAAGCACCTCGTTTGAACCGATCGCGTGGGCGAAAGAAAACGGCATCGATGTCATCGTCACCGACCATCATCTGACCAAGGATCACGGTTTGCCCGAAGCGCTGACGGTCGTCAATCCGAATCAGCCCGGCTGCGAATATCCCGACAAACATCTTGCCGGAGTCGGCGTCGCGTTCAAGCTGGCGCATGCGCTGTTGCGTGAAAAAGGACGTGAGAACATAGTTGACGGATTCCTCAAAGTCGTTGCGATCGGCACGATCGCCGATATCATGCAGCTCACCGGCGAAAACCGCGCGATCGTCAAAATCGGTCTCCGCGATCTGCCGTCGGCGCACAATTTCGGGCTCAAGGCGTTGATGGAAGTGTCCGACTGCCGCTCGGAAATGACGAGCTTTCATATCGGATTCCGGATCGCGCCGCGGATCAACGCCGCCGGCAGAATGGACGTCGCGCGGCAGGTCGTCGAACTTTTTGAGGCGCCGTCGTTCGGGCGCGCCCCCGAAAATTACGAGATTCTCAAAAGTCAGAATTTGAAACGGCAAAAAGCTCAGGCCGAGATCACGCAGCTTGCACTCGCCGAATATGTTGAACGCGGCGGAAGCGACAGTCAGCCGCATGTGGCGGTCGTCGCCGGTGAGGGCTGGCACCGCGGCGTCATCGGTCTCGCGTCCTCCAAAATCACCGAAAAACTCCATCGACCATCGGTCGTGATATCGGTCGAGGACGGCATCGGACACGGATCGGCGCGGTCGATCGACGGCTACCATTTGCTCCACGGACTCGATTCGTGCGCCGATCTGCTCGAGCAGCACGGCGGTCACGCCGTCGCCGCCGGGTTGAAGATCAAGTCCGAAAATATTGAAGAGCTGAGGCTGCGGCTCAATCAGCACGCCTTGGAAAATATCGATCCGGAAAAACTGGTCCCTGAGCTCAGAATCGACGCTCAGGTGTCATCGGCGACGCTTGATCTGCGCCTTGTCGAATCGCTCAAACTGCTTGAGCCGTACGGCGCCGGAAACCCGAAACCGATGTTTGCGACGAGCGGGCTGAAATTGCGCGACGAACCCTACGTGATGAAGGAAAAGCATCTGAAACTGCGGCTCGTCGACGAATCCGGAAAGGCGTTTGAAGCGGTTTGGTGGGACGGCGTCGAACGATCAAAACAGCAAACGCTGAAAGCCGGTTCGAGCATCGAACTTGCCTACACCCCCGAGATCAACACGTGGCAGGGAAATGATCGCTTGCAACTTGTTGTCGAAGACTTGAAAACGGATAATTAGCGGAAGTGTCGGAAAGCCATCGCAAAAATCTGAAAAATCTTGAACTACGGGCGAAATTGCCGCGAATCATCCGCGTCGCGTCGGTTGTTTTGCTGGCGGTCGCCGGAATCGCGGTCGTCGTCGGGTTTTTCCGGGCCCGAAACAACACCGAATTCAGGATGAAACGGCTTCCCGCGTCGCTTTCAAAAGACGTGATCGGCGAGATCAGCAATTATGAGCGGACCGAGACCGACGGCGATCTGAAGCGATATTACATTCGCGCGGCAAAAGCCGTCACTTTTTCCGACAATCATCAGGAACTCGAAGACGTATATCTCGAGGTTTATGATGAAACGGCGACGCTCGCCGATCGGATCAGTGCCCGCAAGGGCATTTACGTACCTGCCGAGAACAAGAATTTCACCGCCTATTTCGCCGGTGCGGTCGAAATTCTGACGCGCGACGAACTGCTCATCCGGACCGAGCAGATGACATATGAAAAGGCGTCGGAAACCGTCGAAGCCGAAGAGTTGATCGAATTCGAACGCGGAAACGTCAAGGGCAAGGCGGTCGGCGCGTTCGGCAACATACGTGAAAAGACGCTCGAGCTGATGAGCCGTGTCGAGATCGACGCGTTTGCGCTTGATCCGGCCGACGAACTCGCAAAGAGCGACGTCAAAAGCGCCCGTGTTACCGCCGACTATGCACGGATCGGCCAGGTCGCCGAGACGATAGATCTGACGGAGAATGTCTTTATCGGGATCATTCCGAGCGGTTCGGGCAGCGAGCTTTCGCAACCGACCGACATCAACGCTTCGCGCGCCAAGGTTCAGTTTGCCGATCGCGCGATCCGCAGCGTTTCGCTCACCGGCGCGGTCCGGATCGAGCAAAAAGCGACGGCTGCGAACACGCGTTGGATGAAGGCGCGGGCCGATCGTGCAGTTGCCGCGATTGACGGTGAACTGAAACGGGCCGAAATGCACGACGGCGTCGAAATCGATTCGGGTTCGGCGGATTCGGGGCCGACCAAAATCATGGCCGTCGATGCGATCTATGAGAAAGACGCCGACCGCTTCGAATTGCACCGGTCGGTCCGGATCGTAACGCAGCGCGCGGACCGGACGACTAACATTACGGCCGAGAACGCAGTTTACGAACAGTCACTCGGACGCATCGCGCTCAGCGGCGGTGCCGAAGTCGAAAACGGTCGGGAACTGGTTAAAGGCGACGCGATCAACGCACTGCTTTTCCCTGACCGCTCGCTTCAGTCCGCGAGTGCCAGAGGATCGGCATATCTCCGCCAGGCGACCGCCGAACGGACGACCGAAATTTCCGCACCCGAGGTGAGCGCCGTTTTCGGCGATGACAATCAACTCCGGTCGGCGGCAACCGTCGGTGCGACGTCAGCGACGCTGACGCCTTCGACCGTCGCTGATTATTCAAAGGTTATGCTTCAGGCGCCGCGGGCGATGAAACTTGCGTTCCGTGCGGCCGGATTGCTCGAACGAATGACGACCGAAGGCCGGACGACGATCAGGATGAATGCACCGGCGGGGGCCGCCGACGCGGCCGACAAAACGCTCACCGCCGATAACGTGACGACTGTTTTCAACCCCGGTGGCAGAGATATCTCGCGGGCCGAAGCTGTCGGCAACGCCGAACTCATCGTCGCACCGCTCCAGGCGTCGGCAGAAAACTATCGAACGGCGATCAACGCGCCGCGTTTCGATTGCGATTTTTTTCCGACCGGCAGCAACGCCCGGGTTTGCGTCGCGCAAACGAAAACAAAAACGGTGAGGACGCCGACCATTCAGGCTGATGACCGCGGTCCGCAGACGATCCTTGCCGACAAGCTGACGGCCAATTTCGATCAAGCGACTCAGGATGTCGATTATTTTGACGCGATCGGCGCGGTCAGGTTCACCGAACTCGACCGCAACGCGATCGCCGGTCAGATGACGTTTCGTGCCCGCGAAAAAGTCGTTCAGCTCCGTGGCGGCGAGCCGACGATTTGGGATTCAAGGGCGCGCGCCCGCGCTGACGAGATCGACTGGGACACCGGAAATCAGCGTTCACGGCTCCGCGGAAACGTCTCAACGACGTATTACAACCAAAAACAAACCGGCGGTGCGACGCCTTTCACCGCAACAAACAAGCCCGTTTTTCTGACTTCCGCGAACGCCGAATTCGACCATCGTGCCGAAACCGGGATTTATACCGGCAATGCCCGGGCTTGGCAGGAAAACAATTATGTCCGGGCCGACCGCATTTTGCTCAAGCAAAAGGACGGCGAGTTATTCGCCGACGGAAACGTACAGTCCGTCGCATATTCGGCGCGCGGAACCGATAAGATGCCGAAACCGGTCTTCGCCGCCTCGCAGAAGATGTCCTACGGACGTACCGCCCGACAGCTTAGATATGAAGGAAACGTCGATATCAGGCAGGGAACCGATCGCGTGACATCGGGCATCGCCACGATCCTGCTCGACGAGAACAACGAAATGAAGCAGACGACGGTTGAGAACGAGGTCGTCATCACCCAGCCGAAACGACGCGCGACCGGAAATTGGGCGCAATACACGAATACGACCGACATCGCGGTGCTTCGGGGCAATCCGGCGACCGTTGAGGACGCCGAGAACGGATCGACGCAAGGCGCGCAGCTGACGGTCTACAATAAGGAAAATCGGGTCACGAACGAATCGAAGACGTCTCCGGTGAACTCCGGACGGATCCGGTCGGTTTACAAGGTAAAGAAGAACTGAACGATGGAACAAGGGTCGACAAAAAACGGCAATTCAGCCTCACTCTCGGCACATCATCTGCGGAAAACGTACGGTCGCCGGGTGGTCGTTGATGACGTCAATATTGAGGTCACGCAGGGTGAGATCGTCGGACTATTGGGCGCAAACGGTGCCGGGAAAACGACCACGTTCTATATGATGGTTGGACTCGAAGCTGCCGAAAAAGGTGACATCTCACTGAACGGGCGCGATGTAACGGGCCTACCGATGTATTTGCGGGCACGCCTCGGGATAGGCTATCTGCCGCAGGAACCTTCGATTTTCCGCAAGCTGTCGGCCGAGCAGAATGTCCTCGCCGTACTCGAAACGATGAAAATGTCGCGAACCGACAGGCTCGCGCGGCTTGAAGAACTGCTTGAGGAATTCGGTGTGACTCATGTCCGCAAGACACGCGGCGATGCATTGTCGGGCGGCGAACGGCGACGCGTCGAAATCGCACGATGCCTTGCCACCGAGCCGCTCTACATCCTGCTCGACGAACCTTTTGCGGGCATTGATCCGATCGCGATCGACGATATCCGCGAGATCATCCTGTATCTCAAGAACCAGGGGATCGGAATTCTGATAACGGATCACAACGTCCGTGAAACGCTCGGCGTCACAGATCGCGCCTATATCATGGCCGAAGGACGCATCCTGAAAAGCGGAAAGCCGGCTGATTTGGTTGAGGACGCTGACGTCCGGCGTTTGTACCTCGGCGAACGATTCTCGCTTTGAACCGTAGATTTATTCACATTTATCGAATAAGAGGTTATAATTGAGACACTTAGGCCGGTTGTCCACGGCAGCGAATTCAGATCGAATATGTCTTCTTTAAGACTCCAAACATCTCTCAAGCAAAGTCTGGTGCTGACGCCGCAGTTGCGTCAGCGCATTGAGATGCTGCAGATGACGTCGCTTGAGCTGAACGATCTGATTCAGCAGGAAATGGAGTCAAATCCGTTGCTTGAGGAAGTCCAGGGCGACGAGGAAATTCAGGAGATATCGGACAAGATCCTTGATCAGAACTCCGACGGCGACGGCGAAACATCACGTGCCGACCGCGACGACGAAACGGCAGCCGAGAATTTCCGTGACGAGGTCCGTTCAGACGAAAACTCACGGGAATTTGCTGACGAACCGCAAGGCAGCGATTTCGAAGGTGACTCTGACGATTTTCCCGAAGAGCGATCGGATTCTTTTGAGGAGATTGATTTCGGCCGCGAGTTCCAGGATTATCTCGATCCCGGATACAAGACGCAGGAAATCGAATACAAGGAAGACGCACCGAGCTTCGAACAGTTTTTGACACGATCGGAATCGCTGACCGAACACCTCGAATGGCAGCTTCATCTGACGCAGATCGGCGGACCAGCCGAAGAGGCTGCGATCGCGATCATCGGAAACCTTGACGGCGACGGCCGTTTGAACGCAACGCTTGATGAAATCGCCGAAATGAACGGTTGTTCGATCGACGTGGTCGAAACGGCGCGTAACGTCGTACTGAGACTCGATCCGGTCGGATGCGGTGCGCGCGACGTACGTGAATGCCTGCTGGTTCAGCTCGAGGCCGCCGGGCTCGGCGAATCGCTCGCGGCGCGGCTGGTCCGCGATCATCTCGAGGATCTCCAGCCGCATCGGCTTCAGCATCTCGTGAAGCATACCGGGGTCGAGATCCACGAACTGAACGACGAGATCAACAAGATCCGCGCGCTCGATCCGTATCCGGGGCGGCGATATTCGACCGGAGATCCGATTTACGTGTCGCCGGAGGTCTATATCGAGAAAGTCGAGGATGATTACGTCATCTATTTTTCGGATGAGGGAAGCCCGCGGCTCAGAATCAGCCAGACCTATCAGCACATGCTTTCGGAAGGCGACATTTCCAAGGAAACGAAAGATTTTATCAAAGACCGGTTTCGTTCCGCGGTCGATCTTCTTCGGAATATCGAACATCGCCGGCTGACGATCTATCGCGTCGTCGAATGCATAGTAGCGAAACAGCGCGAATTTCTAGATCACGGCGTCGAACAGCTGAAACCGATGATGCTCAAAGATGTCGCCGAAGACATCGGAATGCATCTTTCAACGATCTCGCGCGTCGTTAACCGGAAATATGCGCATACGCCGCAGGGCGTTATCGAACTTCGGCGGTTCTTCAGTGAAGGAATGCTGAACGAAGACGGCGAGGAGGTTTCGACGCGAATTCTCAAACTCAGGATCAAGAAGATGATCGAAGATGAAGACACCAGGAACCCGCTGACCGATGATCAGATTGCCAAGGTGCTGAGCAAAGAAGGCGTCAAGCTGTCACGCCGAACGGTCGCCAAGTACCGCGACCAAATGCAGATTGCCGGCTCGCGGGAAAGAAAAACTCTGATTTGACGCATCTTTTCGGCATGCGTCGATTGATCCTTTGAATTCACGAATGAGGGCAAAATTATGAAATTCGAATATACGGGCCGACACATCGAAGTCACGCCGGCATTACGTTCGCACGTCGAACAGCATTTTGAACGGCTTGATCATTTGTTTGACGATCAGGCGATCAATGCTCACGTCATCATCGAAGTTGAAAAGGGCAGACACCGCTCCGAGATCATCGTGAAGTGGCGGAATGAAGTACTGACTGCCGATTCGGTCCTCGATGACATGTACCAGTCGCTGTCAAAAACGATCGACAAGATTGAGAAGCAGGCATTGCGGATCAAGACCAAGGTTACTGACAAACATCACAAGGCGGTGAAGGTGACGACGATCGAACCGAAGGCCGACAGCGCGGGCTAGTTGAAACAGACCGTCCGGCCGCTTTTTCTGATCAAATCGCGGCCGGACCGAACCATGCAGAATTCACGTCCCACAATCAGCGTTCGTGAGCTGGTCGGTTCAGCTCCGCCGGAGATGTCGATTGAAGTAATCGGCGGTGACGACGGACTTGACCGCCGAATCGATTCGTCACGCATACAGAAGCTCGGACTAGCGCTCGCCGGATTCGCGCATTATATCCATCCCGGAAGGGTACAAATCGTCGGCCAAAGCGAAATCAGCTACCTCGAACAGTTGAATGCCGAGGACAAATCAAAGGCTCTTTCATTTCTGGATATTTCGAAGATCACCTGCGTTCTGGTGACGAAGGGCCTTCAACCTCCAAGAGAATTGCTTGAGCTCGCGGCGATACACGATTTGCCGTTGATTCGGACACGGCTCGTCAGTTCGAGTGCGATCCTGCATCTGACGACGTTTTTGCAGATCGTACTAGCGCCGCAGCTGACGTTGCACGGTGTACTGATGGATATGTTCGGGATCGGCGTCCTGATCGTCGGTGACTCGGGTATAGGGAAATCCGAATGCGCGCTCGATCTCATCGGACGCGGGCACAGGCTGATCGCCGACGATTCGGTACTTCTCAAAAAGATCGGAACCGAACTTGAGGGATCGGCGCCTGAATTGATCCGCGATTTTCTCGAAATCCACGGGCTCGGAATCGTCAATATCCGTGAGATCTTCGGTGTTTCGGCGATAGGGAAGCCGAAAAAGGTCGAACTGTGCATCGGACTCAAGAAATGGGACGATTTTGATGCGATCGACAGGCTAGGAATCGAAACCCAGGAAGAGGACGTATTCGGGGTCAAAATTCCGAAGTTCGTGCTGCCGGTGAGCCCCGGCCGAACGTTATCGACATTGGTCGAAACCGCGGTTCGGATTTACTTGCTGAAGCTTTCTGGTTACAACGCCGCAGACTCCCTGATTGAAAAACATCGGGCAATGGTCGGAGGCTGAACTCCAGAACGACGAATTATGACTCAGAAACCAGTCGATAATCAGGCGCCTCCGGACTTTGTGATCATCACCGGGCTCAGCGGTTCAGGGATGTCTTCGGCGACGAACGCGTTTGAGGATCTCGGCTATTTTTGCGTCGACAATCTGCCGGTCACGATGCTTTCGACCTTTGCCCGTCTGCTCGTTCCGAACGCCGAAGAGGTCGTTTCGATCGAGAAGGCGGCACTCGTCATCAATATCCGCGAGCGCCAGTTTCTCACCGAGTTCCCGGACGAACTCAAGCGGCTCAGAAAGAAGAAACTCGATCCGTACGTAATATTCTTTGAGGCGTCGGACGATGTTCTCCAACGAAGATTTTCAGAGACGCGGCGGCCGCACCCCGCGGACAAAGGCGTCGGACTTCTGACGGCGATTCGCGAAGAACGTCAGGCGATGGAACTTGTTCGCGGCAACGCCGATCTGATTGTCGATACTTCAACGCACACGGTTCACACGCTGCGGCATTTTCTGGTTCAGCGTTTCGGTCATCGAGAAGACGGCAATCCGCTGCGCGTTCAGATCGTCAGTTTCGGCCATAAGTACGGAATTCCGGGGCAATCCGATCTGATGTTCGACGTCCGGCATTTGCCGAATCCATATTTTGTTAAAGGGCTTCGCGAGCTTCCGGGAACGGATCCAAAGGTCTCAGGGTTTCTTGACGAGCAGGAAGAGGTCGGCGAAACTATCCGGCGATTCGTTGATTTACTGAACTATTTGATTCCGCTTTATCGGCGTGAAGGGAAGTCGTATCTGACGATCGGCGTTGGATGTACCGGCGGGCGGCATCGTTCGGTGATGGTCGCAGAACGCCTCGCGGCGGCGCTTTCCGGCGAAGGCGTCGAGATGTCGTTATCGCACCGCGATGTTCAGAAATAAAGGAGAATTCGCATGAAGAAAATCGGAGGGGTCGTCGTGTCGCACGGTCAGGTGGCCAACGAATTGGTTGCCGCCGCGGAGACTGTTGTCGGAGATCTGCACCACATCGTTGCCGTTTCGATCGGCTGGCATGACGACGTCGAATCGGCAAAAAACGAGATCGCGCGGGCGATCAAGCGCGTGTCCGAAGGCAAAGGCGTGCTGCTTCTGACGGACATGTTCGGCGGGACTCCGACAAATATATCGGCGATGTTTATTGAAGAGAATGACATCGAGATCGTCACCGGAGTCAATCTTCCGATGGTTATCAAACTTGCGTCGCAGAACAAGGAGCTGACACTTGCGGAAATGGCGCGTGATGTCGAGGCGCAAGGGAAGCAGGCCATTTATCGGGCGGGCGAACTGCTCGTTCCTCAAAAGTTCAAGAAAGATGCTTAAAGGACGCGTCTTGGTCGTCAACGATCTCGGACTGCATGCACGGGCGGCGGCGCAGTTGGTGCGGCTTGCGTCCGGTTTCCGGAGCCGGATTAAACTCTTTCGCATCGATAATTCGGTCATCGCCGACGCCAAGTCGATCCTCAGTGTTCTGACGCTGGCGGCATCACGCGGCGTCGAAATCGAAATCGAAGTTGACGGTGACGACAAGGTTGAGGCTTTTGCCGCGATTGAATCGATTTTTGCGAACGGCTTCGGCGAAATGTAGAATCTCCCTTATGACTTCGATTGAAGAACAATTGCCGGGCGCCGGCAAAAAGATCGGCATCGTCGGCGTTCCAATTGGTTATGGGGCCGGAACCAAGGGCAGCGAACTCGGTGCGACGGCGATCCGGCTTGCGAATATCAGGGGAAATCACCTGATCGAACATATTCGCGATCTTGGCTACGACGTGGCGGATCACGGGGATGTCGAGATCGAGCGTCCCGGAACACCCGCGCAGGCAGAAGAGAATCCGAAATATCTCGATCAGATGCTTGTTTCGAGCCGGCGATCGGCTGAAGCGGTCAAGGCGATCCTGACACGCGGTGAAACGCCTGTTATTCTCGGCGGCGACCACTCGATCGCGATCGGGACCTTTTCCGGAATCTCCTCTTTTTTTCGTGGATGCGGAAAGCAGATCGGATTGATCTGGTTTGATGCCCACGCCGATATCAACACGCCGCAAACTTCGCCGTCCGGCAATATTCACGGAATGCCTCTGGCGAGCCTTCTCGGCTACGGTCATCCGGATCTTGTCAATCTTGAAGGATTTGCACCGAAGATCGATCCGCGGTTCATCGCCCATGTCGGCGCACGCGATGTCGATTCAGGTGAACGGCGCGAAATTCACCGGCTCGGGCTGCGCGACAATTTCTTTTCGATGAGCGATATTGACCGGCGCGGGATGCTCGCGTGCGTCGAGGATGCGATCCGGATCGCCTCGCAGGCGCCCGACGGCTTTGCGGTCACGTTTGATGTCGACATCATTGATCCGCGCTTTGCGCCGGGTTCCGGAACTCTCGTTCGCGGCGGCATCACATACCGGGAAGCACATTTGGCGCTTGAAGTAATTGCAGAGCATGGCGGTATGCGTTCGTTTGAGATCGTCGAAGTCAATCCGATGCTTGACGCGCAGAACATCACGGTCGAACTCGCCGGCGAACTGATCCTGTCGGCGCTCGGCAAAACCATCCTTTAAGGTAAACTCATAGAACGTATGAAGAGACTTGTTGTCGGAGTAGTTTTTGGCGGCCGATCGGGTGAGCATGACGTTTCCGTTCGCTCCGCGAAGACGGTTATCGAGAAGATCGATCGGGACAAATATGAAGTGGTGCCGATCGCGATCACAGGTGACGGACACTGGCTGAATCCGGTTGAGTCACTGGGTTTTTTTCCGCCCGAAACGCAGAGTCTGATGATCGAACGGATCGGCGAATTTCCGCGTAACGGCGTAGCAGTACTTGGTGATACAAAGTATCGCGGGATCACGAAACTCGAAGTATCCGAGGGCGAAGAACGCGTTTGGCCGCTCGACGTCATTTTTCCGGTCATCCATGGCACCTTCGGCGAAGATGGAACGATCCAGGGGCTGTTTGAGATGGCCGATATTCCGTACGTCGGTTGCGGCGTACTTGCATCATCATGCGGTATGGACAAGGTCTTCATGAAGATACTTTTCCGTGACGCCGGACTTCCGATCTGCAAGTATGTCTGGTTTCTCCGAGGCGAATGGGAACGGAACAACGAGAATACGGTCCGGCAGATCGAGACCAAGCTCGGTTACCCGTGCTTCGTGAAGCCCGCGAATCTCGGATCGTCGGTCGGCGTGTCAAAGGCGCTAAACGAACTTCAACTTCGTGACGCCATTAATCTTGCGGCCCAATACGACCGGAAGATCATCGTCGAGGAATGTATCGAAATGCGTGAGATCGAATGTGCCGTTCTCGGCAACGATGAACCGCGAGCGAGCCTGCCTGGCGAATACATCATCAAGGACGACAGCAAGAAGTTTCTCGATTACACCGAAAAATACTCCGGAACCGGCAACAACGAATTCGTCGTGCCGGCGCCGATCTCGGAAGAATTGGCGAAAAAGGTCCAGCAAATGGCGATCACCTCGTTCAAGGCGGTCGATGCATCGGGGCTTGCACGTGTTGATTTCTTTCTCAGATCCGACAACGGATCGCTTCTCGTCAATGAGATAAACACGATGCCCGGATTGACCAACGCATCGGGTTTTCCAAAGATGTGGGAAGGAACGGGGCTTGAGTTCGGATACGTGATCGACGCGCTCATCACGCTCGCGATTGAGCGCCATTCGGATCGCAGCCGAAACAAGACATCGATCTAGTTCTTCGATTTCGGCGCGTGATAACCCTTGCGCGTTCGGACAATCAGTTCGGGCCGGTCGAGTTTCAGCTCGATCGCCCGCCATTTACCGTCGCGGACGGGGCTGTTCGGCGAATAACCGAGCGTGTACTGAACTCCAAGTTCCTGGACAATCGACTTGAACGCCGCGGCGAGCGCGTTGCCGCCGGGCGTCGCAACAAATCGACCGCCTGATTTTTCGGCAAAATTCTTCAGGATTCCCTGATTCTGAAACCGCTCCCGACCGTTCTGATCGATCGAGCTCATATCGACGGTGTAAATCGTCGCATTTGCCTCGCCGGCAGCCTTAAGTGCCTTTTCCGCAGACGCCGCACTGCGCGTGTCCGCACCATCCGAAAGCACGATGATCGCGCGGCGCTTCTCTTCACGGGCGGCGAGCACCTTTGCCGCGCTGACGATCGCGTCGTTGAGAACCGTCATGCCGTCAGCCTTCAGATCAAAGAATCCGTCGACCAGATCGCGTGTCGCCGAAAAATCCTGGACCAGCGTCACTTTCGAATCAAAATTGTAAATTGCCGCAACGTCGTCCGGCCTGAGTCCTTCAAGAAAAGTGATCGCCGCAGACCGGGCAAGCGAGACGCGCTGTTCCATGCTGCCGGACGTGTCAAGCAGGATAACGGCCGCGAACGGCGTTTTCTCGGTCAAAAAGAATTCGATCTTCTGTTCTTTGCCGTCCTCATAAACCTTAAATTGTTCCCGTTTGAGTCCAGCGGCCCGTTTGCCGTCGGCGGTTGTGACGGTCGCGTTCAGGACCACCAATTCCGATTCAACGACGGTGATCGTCTCGGGGTCGGTTTGGGCCAGCGCCGTCTGGCCAAGGACGGCAATCGAAAGAAGCAGCCCCGAAACGGCCGAGGTAATGCGATTCATAATCTTTTCAGTTTCCGATACGAATGAATTTCAAGACTTTGAGCAATGTGTTTGAGCTGCGGATCGCGACTGCAGAGATTGTGTGGCGGGTCGATTTCTTGACCTCGTCAAACAATTTCGTCGCGTTTGACTGCAGAGATTTGAAGGCCGTAATCAACGAATCGGGTTTCTCCTCAGGTTCTTCAGTTTCTCCGTCGCCCGCCGGTTCTCCGTCGCCCCCGAGATCGCTGCGGATTTTTTTTATCAGTTTTTCGAGTTTTTCGACCTTTTTCGAATCCTCGTCGGTCAACGTATTTGATTTGGCGAACGAATCTTCGAGTTCCTCGCTGATCCGAACCGCTTCTTCGGTTCTTTTGAGAAGATCGTCGTACTCTTTCTTCTCGCGTTCAATCCGCTGCTTTGCAAGTGTTTCCTTGATGTTCTTGGGAAGGTCTTCCTGTCCCGTGCGGGGGCGGCGGTTATCATTTTCAAGCGGCGGTTGGGCGGACGCCGTCAATGCCGCTGCGGAGAACAGCGAAAAGACAAAAACAATGATGAAAAAACCGCGCAGCATTTGTCGGATATCAGTTATCGACCTGTTCGTCAGGTGAAACCCCGGTTATCACTTCAACCAATTTAACGAGGAAATCCTCTTCGGCCTGTCCGCTGCTTTCAAGCGTTGTCCATTCGCTGGAAAGTCCGGCGCCGGCAAGCCCTTCGATCTTCGCCGTCACATTAACGTTGTTCTGGATTCCGTCGATCGACTGAACTTCGATCGTCAATGAGTATCGGGCCCGAGTCCATGATGTGTCCGACGTCGGGATGATCGCAAAACGCGTTAGTTCGTTCTTCGTGATGACCGCGCCTTTTGCAAAAATGAACGGTTGCGTGACGATCAGCCCGTCTTTGAGCCGCGACGCTGACTCATCGACGACGATCTTCTTTTCTCGCAGGATTTCGACGATATTTTCGATCAAAACGTCGCGCCGCGAATTGAGCCTGATCGGATTTTCGACGCGGGGACGCACCTTCGTCTTGTCGCGGCCGAAATTCCACGAACGGCTGGCATCGTTTTCACGCGAAGTCGTCTTGTTCGTATCGTCTTTGATCTTTTGCGTTTGGGTGTCAATCCCCTTTGTTTGCTGGGCAAATGCGCCGATCGAAAACAAAACGATGACGAACATCGATGCGATGAGTCTTGTCATAAGGGATCCGCGAATCATAAGTTAAATATAAACCAAACGGGTAACAACAGAAAGTGAGATGTTCGCTCAATTCACTGCGTTGCATCGGGTGATTCCGGGGATGCAGCCGATTTCTGGAGCTCGAACAGCATGAGGTGTTTCAAGAAGGCATGGTGAGCGGCAAAGCGAGCGATCGCGTAGCCGGCAAGGCCGTCAAGAAAGCCGAGTTTGACGATGTAAGCTCTGACAAAGGCGGCAAACCCGGCAATGGCGATCCGCAGCGGCGAGGTGCGACGGCCCTCGCGCAGCATTTTTTGCGCGGCAAGCGGTGCATAACGCTCGCCGATCATTAGGTGGTGGTGGGCGGCATCGTCGACGCTGAAGTGATTGATCACGTTCCGAAATTCCTCAACCGTGCCGTCAACCTCGACCGATTCGTGAATTTCAAGTTTGCGCCAGCGCGCGTAGCGGCGATCGAAGAGCCGGATTTGAAAGTCGGGAAACCAGCCGCCGTGCCTTATCTCACGTCCCATATAAAACGAAAGTCTCGGGATTCGATAGCCGTGCGAATGATTTTCAATTCTTTGAAGTTGCGCGATCTCGTCGCGGAGTTCGAGTGAGACCTCTTCATCGGCATCGATGCTGAGAATCCAGTCATTCGAGGCCGAATCGACTCCAAATTGCTTCTGCGCAGCAAATCCGGGCCAATCACGTTCGATGACGCGAGCACCGCAGCCGCGTGCGATCTCCCGCGTGCGATCGGAACTTCCCGAGTCGATGACGAGAATTTCATCCGCCCACCCGACCGATCGCACGGCACGTCCGATTTTCGATTCTTCGTTGAAAGCAATGATTACGGCCGAAATCTTCACATTGTGGAGTTTATCCCAAATTGCATCGCAGAAGGAAAGTGCCGCGGAACGGATGCTCGTTTGCGCCCTTCGGCAATCGTGAAAAGAGCGCGCCGATCCGACGCGCTCTTTTCATTTCGGAAGTTCGGGAGTTCTACTTCTGATCCATCGGCGAATCGACATCGATATTGTTTGCCCTGAATGTCGTCGAGGTTACGCGCTGAAGTTCGGCAACGGCCTTGCTGTAGTCGGTTTCAGCACGGATTTCAGCGTTGCGCGCATTCGTCAGCGCATTCTCACGCTGAAAGAGAATGAACGTTGTCGTCCGGCCGACTTCAAGTAGTTTGCGGTCGCCCTCAAGTTGAATCTCGGCATTCTCCCTTGCGCGACGCGCAGTCAGCACGCGTTGCCGGGCGGTATCGAGCGCCTGAACCGCGTTCCGCACCTCAGCCAGCACCGTTTGCTCCTGAGATCGGGTCCGGGCGTCGATCTGCTGTGTCTGAAGCCGTGCCGAGGCCAGATCGGCGCGCGCGGTCTTGTTCCTCAGCGGAAAACTGATCGTCACCCCGATCGTAAAATTGGGAGCGTCCGAGCGGAAAAAATTCCGCATCGATCGCGAGAATCCGCCGCGTAGATACTCGGGCGATCCCGGGACGACGACCGATGGGATCGGCGCGCAGCCCGCAGGCGGCGTCGGGCTCGTGCAAATCAGGCTGTACAGGTATGACGTGGCGCTCGTAAACGGCGATGTCTGCGCGGTCAGCAACGGAACGATCGTGCTTTCCGTGCTGACCTTGCCCGCCGAAAGACCGTCGAGCGAAAACGTCGACGTCAAGTCGATCTTCGGCCGAAGCTGGTTTTTGAAAAAATCTAGATCGATCTTGTTGATCTCCTTTTCGAGCTTGAGACGGCTCAATTCCGGACGAAACTGCATCGCATCTTTGATTGCATCTTCAAGTTCCACCCGATCGGTCGAAAAAACCGGTTTGTCGGTCGGCACTACCTGCATCGTCCATTCGGCGGCATTGACATCTTTGAGCAGCAGTTGCTTCAGCCTGTTTTCAGCCGTCGTCACCGACTGCATCGCGATCAGGAGATCGGATTCGCGGTTTGCCAATTCGGTTTCAACCTCGGCTTTCTGCAACGGTGCCGCGGCTCCGGCCGCAATCTTTGCCTCGACCTGTCGCAGATTTTCTTTCGATAAATTCAGGTTCGCAACCCGGTTCTGCTGATCGCGCAAGGCAAAGACAAGGTCCCAATAGGCGCCTTGAACCTGCGAGATCGTGGTGATTGCCTGCCGGCGAAAATCGGCATCGCTCTGCGAAACCCGCTTTCTCTGGATCTTGATCTGTCGCCGCGTCGAGTCTGTCGAAAAATTTCGCGCTAATGGCTGAGTAAAGGTGACGCCCAGACTTGACGAGTAGATAGCTCCGCCCGAAGAAACGCCTGAACCGCTGCTAACCTGTTGTTGGGCGAATCTGTTTTCTGTCCGGCTGTTGTTTAGAAATGCCCTGATAGAACCGCCGCCCGGCCGGATCGATTTCGTAAAATCCGAATTGACGCGGAAGTCGTTCGTGGCACTGTTGCCGGTTGTCGAATTGCGGTCGAAATTCGGACTGAATGTAAATACGCCTTCATAGATTCCGAGCAGTGACCGCAACGATTGTTCCGCGATCTTGACATCGGTCTTGGCGATTTCAATGTCGTTATTGTTGTCGAGCGCACGCCGGATCGCCTCGCTGAGCGTCAGCGGAATCGTTTGTGTCGTTTGCACGCCGACGCGGGACATCGACGTGACATAAGTCGTTTCAACCGTCGCATCGCGCGACGGTGCCGGCTCTTGCTTCGGTTGACTGAGATTGCCCGTGTTTTTCGCAATTTGCGGCGCGGTTACCGGCGGCTGCGCATAGGCTGCCGACGTTCCAAACACCGTGAACAGGACGAAAAATGTAGTTGGAACTGCGAAATTGCGCAACGTTTTCATTATAAAGGCTCCGAGATATGATACTTGTGTAAAACGCTTAGAAACTCAATCGCTTTCTACGCCGCGCGAACGGCGAATGTTTCAAAAATCTGCTTTGATGTTTGGCGTAAATTGAGTTAAATTCAAGACTTTAACACAACATTATTTTTAACCGGAGGAATTCATACATTTATGGGAATCAAAGTTGGAATTAACGGATTCGGCCGCATTGGCCGCAACGTTTTGCGCACATGCCTTCGCGACAGGGACATCGATTTCGTCGCCGTCAATGACCTGACGGATACGAA
>JBGASE010000253.1:0-3758 GCA_044229875.1 Pyrinomonadaceae bacterium | reverse complement strand
GACCCGGACGCCGGAATCTTTGACGCGCCGTTCATGAACCGTCTCCATCGACGCGTATCGTTTGTAGAATTCGAGGCTCCGGTCCATGTTTGTGACCTGAAGCGCGATGTGTGTCAGCCCGATGTCGTTCATCTTTTTCAATTGCGAAGCAGAAAGACCAGGAGCGCGATCACGGCCAGCGCGCCGACGACGATCAGCGCGACAATCAACGGTGATGTCCGCGAACGGCGGATTTCGACGTTTGTCGTTCCCGAAGCGGTCTCAAACGTGCTCTGGATGCTGTAGTCGGAAACGCTTGAGTCGAGCATGTTCGCGTTGTCGATCAGATTTCGCATTTCTTCCTGCGCGGCGCCCGCCCGATATTCGGCCTTGCGCTTTTCGACGGCGAGTTTGACGATCTCATCGGCAGCTTTTTCAGTCACCCTCCGGGCCTGATTTTCGTCCAGATTCTGAAGCGCGTTGTCGACAATGTCCTCGGCCGAAACCGGAAACAGAGATTGTTTTTTCGGAGCGATCTCGAGCTTGTCTTCTTCCATAAATAAAACCGTCAACGGCGCCTTTTGATATGTAAAGTAATTGTTCCGGCCGGAAATTTCAACGTATGACTGACCCTCGGATCATGCCGTGTCTCGTCCAGGATCCGTCCGATACTCTGCATTTCGGCTGACAAATGCGCGAGGTTGATCCGGGCCTCTTCCTCGAAAGAGCGTTTGAGGATCGCTTCCGCAAGCCGAGTCTCGTCATCGGCCAGCCACCGGAGCCGCGATTCGATCTCTTTCGGGAGAGCGATCGAACGCTGCCGTTCGATCATCGTCTCAACAACCGGCCGAAGCTGCGATTCCCAATCGTCGGTAAAAACCGTCAATTCATGATGCGACTTCGGCGCGAGATCCTCGATCAATCGCCGGATGACGTCGCATTTCAGGTCAAAATCCATGACCTTCGGCAAATCGACCAGAAATCGGTTGAACGTCTGCTCGTTCGGGCGAACGTCCCCGGTTTTCCATTTCGCGTATGTCCGGCGTGCATACCGCGCCGGCCCGGCACCGAAGTTCTGCCGATACAGCGCAAAGAGCTTTTCAAGCGCGGCATCGTCAAGCCCGAGCAGAACGCGAACCATTTCCGGCTTAGGGTTGATCCGCCGCCGGTAAATGCGGCGCGGCCACGGAAATCCGCTCAGGATCAGTAAAACGATAAGGGCAATTGCGATGCCGATGATCGGGACGAGGTACATCAGAAATTGCGGCTCAGATCATTCCGCGTTCTTTGACGCGCAGATAAGTTTCAAGCAGGCGCGGCGCGAGCGAATTTGTCGTCACGTCGAGCGCCAGCCCGCCGAGCGTCTCGACATATCTGAGCGCCGATTCGCGCTGCCTGATGATCTCTTCGGCCGCTGATTGGACAAAAACCTGCTTCATCTCCTCAGGGACCTCGCTGACCGTCGAATTCAGGTCGCGATCACCGATCGTCACGACCAACGGCAGATGGCGCGGACGAAGCAGTCTGAGTGAATGAATCAGTTCACGCGACGATTCCTTATCAACAAGATCGGTCAGGATGACGATGAATGCGCGCTTTTTCGTGTTCGATGCAACGAACTGAAAGGCCCGCGCATAGCTCGGCTCGATCAGCTCCGGCTCGAGATCGTGAAGCGCCTCAAGCACGGCGTCGATATGTTCAATCCCCTTTTTCGGCGGCAGAAACTTCTTTACGCGGCGGCCGAAGACCATCAGTCCGCAGTTGTCGCCGCCGCGGGCCGCGGCCGACATCAGCGCGAGAGACGCGTGAACCGCGGTATCAAACTTCGTTTCGTCGTTGATTCTGCCGGTCATCAGCCGGCCGCCGTCGACGGCGACGATGATCGTCTGGTCGCGTTCGATCTGATATTGCCGCGTGATCAGCTTTGAGCGCCGGGCGGTGGCTGTCCACGAAAGATGCCGCATTTCGTCGCCGCGGACGTAATCGCGCATCGATTCGAACTCACGTCCTTCGCCGCGCCGCACCGATTTTCGCTGGATCGCGAGATAGCTCTGCGCGCCGAGCGCTTTGAGTTCGATCTCGCGTGCGCGGCGCATGTTCGGGTAAACCTTGACCGACTGTCCGAGTTCGAACTCGGTCTGGCACCAGACAAGTCCGAGCCGTGACCGGTATCGCATCGCGAGATTTCCGAATTCAAAACGTCCGCGATTCGGCGGCGTCAGATCGTAAGAAAACTCGGCGACCGCGCCGCGTGCTACCGAAAAGTCCGCGACGCGCTCGCTTCCTAACCGCATTGCGTCCGGATATTCGTCCTTGATTGAAACATCGAAGTCAAAATCGGTCGGATTTTCGATCGTGATTCCGACGCGGTTCGCATCGCCGATCGCGAATTTTTTGTCGAAATCGCGGCGGACGATCAACTTGGATCCGAGTTTGCGGCTTATGAACCAGTCGATCAGGGCGGTGGCGATGACAAGTCCGTCGAACCCCAGGACAATCCAACGCAGGATGGGAACACTCCACGAAAGTGAGAGCGGGACGAGCCCGAAGGCAAGCAAAAGATAAAATCTGAGTGAGAAAATAAACCGCATTCGCGGTGGATTATAACCCAGTGTCCGAACTTAATCGAATTATGGGCGGCGCAGGAATCGGTTCAGTTGATCAGCGACTCAACCACCGCTGATCCCATCCGCGCGCCGTTCATATGCTCTTCGGAATGATCGAAGACGGCATCAAGTTCCTTCTCGACACTGCCGTGCCCGAGCGGGATCGACTTGATCAACGGTTCGAAATTCTCGAAGTCGTAAAGTTTCGTATCGAGCAGGTGCGAGCCGGTGACGTTCGAAAGCGCGGTCATGATCGAACTTCGGATAAACGGTATTTCTTTTTCCAGTTCATTGATCAGTTGTTTGACGCGTGCCCGTTTGAGGTTCGGTTGCGAGCCGCAAAGATTGCACGGAATGATCGGGAATTGCCGCTCCGCCGCGTACTCGGCGAGTTCGCTCTCATGCGCGTAGGCCAATGGCCGGATGACGGTATTCGTTCCGGCGTCGGAGCGCAGGATCGGCGGCATCGACTTCATTTGACCGACGAAAAACAGATTCAGGAGCAGAGTTGCGATGATATCGTCAGCATGGTGACCGAGCGCGATTTTCGTACAGCCTTCTTCGATCGCGACCGAATACAAAATCCCGCGACGCAGCCGCGAGCAAAGCGAACAGAAAGTCTTGCCTTCCGGAACATGCTTTTTGACGACCGTGTATGTGTCCTCTTCAACGATCCGGAAATCGACGCCGATCGACGAAAGATAACCGGGCAAAACGTCTTCAGGAAACCCCGGTTGTTTTTGGTCAAGATTGACCGCGAGTATCGAAAATCGCACCGGTGAACGCTTCTGGACGTCGAGCAAGAGATCGAGAAGTGCATAGCTGTCCTTGCCGCCGGAAAGACAGACCATGATCTTGTCGCCTTCTTCGATCATTTTGAAGTCGGCGATCGCACGTCCCATCTTCTTCAGCAATTTCGTCTTTGTCTTCGTCTCTACAAACAATCCCGGCTCCTCCGAAAACAGAAATTCTGACACGCGGGCGCAGCTTTGTGCAAGTCAGACGGTTCAGACGCTTCAGACGCCAGCCGTCAGATGTCAGATGTCAGATGTCAGCCGTCAGCCGTCAGCCGTCAGCCGTCAGCCGTCAGCCGTCAGCCGTCAGCCGTCAGATGTCAGGAGTTAGATGTCAGATGTCCGGAGTTAGACGTCAGATGTCAGATGTCAGATGTCA
>JBGASE010000252.1:3772-4852 GCA_044229875.1 Pyrinomonadaceae bacterium | reverse complement strand
ATTTGAGATTCTGGTTGGAAAAGGAGCGAAAGACAATGATCAGCTGACGTTCAGGATCGCCCGGTCGTCCGATCTGTGGCTGCATGCGGCCGATTATCCGGGCTCGCACGTCATCGTCAAAAACCCGAATCGCGTCGAGATCCCGCCGGCGACCGTTATTGAAGCGGCCAAACTCGCCGCCTTTTACTCGAACGCACGACAGCACCCGAAGGCCGCGGTTCATTACACCGTCCGGAAGAACGTCCACAAACCGCGTGGCGGAGTCGCCGGACTCGTCAGCCTGACGAGTTTCAAAACGATCCTTGTCGAACCGGGTGTGCCCGACGCAACGTAAATCAATTGCCGGTGACGATCTTCGTCGTCGTTTCCTTCATTTTTCTGATGACGTTGGGTCCGCCGCCGCGGAAGATCCCCGTCAGCTGACCTTCACGGTTGATAAGGATCGATTGCGGAATTCCGCTCATCTGATTCATCTTCATGATCTCTACCGTCAGGTCTTCGTTCGCCCAGCCGATCGTGTAATTGATCTTCATATCCGACGCGAACGCCTGAATGTCTTCTTTCGATTCCGGATCGACGTCGAGCCCGATGACTTCCAGTCCCTGATCCTTATACTTGTCCTGAAGCTCAACAAGGTGCGGAATTTCCTCGCGGCACGGCCCGCACCACGTCGCCCAAAGATTGACGAGTATGACCTTTCCCTTTTTGTCCTCAAGCTTGAACGGCGTTTCATCGAGCAACCGGTTCTGCGCCGTCATGATCCGCGAATTGACCGGCGGATAAGCCGACGGCTTCGATTTCTCGGATAGATTGGCGTTCAATTCTTCGGCGGTCGGCGCGGACGACTTCGAACATCCGGCCGCAATCACCGCCAACAACAGAAATACAGCAAATTTCTTCATAATCCTCAACCGATGTCCTGCATTCTGAGGACGATCAACGTCGCCACGAACAAAAAGAAGAACATCAGCATCAACACGATCTGATTCAGAACTTCGTCCATCCACGGATGGAGAAAATTGACATAGGAACTCAGGTTTTTGTCGACTTTCGTCGGGTTGTCGATTCCCGGTTCCTTGT
>JBGASE010000252.1:0-3759 GCA_044229875.1 Pyrinomonadaceae bacterium | reverse complement strand
GTTATCCTTGAGATCGTCCTCGTAATCGTCGATCTTCTTCTCCTGATCCTTTTTGTAATCCTTGATCTTCGTCCGCGAGTCTTCGATCAGCTTGTCGTTCTGCGCCTCGACCCAATCGTAATAACCCTTGCCCTCGGTCTTGCCTTTCGGATCGGCGCCTTCGGGCTCGAGCGTGTCGAGCGTCGAAAACCGCTTCATCGCGTCGAACGACCACGTCGCCGGCATGATCAGCCCGGCAACCTTGTTCATTCCGCTCGGAACGCCGACAAGTCCCGAAAAAAGGATCTGCGGGATCAGGATCAGCGGCACAAGCGACGTCGCCATCTCACCGGTCTTGACCAACGCCGAGATCAGCAATCCGAGCGCGATTCCGACGCTCGCCGTCAAAAGCATCACCCAAAACTGCGGTATCCCGAGCAATTCGCCTGGCATCGGCATCAGTCCGACGAGATCGAGCAGTTTGAGCGGCACAAAAAGCATCAGGCACTGCAATCCGACGATGATCCCGAGAACGAAGATCTTCGATCCGACATACGGGAGCAGCCCGAGATTGACCATTCGTTCGCGATTGTAAACGGCCCGTTCCCTGATGATCTCGCGTGCCGAAACGCTGGTTCCGAACCAGACGGCGACGAGCGACAGCACGAAATATGCGAAATCGCGTGGCTGGTTCTCGCCCATCACGAAATACGTCAGGACGGCGATGATCGGCGACTGCGCAAAAAGAATGAAAAGATTGAGCTTGTCCCGGAACAGTACTTCCCAATAGCGCCGCGACAGCGTCAGGAACTGGCGGATCGAACCGAAAAGCCCGAGCCGGCGCTTCGCCTGCACGCCCTGCGACTGGACCGAACCCAGTTGCTTCAGCGGCTCAAAAACGTTCTTTTGAAACTGCGGCGTTTTAAGAAATTTCTGCTTCCATTCTTCGGCGACCTGTTCGGTGATCTGATGAATGTTTCCGCCCGAGACCGAGCGCTGTGCGATCGGCTCTTCAAGCTTGTCGTAAAGTTCCTTGAAGCTCGACGCGCCGAGATGCGCAAGCGCTTCGTCAGGCTTGCCGTAGAACGCGAGTTTTCCGCGCATCAGGAGCACGATCTTGTCAAAAAGCTTGACGTTCTCCATCGCGTGCGTCGTCAGGATCACGGTCCGGCCCGACTCGGCGATCTGCCGGAAGAGCTTCATGATCTTCTCTTCCGTCGCCGGATCAAGTCCCGATGTCGGTTCGTCAAGATAGATGACGGACGGCTTGGTGATCAGTTCGACGGCGATCGAAACGCGCTTTCGCTGGCCGCCAGACAGTTGATTGATCGGCACGTTCCGGCGTTCGCTGAGGCCGGTGACATCCATTACCTCATCGATGATCTGATCGATCTCAGATCGCGAAACGTCACCCGAAAGTCTCAATTTCGCGACGTAATAAAGCGTTCGGTAAACGGTCAGTTCGCGGTGGATGATGTCGTCCTGCGGAACATAGCCGATCGACTGCTTGATCGAATCGAGATGCTCATAGAGATCGAGATTGTTGATCAGCACGCTTCCGCCCGATGCCGGACGCATTCCATTAAGGGCGTCCATGAAGGTCGACTTCCCTGCGCCCGACGGCCCGAGCAGTCCGACGAATTCGTTCGGCAAAATCGAAAGCGAAACGTTGTCGAGAAGTCTCACCATTCCGCCGCCCGAACGGTTCTTGACGTCTTTGGTGATGTTTACCGAGTCGATCCGTGTTTTTGACCGCGTATCGAAAATGCCGACGTTTGCGGCCTGATCGACCTGGATCAGGAACGATCCGATCTGAACATTGTCGTTCGGAAAGACCGACTGACGCCCGACACGCGCGCCGTTGACGTAAACGCCGTTCGTCGAATTGAGATCTTCGACAACGATTCCGTTTCCGGTCTTCATCAGCCGCGCGTGCAGATTTGAGATCTGAAGCCCGTCGAGCCGGATGTCGCACGATTCGGCGCGGCCGACGGTCAACTCCTGCTTCGACGCGAAATTGAGCGTCATCAACAGAGTCGGCTGAGTGGAATCGAGCGAGATCTTCTGCGACATGCTGCCGACGTTTGCGACCATCGTCTTTGAACCGACCGATTCGATGAACTGCGAAATATCGGCGGCGTTGTCGGCCGCGACCGCGCGTTGCCCGGCGCGGCTCGCACCTTTCGGCGCGACGCGCGTCGGTGAATTGAACCGGACGACCGGCCCGCCCATCCCGAGCGTGACCTCATCGCCGTGATAGAGCGGCGTTTGGGTCGCGATCCGCACGTCGTTGACAAGCGTTCCGTTGAAACTGTTGTTGTCGTTGATCAGGAAGTTGCCGGCCGATTCGATGATCTGCGCATGTTTGCGCGAAACCATGATCGCGTCCGATTCGAAAACGATGTCGCAAGACGGGTCGCGGCCGAGCCAGATCTGCGGTTTGACGATCGGAAACGGCGCCGAATGGATCGAAGATTTGACGAAATCAAGCTTTGCCTGACCGCCGCCGCTCGGCGCGACGGGCGGTGTCTGGCGCGGCGGCATCGATGTCGCCGCCGGCGGAATCGAAAGCGAAGGCGCTACCGGTTCGGCAGCCACTTCAAACCAGACGACACGGAGTTTCGGGCCCTGCGTTCCGAACTGAAAAACGTCACCGACGGCGATCGCGCGTGGCTGCGAAATCCGCTGGTCGTTGTGAAACGTTCCGTAGGTCGAATTCAGATCGCAGAGAAACCACTGCCCGGCGTCCCAACGCACCTCGGCGTGTTTGCGCGACACCATCGGAAATGTGACGTTGTCATAGACGATCTGGCAATCATTCTGATCGCGCCCGACGCGCACAACGCTTTGATTGTAGGACTTTTCCGACGACGCGCCGTCGTCCGCTAGAACAATTCTCATGGATTCGATACCGGCCTTTGAAGTTCGTGTAATTTTAGCCTATGAAGCGAAATTTTTCGATTTGCGAACGCGAAGTTTGTGAAGTTTCGATCCCGGCAGTTAATCTGTTCCGTTTTCTCCCGTTCAGGCTTTGACCTGACCCGGATCATTCCCGCACATCGGGCGCCGAAGACGCACTGCGGCAAAAGCGGGCTATCGAATGTCAGTACCGCCTGTGTCAGCGGGCGGGCCATCGATGCAAGGCGGGTGCAAATCAGAACCGGTAGCGGTGTCAATTCTTATTCTTAAAGAGCTTTGATATTGGCCGGCGCGGATTTTGGATCTAATGAATTGCCGTCTGCTTGAGCAGACGGATAAAGGCAAACTCAATACCCACAGGGCTTTAGCCGAACATTTGGCTAAAGCCGGGGAGTGGCTTGGACTCCGTTTCCGTTCGTTAAAACGAACGGCAATTCATTCGAATCCCGATTAAGGCGGGATTGGACAGATCGCCGCGCGTGAACGCGTAATTCTGACAGTTCACGCGTGAACGCGTAACTCTGACGAAATCCGAAATCCGAAATCGCCATTCCGAAATTTAAACCGCCCGTTCTATCGTTTCTTCTTCTTGCCGGCGGTTTTTTTCGCCTTCCGCGGTTTGAAGTTGCCCATGTGGTCCTTGCGCGGATCGGTGTTGAAGATCTTCTTCGACTTCTTCGGCGCGGCTTTCGGGCGTCGCGGCGGCGCTTCGTCGGCCGAATTTATGAGCGCGATGCGGCGCATGATTTCATCGTCGAGAAGCGGCGGTTTGCCGCGCTTCGGCCGCGACAGGCCGCCGGTCGAAGCCGGTTTTGGCGTCCTCGGAGTTTTTGGCGAGGATGCCGGCCGGCGCGGAGGCCG
>JBGASE010000251.1:0-5760 GCA_044229875.1 Pyrinomonadaceae bacterium | reverse complement strand
GCCCGCTTTGGGTTGAACGTAGATATTCTGCTGACCGTTTCGGTCGGAAACGTAGAAGATGCGCGAGCCGTCGCCGGAAGCGGCAACCCAAAGCTGTTTCGCGCCTCGGGGCGAAAGCTGAGTGTAGGAATCACCCGATTTTTGCCAGATCTCCGATTCGTCGATATGGCTTCGGCCGCGTCGCCACCATTGCCCGATCCCGATTCCGCGCGCTGAAAAAACGATCGAACCGTCATCGAGCGCGGACGACCAGAATTCGTTGGCGTAGCGGTCCGCCGAAAATTGCTGCGGCGTTCCGCCCTCTGCCGAAACCCTGAAAATGTCGTTCATTCCGGCAATATCCTTGCTGCTCGACGAGAAATAGATCCATCGGCCGTCGCGCGACCATCCGTCAAGCTGATCGCCGGCGTCGTCGAAAGTCAGTCGGCGCAGTTCGTTCGACGCGAGTTCAAGGATGTAGATATCGCCGTTGCCGGTTCGGTTTGAAATGAACGCCAGCCGTTTGCCGTCCGGCGAGAACATCGGACGTGCTTCGTTCGCCGCGTGCGAAACGAGCAGCGATGCCGTTCCGCCCGAAGCCGGAACGGTCCAGATATCGCCGCCCGAAACAAATGCGATCTCCTTTCGATCAGGCGATATCGACGGCTCAGTCAGATACGCGGCGGCCGGCACGGACGCGGAAAACACGAATAGCGCAAAGATGACAAGGGTAGTTTTCATAGGATTCTCTCGGAAAATTGATGTGTTCAATACGCAGCGGCTCGACGAATTGTTTTTGGTCGAAGCAACTTTGCCGGCGAAATGATGCATCTCGGATGATATGAGACGAACTTCGCAGATCAAAACAATCGCCATCGCGTTTTTCACCGTTTTCGCGTTTGTTGCTTCGATGTGGTCGGCGGCGACGGTCGATGCCGGCGCGGACACGGAAACAGCTGCCAGCGGCTACAAAACATGGAGAGTTGTCAGGGAGAGTTTCGAGGTCCGCAATTTTGCCGCCGGAGGCTGAGGGTTCACGATAAGTCCGGTCTGGACTCCGATTGAAAAGTACAAACCCAACAAATTCGACGCCTCATTTGTGGCCGGCCCGGATCCGGATCTTTCGGTAGAAACCGAATGGCAACACAGCGAACACGATCTCGGTCAGATTGCCGCAGATGCTTTTCTGCCGTTCATCGTGAGAGAGCCGGTGAACCCGCATGATCAATCCGTTTCCTGGGGCCGTGTCTTTGCGAACGAAAAAGCCGAGACCGGTCCGGTCAATGGCGAATATCTTCCCGGCGCTGTGTTTGTTCGCGAGAAACTCGGTTCCGCGGACGCCGATGGGCCGGAAACGGTGACCGTCATGATCAAGCGTCAGAAGGGATTCAGCGCCAAAACCGGCGATTGGGAATTCGTTGTCATGCGCGGCAACGACCTTGTCGTCACGACCCGCGAGAAACGCGGCGACTGCGCAAAATGCCACACCGCCGCCGACAAATCTGACTGGGTTTTCGGGAAATATTTCGACAAGTAACTACCGTTTCCGGCGTGACGATGGGCCATCGATAAAACCAAAAGCGGACATCAAATCGTCGGAGATGCGCTCCTTCAGATAGTCCTTGTAGGCGTCGAGCTTCGGCGCCCGCTTCCGATCCCGTCCGCCGGCCGGCGCGCCTTCTCTCAGCACCTTGCGGACCGTGTTCCGCGAATGTCCCGTCATCCGGCAGATCTGCTTTATCGAGTGACCCTGCCTTTTCAAGTCTATGACCTCTATCCATTCCTCCATTCCAAGCATTTCCGACAACCTCCGTTCCACGAAAGTTATCAGGAAACCGTCCGAGGGGGGTCAAAAACAAACGCTGATTAGGGGGTCATTTTTTCACGCTGATTGACAAGTCGGCATCGACGCGCCCGTGCAGGATCTCGATGCGATCTTCAACCCCGCGCGCTCTGGTCCAATGAGAGTTCGTACTTCCAATCAGCGGATTATGTTGACGTACAAATCGCCTTCATCTGAATAAACGAAAGCAATGTCATCATCAACCACGATCCCAGTCAAGGATCTCTCAGCTTTCTCCAGTTGAACCACCCATGTCTTTCCTCCATCCGTTGTTCTCAAAATGGAATGACGTTCGACGACAAAGCCTTCGTTTTCGTCTCTGAATCCCATTGCGACAAGATAGTCGTCAGGCTTCATTGGGATTGCGGCAATCGGTTTCCAGTTCCTCCCGTTGTCGCTTGATTGCATGAGTCCGCCGCCGTAGATCACAAGCCACCCGGTCTTGCCGACGAAATCGATATCCACGATTTGTCGCCGATCTTCACTCTGCCACTGAAGATAGAATCCGCCGCCCCTTTTTTCTGATAGCAGTGCGCTGCCGTCGGCCATTCTTGAGGGGAACAGCAGCGGTTCTCCTGAATCTGGTAGTTCCCCTGGCCCAAGAACTTCCGTCTCCGAACCGGATCGATGGGTGAAATCGGTCAGATCAACAACGGCATGCTCATCGCTGAACCGGACTTTCCATATTTGGCTCGTGTGTTCGCAAATCGCATATACCCACAACACGTCCGCATTGAAAACAGCGTCATCCGCCCAGCACAACATCGCAGTATAACGGTCTTCGGTGTCGCGTCTTCCTCCCGACAAATTCATTTTTCGTCTCGTAAGTCCGCCGTCGGAAGTGAGGAAGGCTTTTTCAATCGTGAACGGTATGAACCTCGGTTTTTCCAAGCTCGAATCCAACGAAGCGAATCCCGTCTCGCCGATAACATATACCCGGCTTTTATCCAAGACCAGTATGTCCCCAAAAATCGGCAGGACAATCTCTTTCCACCTGAAATCCGAAGGCGAAACGGGCGTGGATTCAGACGAGTTGATGTTCGTTATTTTGACATTTGAGATTGGACCGCAATTGATCGATAGAACTGCGAGTCCCACCAATATCAGTTGCCTGATCGTTTCCTTAGCCATATCGTAATTCAGATCAGCTTCTGTAAATTCAATCGTTGCGCGGCTTTCCAGCTAAATGCTTGGAATTGGTTCCGGGTTCTTTATGTTTGATCTTACGTACATCATCACTTTCAATCGCGTTTTGCCTTTCTACTTCTTACTTTTCACTTTTACCAGCGCCTCCGGCGCCCGATGTGAGGAAAAGCTCTGCTTTTCCGAGAGCGCTCGCGTTTACATCCGCGGCTCCGCCGCAACCCGCCGACGTTGAGATTTGCCGGTCACTATCGTTCCCGGTTCCGACATCGCGATCGCCCGTTTCTGTCACCCAGCCGGTTCGGATTTCGCGTCGGCGGGGGCAAGCCCGCCTTCCGGACTTTTCAATTGACAACATTATTGAGTGATCAGATTCTCTCAATCGCTCATCTTCGAGTCACATTTGCAGGTCGGAAAGGCGGGCTTGCCCCCGCATCCTTTGTCAGAGATTCGCGTTTACAGCCAGAGTTACGCGTTCACGCGTGAACCGGTCACAGTTACGCGTTTACCAGTGAACCGGTCAGAGTTTCGCGTTTACGCGTGAACCTCGTAGCGTCTCATTCACTCGACGAACTGCATACTGCGCCTCCGGCGCCCGGATGTGCGGAGAAGCTCCGCTTTTCCGAACGTGCCTGATTCTTGATCCAGCGGCTACGCCGCTAGAAGCCAGGTGGTCGAACATCTTCGGCTCAACGCCGAACAACCGCTCGATCTCGGTTCGTTCAACGCTGAGCAACCGGATTGTTTTCAAGGACCAAATCAAGCTGTTTCCCCCGAACATCGCTGTTACCTTGCTCTACAAGCTTCTCCTCCGACATTCGCAGGCTTCGGAGGTCGATCTTGACTGAACGGAACACTTGCGGGCCGTCGGCGCCACGCAGAATTTTGACTGGATATTCTTCGCTTCCGATTGCTTCTAAAACAAGTTCCGTTTTGTCGATCGCGATATTTTCCGCCTCAATTACGAAAGTCTGGTAATAAACAACTGCCGATTTGTAATGAATCTTCGTTCCGGTGCTCGTTTTTCGACAATATCTTGCGACAATTTCAAACGGAGATCTCAGCAAAAACCGATCAGCCGAAACCCTTCGGTACGGCGGTGATCGATATCGATTTTCCTGTCTATTGCGCGGCTCGAGGTTATCAAAGGTCTTCAGAATCAGAAGATCATCATAGCAAATCGTATCCCATGCAAATTGGTCTTCAAGAATCTGGATTCGCGTCGTCTCGCCGCGCACAACCTTGAAATTTGCGAATCGGAAGCCCTCATATTTCTTTATTACGATTCTGTAAATGCCTGGCGACACTCGAAGCCGATAGAGATCCTTGATCTCCTGATTCTTATTGTCCTCTCCGTTCGAGACATCCGGATTCTCGATTTTCTCGATACTCCTTCGCTCGTGAACAACTTTCAGCCGCCTCTTGCTTCCTAGCACGGAAACTTCATATGCGCCGTCGTTCAGATCGGATGCAGCTGAAAGTTTGATAGTGAGGCTAACCTCTCCGTAATTGCGCAGATCGGCACTTTGAGCGAAACCTACGGCATGACACGCAAGAAAGACCAACGCGCAAACGATTGACTTATTGATAAAATCTAACGACTTTTCGTCTCGCATTATGTACACACTCCCCGATCTTCAAGGTGGCGTGCTCCTGACGGCTCACCTTCTCGAAATCGTTTCGGTCGAAACGGACCCTTCTGGCAACGCAATCGGAACTCGATTTCTCTCATCCCAATTCGGATTGATCAAGAAGCAACGAACATATATCGATCGATTCCAACCAGATGAGTCTCCCTTTGGATGATCTCCTCCGAACCAATGCATCAGTTCGTGAATTACCGCTAACGCCCGATAGCTACTCGCAGATATTTCAATCCGAGACCCACCATATATTGGTGAATCAACGTTTTCAAAGAAGGGTCCACCAGATTTGATGTATATCCCGATTGGAAACCGTCTTGTCTTGCCATTCAGTGAAGCCTGTAGGACGTAAGTGGTCGCGACGGCATCTGGGTTGAAGGGCATCGATCGGCCCGTTGGATACGTAGTTCGAAAATCGCTTCGCACGGAATATCTTGGAATTGAACTGCTTACTTTGATTTGTCCGTTCTTAAGAATATCAGTCAATACTGTGGATGGATCTTGTCTCCCACCTTGAGAAACCAAACTGGCGCATGGCTTAAACCGAAGTAGGTTCTTAGCTTGCGAAGCGGCTTCGTCCACCAATCTCCTTGACCGTGGTGTCGGCGGCGGAGAATAACTCGCATCTTTGAAATCCTCCGGCAAACTCGAATCGCCGCAGCGGATGTTGACCTTGTTTCGTTCGAGGTCAACGTCTCCGTCGCAGTTGCCGGGGATACTGGAGGGATTGGTTGTCGCGCCGTCGGCGACCTTGTCGATCGGTTTTGCCGTCGAATGCGTTGTTTCATGCGCGAGTTGTCCCTGTGCGTCCCTTGCGGAATCCGGAGGGGAATCGTTGACATGGACGAACGACGGATCGCCGTCTTTCTTGTCCGGATCCCAGATCGATTTGATGCTCGTGCCGCCCAGCGAACTTTCGATCTCTTCCCGCATCCGGCATTCGATCGGACGGACGTCGTCCGGCAACGCGCACTGCCATTCGGGAAATGCCGAGTTGCGGGCGGCGTTTTCATAGCCGGGACTGTTTTCAGTGTTCGGGTCGGCGATGTCAACGATCTGTCCGAGCGGTTCGGTCTCCTCATTTGCCGTTCCCGATGTCCCGTTCGATCCCGCCCACCGGATCGTCGTTCCCGTCACCGGATCGGCCGTCGT
>JBGASE010000061.1:0-17251 GCA_044229875.1 Pyrinomonadaceae bacterium | reverse complement strand
CACTAAACTGCTTTGCACTCTGCACTCTGCACTAACCGCGCTCTGCACCTTCCGAGATTTTCTCAAGCACATTGCTGTAACGGTGCGAGATGTTGAAGTGGCCGCCGTCGAATTCTTCGTGAATGTGATCGATCCCGAAGTCGCGAAGTTTTGATGACAGGACGCGGGCTCCGATGTCGAGACCGAATTCGTCGCTCGTTCCGGCTTCGATGTAAAGCAGTTTCATCGACTTGAGGTTTTCCACAGACTTTTCCACAAGCCGGACCGGATCATTCGCGAGCCATTTTTCCCAGATTTCGCTTCGGATCTCGCCCGTTCGGAGGTCGAACGGAAGATCGAATTCGGCGCCGCGCGGCGAGTAACAAGCACTCATCCCGATGATGTTGAAACCGTCGAAATCGTGCTTTCCTTTTTTCGCTTCCTCGTCGAACATTTTTGCGGCGAGCGCCGCCGGATCGCCCTTGATTGCGCGGAACGCCTTTGGGAAATCGGGCAAATAACAGGCTTCGAAATATGCGTCGCCGGAAATCGATGCCGCGATCGCAAATTTGTCGGCATGACGCATTGCCATCATCAACGCACCGTATCCGCCCGACGATTTTCCGATCACGGCCCGTGATGTGCAATCGGCGATGGTCGCGAAGTTCGAATCGACGAACGGCACGATTTCTTCAGTCAGATAATCCTCATATCGCCCGGTCGCCGCCGAATTCAGGTATTGCGATCCGCCATAGCGCGTGAAACAGTCCGGAAGAACGGCGATCATCGGCCGGATGCGGCCCGATCCGATCAATATGTCCATCCGTTCGGCAAAATTCGGCGCAAACGCATTGTCGTTGAGCAGCATTTTCCCGCGCCCCGTAAATCCGCTGAGAACATAGACTGACGGATAACGTTTCGTTTCGTCATAATCCGGCGGGAGATAAACTATCACGTCACGGACGACCGGATCATCGAGCGGATTTCCCGCCAGCACTTCACTCTTGTGCTGCAAAAAGACGGTCGTTCCATTGTGGATTTTTGATTTTTGATTTTGGGTTCCCGATTTCATTTTAGACTCCGGTTCGACTTCTTGTTAAGGTTCCCGTAGTTTAGAATTGTTGCTTGATTTTGGAAAACTGTCCGGGACTTTTGGTTGGATGAACCCAATCCAAAATCCCAAATCCAAAATCCAAAATCGAATATGTCCGGTGATCTGATAAACGTAAATCCGAATGCGCTGAGTTCGACGATCGAGTTTCTGACGGCGATGATCACTCCCGCGTTGCTGATCTCGGCGACGGGATCGTTGGTGCTTTCGACCTCGACGCGGCTCGGGCGCGTTATCGACCGCGTCCGGATTCTTGAAGACCGGCTCGCCGATCTGATCACGACCAAGGACAAGAGCGAAGTTCTGCTCTACAGCCGGCGGCTTGAGGTTGTCATTGACCTGCTCGACAAAGTGACAAGCCGGTCACGGCTTTTGCAACGGGCGATGGTCGTTTTTTATTGGGGGCTCGGGATTTTTGTCTTGACGAGCGTCTCGATCGGACTCGTCGGAATCTTCAGCGTTTATCGGTGGATCCCGATTCCGGTCGGGCTGATTGGAATACTTTTTCTGTTTTACGGCAGCGTTTTGATGATGCTCGAAGCGCGAATGGCGACGGCGACGATCAATGCCGAAATGGACTTCACATGGTCGCTGGCGCGCGAGGTGGCGCCGCCCGACATCATGGCCAAATACCCGAAAGGCGGAGTTTATGGAACGACAACCGGAGCCGCGGTTTCTGAAATTGTGGCAAAGCGGCGAACTCGAAAAAAGAGTCCTGCGGCTTGAACAACTTCTCGAACGCTGCACGGTTTGCCCGAAAGACTGCGGCAACGATCGTCTGAACGACGAAATTGCCGCATGTTACTCCGGCAGATTGCCGATTGTTGCGTCCTATACCGCGCATTTTGGCGAAGAACCGGTGCTCTCCGGAACCGGCGGCGCGGGCAACATCTTTTTCGGCAACTGCAATCTGCGTTGCGCGTATTGCCAGAACCACCAGATCTCGCAAACCTGGAAAACGCAGAAAAAAAACGAGATAACTCATGAACGGCTGGCCGAAATGATGCTCGAACTCGAGGCTCGCGGCTGTCACAACATCGGTTTTGTGTCGCCGACCCATTTCGCTCCGCAGATGGCGCGTGCGATCCTGATCGCCGCCGAACGCGGGTTCAGCCTGCCGATCGTTTACAACACCAACGCGTATGATTCGGTTGAGGTTCTGAATCTGCTTGAAGACATCGTCGATATCTATTTGCCCGATCTGAAATATGCCGATTCGGAGGTCGGATTCGAATTTTCGAAGATCCGTGGCTACGCCGAACATGCGCGCGCCGCGATCGCCGAAATGTACCGCCAAACCGGTCCGGAACTGGTTTACGGTGCCGACGGATTGCTCAAGCGCGGACTGGTCGTGCGGCTGCTTGTCCTGCCGAATGATCTTGCCGGAATCGGCGAAAATCTGCGCTGGATCCGCGACGGGCTTTCACCGCAGGTCGCGGTTTCGCTGATGGCGCAGTATTATGCGACCAACCAGGCTGCGACCGATCCGCGTTACATTCTGCTTTCACGGCGGATTTCCGAGGGAGAATGGCTGTCGGCCGTTTCGATCCTTGGCGAACTCGGGATGGACGAGGGATTCATGCAGGAATACGAGTCTGCGGCGCATTATTACCGGCCGGACTTCAGCGATCGCGACAAGCCGTTTCGCGACATTCGCGATTTTGAAGGCTGATCGGAGCCGAATCCGAAATAGGCAGCGGATCGAATACATTATTATTTGGAGAAATTATGAAAATTGGAGATGAAGCACCTGATTTCACGTTGCGGGACCTGAACGGAGACAAATGGAGCCTGCACGATCATCAAGGCAAGATCGTGGTCCTGCTGTTTTATCCGGGCGACGACACGCCGGTCTGCACGGCGCAGCTTTGCTCGGTACGGGATAACTGGTCGCAGTACCAGGCGACGGGCGCGGAGGTCGTCGGGATTTCGACCGACACCGTCGGATCGCACAAGTCATTCGCCGACAAATACAATCTCACGCTCAAACTTCTTTCTGACGATAAAGGCGCGGTGGTTGAGAAATACTCGATGAAGTCATGGTTGCCGGGCCGATCGGCCCGCGGCGTCGTCGTTATCGGAAAAGACGGCCGGATCGCGCATCACAAAGTCGAATCGCTGAGCCTCTTCAGACCAAAGGACGACGATGTCCTGGCTGCGATCGCCGCTGCCGGATGAAGGATCTTCTTTGTTCAGAATCAAGATCAGGATTCAAGAGTCAAAATTCAAGATTCAAGATTCAAGAGTCAATCAAGATTCAATATTCAAGACTCAAGAGCGAGTCTTTATCTTGAATTTCCTGAATCCTGATTGAATCCCGATTGAATCTTGAACCCGAATACCAATCGATTCTTCCTTTTCCGATTTTGGATTTCAAATCCAAATTGTTAAGGTAAAACCGAAGGATTGGGACGTCGGAAAATCGAATCCGAAATCAGAAATCCCAGATCCGAAATTCACCTGTGGGCATATTTTCAAACGATAGTTTCAAGTGTACGCGTTGCGGCCGAAAGGGCGAACAGATGCAATTTGCGCCGTTTCCGAACGATCTCGGCGCGCGGGTTTTTTCTGAAATCTGCCAGTCATGCTGGAAAGAATGGCTTCAGAAGCAGAATCAGCTGATCAACCATTTCGGGCTCGACGTTTCAAGTCCGGACACGCACGATTTCTTGTTCGACAATCTCAAGATCTTTCTGTTCAACGAAGGAGTGAACATCGCGGAGATCGACACGTCGAAGGAAGGAAAAGTCAGCTGGTGACGTTCGGTTCGGGGTTCCGGCTTCAGCGGGCCAGAATCGTGAAAACAACCGGATTCGACGGAGCGGCGTCTGACGCGAACGGCGCAATCTGCAGATTCAGCAAACATATCCCGTCATTGATGTCTCTCGGAACATAGATCAGCTCGGTCACGGTCGCGTCTAACCGTGACTCCGGCCTCACCGATCGCGATTCTTTCCCGACATTCCAGAAAATCCGGTGATTCGACAGTTTCCCCTCGTCGTAAATGCGGTCGATCGACGGCAGATCGACGAGCAAGTGCTCGATCCCGGACGCAACGATAAACTCCATCGCTTCGGTCGAAAAATAGGGCGGTATCTCGTCCCTGTAAATCCGTGACAATTTTGAATGATCGTTCGGCAGCGTGCGAATGATCAGCGCGGTCAGTTTTTCGCGATTATCGGGCGAAATTGAGGAAAGCGCGGCCTCGACCACTCGCCTTGTAATCAACGGATCATTCGCGTCCGGCGTGACGGCGTAATTTTCAGCCGCGCCGATCGCCGTTTCAGGCGAGACGGAAATGATCGCCGCGATCGAAAACGGATCGCGAAGACAATCGATGACCGAAATCCGTTCGTCGGTGATATGCCCGACGCACTCGGTGTGCGTGCCGTTGCAATGCGGGATGAATGTGACCTGTTCGAAATTGCAGCTTCCGCCGCGGCGTGTATCGCCGACCAACGATCCGGCCTCGCATGCGAGCGAGACGGCGCGGTCGACGCCGAAAGCGTTCGGCTGATCACCGTCAAACTGCATCGGGATCGCGATCGATCGCGGATCCGAAGCCTTAAAATCAAGTCCGTCAATAGAGATCTTCACGAAGTTTGTAATATACGTCCGAAAGCCCGATCTCAGTAACTTCATCGGTTCGCGAACAGTATTCCATCAGAAACCTGTCCTGTTTGTTGCCCCGCGTTTTCGCGACCGAATACGGAATGTCATCGCGGAACGTCACCATCGAATATTTTGAAAAATAGTCGGGAAACTCATTTTCGAGCCGTGTTTCGAGCGCGCGTTTCCGCTGAAAAACCGGGTCGGCGACGGCGTCGCGCATTTCGTAAAAATTCTCCTCTGCCATGTCGGCGATCGCGTCGGCATTGGGTTTCCGAACCGCGACGAATTCGTCGAAAACCGCGTTCCAGTCCGTTCCGAGCTTTCCGATCAGTTCATTGAGGACGCGGCAATCTTCGAACGATGCATTCATGCCCTGGCCATAAAATGGAACAACCGCATGCGCCGCGTCGCCGATCAGAAGTGATTTGCCGCCGACGTTCCACGGATGGCATTTGACTGTTCCGAGATTTCCGACCGGATTCGCCGCGTAATCTTCAAGGAGCGTCGGCAAATGCGGGATCGCATCGGGGAAATTGGCCTCAAAGAACGGAAGGATCTCGGCGCCGATCGCTTCGAAACTGTTCGCGCCCTTGTGCGCGAGGAACATTGTGACCGTAAAACTGCCGTCAAAATTCGGAAGCGCGATCATCATGAACGAACGTCTGGCCCAGATATGGAGCGCGTTCTTCTCGATTCGAAAGCCGCCGCCCTCAGCCGGCGGAATATGCAGTTCTTTGTAACCGTGCTCGAGCCATTTGATCGAATAATCAAAGCGATCGACGTCGCGCATCATCGCGTTGCGGATCACCGAACCCGCGCCGTCGGTTCCGATGATCGTGTCGGCGGCGAGATGCAGTCCGCTCTCGAGCCGCGCTTCGCCGCTGCGGCAATCGAACGCGACGCAACGCTCGTTAAAATGGAACTTCACTTGCGGAAACTGCTCGGCGCGGTCGATCAGCGCGACGTTCAGGCCCGATCGTGAGATCGAATTGATATATTCGCCTTCGCGGCCGGAATACGGCAGAAGTTTGGTTGAGCCGTCAACGCCGTGAATCATGCGGCCGAACATCGGAACGGCCTCGGCAAGCATGTAGTCGCTCAGTCCGACCTCGCGGAGCGCGCGGATTCCGCGGTTTGAAAGTGCGAGATTTATCGACCGGCCGGCGGCGACCGTTTCACGCCGCATGTCGCCGCGCGCTTCATAAACGTCGACGGCGATTCCGCGCTGGGCGAGATAGATCGCGAGCAATGATCCGGAAAGTCCGGCTCCGATGATGATTACCTTTTCGTTCGGCATAACCTTTCAAAAACTCCAGATTCCGCGCTCCAGCCGGTCGAGCGGCCAATCGACGGCTTCCGGGCACAATCGCATCGCATAACGTCTCAGATCGGCGGTCTCATAAAGCATCGTCAGCATCATCAACCGACGCCGCATGACGTCGTCAAGTTCATTGTCAGCATAACCGTATGCGCGGAAAAACTCACGTTGAAGCTCACCCTGCCCCTGGATCATCAACACGCCGACGGCCAGAAACTCGTATTCATGAAAACCGGAACGGGAATCGGCAAAATCGAAAAGACCCGAAATCCAATTGTTTTCGTCGACGCGAAGATTCCCGAAATGGACATCTGCATGCATGAACGTGTTGCGGCACTGCGTTGGCACAAGCGGCAGCGAGTCTTCCAAAAAGCTCGGCAACGCATTGATCACGTGCCGGTCAACGCCGTGAGCGATCTGGCGATCGATAAACGACGCCGATCGCTCCGCGATGTAAGCGTCCCAATCAAACGCGATTTCCCCGGGATCGATTTCATGAAGCCGCCTCAGTCCGATCGCCAGCGTTTGGACGAATGCGATCTGTTCGGATTGTTGAAGTTCGAGCAATTCCGCACGCGTCATCTGCCGTCCCGGGACGCGGGTTTGGATCAGAAAGTCATATCCGCTGAAGTTGCCGTCGGCGACGATTTCGGGAACAGCGAAAGGACAGCCGCGACCGACAAATCGGAGCGCCCGGCGCTCGCGCTCAAAACAATCGCGGCCCGGGCGGTAGATCTTGATGACCTCGTTCCGGCCACGAAGCAAAACGACATGGTCGCTGCTTGGCGCGCGGATCAACGGCTCATTCGGGAGCCGAAGCGATTCGCAGATCGAACGCGCAACCGATTCCCAGCCGGGATCGTTAAAGCCTGATTCAAAATCGGTCACTGCTGAAGGCACTCACGAAGGATCGTCGAAAAGTTGTAAACGTCCGAAAAGGAATTGTAGAGCGGCGCCGGCGCGACGCGGATGACGTCGGGCTCGCGCCAGTCGGCAAAGACGCCGCGCGACGTGATAGTTTCAAACAGCGATTTGTCGGCGCCGCGGACGCGGATCGAAAGCTGGCAACCGCGCTGTTCCGGGTCTGTCGGAGTGATGATCTCGATCCGGTCGGTTTCGATCCCTTTCAACAGGAATTCAAGAAAGCCGGTGAGTTTCAGCGATTTGGCGCGAAGATTAGCCATGCCTGCATCGTGGAAAATTTCGAGACTCGCGCGCAGGGCGGCCATTTGAAAGATCGGCGGATTCGACAATTGCCAGCCCTCGGCACCGCGCATCGGAACAAATTCGTCGCCCATCAGAAACCGCGTCGCTTTGTCATGCCCCCACCAACCGGCGAATCGCGGCAGATCGAAGCGTTCGGCGTGGCGCTCATTAACGAACATCCCGGCGATCGCCCCCGGCCCGGCGTTGAGATATTTGTAATTGCACCAGACGGCAAAATCAACGTTCCAGTCATGCAGTCTGAGTTCAAGATTCCCGGCGGCATGTGCGCAGTCGAAAGCGACGAATGCACCGGCTTCATGGCCGGCCTCAGTGATCGTCTTCATGTCGAACGCCTGGCCGGTGTAGTAGTTGACGCCGCCGAGCATGACGAGCGCGATCTCGTCCCCGTTTTCACCGATCGTCGCGGCGATATCTTCAGTTCGCAATGTCGATTCGCCCACGCGCGGCGCAAGTTCGATCAAACAATCCGCAATCCCCAATCCCGACTCCGAATTCCGCGAATGCCAGTCGAGCTGCGACCGCACCGCGTACTGATCTGACGGGAACGCGCCCTTTTCGATGACGATCTTGCGACGCTTCCCGCTCGGGCGATAGAACGAGACCATCATCAAGTGCAGATTGACCGTCAGCGAGTTCATGACGACGACTTCACCAGACCGGGCGCCGACGATTTCCGCCATGTTCGCGGCAAGAAACTCATGATAGGGAAGCCATGGATTTTTCGCATGGAGATGGCCGTCAACGGCAAACTTCGCCCAGTCATCGAGTTCCTGGTTGATGTATTCGCGAACGGTTTTCGGCTGCAATCCAAGCGAGTTGCCGGTGAAATAAAGCGCGCTCTTCCCGTCAGAATCAACGGGAAACAGAAAGCGGTCGCGAAATGAAGCGAGCGGATCGGCGGCATCCATCGCCGCCGCGAATTGTTCTGAGTTTTCGAACGACATACCTTTGGAGCCTTGACCGCGAAACACGCGAAATACGCGAAAAGCGGATTCGGAAACTGACTATCTTCGCGGAATATGTTTCGCGTCTTTCGCGTATTTCGCGGTCGGATTTCAGATTCCAACTTCAGCTTTCGCTTCGGCGAATTTCTCAACTGCGAATTTCAGGTCTTCCATCGAATGACCGGCCGAGACCTGCGTTCGGATCCGGGCCTTGCCTTTCGGGACGACCGGGAACGAGAACGGAATCACGTAAACGCCTTTTTTCAAAAGCGATTCAGCCATTTTCACGGCCGGGATCGCGTCGCCGAACATGACCGGAACGATCGGATGTTCGCCGGGCAGGATCGTCAGTCCGATCTTCGAAAGCTCCTCGCGAAAGAATTTCGTATTCGCCGCGAGTTTGTCGCGAAGCGCGGTCGATTCGGTCAGCAGATCGATCGCCTTGATCGATGCACCGACGATCGGCGGCGCGACCGAATTCGAGAAAAGATACGGCCGCGATCGCTGTCTGAGAAGTTCGATGATCTCTTTTTTCGCCGAAGTGTAGCCGCCCGAGGCGCCTCCGAGCGCTTTGCCAAGCGTTCCGGTGATGATGTCGATGCGGTCCATGACGCCGTGATATTCGTGCGTTCCGCGGCCGTGATCGCCGATGAATCCGACGGCGTGTGAATCGTCGACCATCACCATCGCGTCGTATTTTTCGGCAAGATCGCAAATGTCGCGGAGTTTGGCGATGTATCCGTCCATCGAAAAGACGCCGTCGGTCGCGATCAGCCGGTTGCGCGCGCCCGATGCTTCCTTGAGCTTGTCCTCAAGATCGTTCATGTCGCCGTTCTTGTAGCGCCAGCGCTGCGCCTTGCACAGGCGGATGCCGTCGATGATCGAAGCATGATTGAGCTCATCCGAGATGATCGCGTCTTCTTCGGACAAAAGCGTCTCGAAAAGGCCGCCGTTGGCATCAAAGCACGATGTGTAAAGGATCGTGTCCTCCATCCCGAGGAATGCGCTGATCTTTGCTTCGAGTTCCTTGTGGATCGATTGCGTCCCGCAGATGAACCGCACCGACGAAAGTCCGTAGCCCCATTCGTCAAGCGCCTTGTGCGCCGCGGCGACGAGATCCGGATGATCCGAAAGCCCGAGATAGTTGTTGGCGCACATGTTCAGAACCTCGCCGTCGGCGACCCTGATATGCGCTTCCTGCGGCGATTCGATGACGCGTTCCGACTTGTAAAGCCCCGCTTCCCGGATCTCCGCGATCGTTCCGTTGATCTGTTCCTTTATTGTTCCGTACATATGCCTTGATCCTGTTTCCGCCGGTTGATTGCGTTCCAAGTCCCTGATGGCGTTCCATTCAATCAAATCGTGAGACTGCGACATCTCGATCAGGAATCGGCGAGCTTAACGAGCTGATCAACGTCCGCCAGATCCTTGTGCCGACCGCTTGCAAGTTTGTTTTTGATGAGATCAGACTTGCTGACGATACTAATCGCAATATTTTCGACCACTACAATCTTTCGAGATTCAAACGCGCGGTCAAATTCAATTCCGTCAGCAAAGTTCATCAGCTGAACCTTCATCGGCTCAACCCCGATCTCAACCAAACTACGACGCTCCGAGAAAACACCAATGAGATCAGATCTGCGAAATCCGAATTCCGTCAGCGCTTCCACCAAATTGACGACGTTTTCACCGTCGTCCGACACGAAAATGTCAAGATCGTTGGTAGTGCGCGAATAACCGTAAACGCCGACCGCATAGCCGCCGATCACTAAATATCTGACGTCATTTGCATTTAACGATTCGAATAACTCTTTGAAGTCTCTCGGTAGCTCGAGTTCCATAATTGAGCCGTCTCAGTCGTTCGATGTGTTGAAGACGTTCTTTGACCGACGTGTTCTGCCAATATTCGATATCGTCGGCGACAGAATCCTCCAATCGCATGCCAATCTTCAGTTTCGTCCTGTCCAGTTTGATTTCGGGGATGTCGCTCACAATTCTAAAATCATACCATGTCCCAGTTGAGGACGACTTTCCCGCTGTTTCCGGTTCGCATCGCTTCGAAACCCTTCTCGAATTCGGTGTAATGATAGCGATGCGTGATGATCGGCGAGATGTCGAGCCCGCCTTCGACGAGGACATTCATCTGATACCAGGTTTCGTACATTTCACGCCCGTAAATGCCTTTGATCGTCAGCATGTTGAAGATCACCGTCTTCCAGTTGATCGCGAATTCGTCCGGCGGAATGCCGAGAAATGCGACGTTCCCGCCATGCGTCATGTTCGCGAGCATGTCGCGGAACGCCTGGGCATTGCCCGACATTTCCATGCCGACGTCGAAACCTTCCTTCATGCCGAGTTTTTTCTGGTAATCGGCGATCGAGATCTCAGTCACGTTGATCGCATGTTCAATGCCGTTTGCACGCGCCAGTTCAAGCCGTTTCGGATTGACGTCGGTGATGACGATATGACGCGCACCGGCATGCTTCGCGACCGCCGCTGCCATGATGCCGATCGGGCCGGCGCCGGTGATCAGTACATCTTCGCCGAAGACCTCAAACGCGAGCGCCGTGTGGACCGCGTTTCCGAACGGATCGAAGATCGCGGCGACGTCGAGATCGACGCCCTCGTTGTGCTTCCAGATGTTGGTCATCGGAACGGCCATGTATTCGGCGAATCCGCCGTCGGTATTGACGCCGTAACCGAGCGTGTTGGCGCATTTGTAACGGCGTCCGGCGAGACAGTTCCGACAGCGGCCGCAGACCAGATGGCCTTCGACCGATACGATATCGCCGACATAAAAATCGACGACGTTCGATCCGACTTCGACGATCTCGCCGACCAGTTCATGTCCGAGTATCGTCGGCACCTTGATCGTCGATTGCGCCCACGCGTCCCAGTTCCAGATATGGACGTCGGTTCCGCAGATTCCGGTGCGTTTCATGCGAATCAGAACATCGTTGATGCCGATCTTCGGTTCGGGTACATCTTCGAGCCAAAGTCCGACTTCGGCCTTGCTTTTGACGATTGCCTTCATAGCTTGATTCTACTCCAAACGCATCTATTTCAAAACGTTAGCGGTCGATCAAAATCCGTGGATCAAGAGTCAAGAATCAAGGAATAAGATTCAAGAATCAAGAATCAAAATTTAAGAATTAAGAATCAAAAATCAAGATTCAAGGATCAAAATTCAATCCGAAATCCGAAATCCGATATCCGAAATTGCGTTATTTCATTGTTTCCAGAATCCCGGCGATGTCGTCCTCGGTCGTGTCGGGGTTTATGAAGCAGAATCGCGCGACGGTTTCGAAATCGGAGCCACGGCGGACCTTTGTCGGGGCCACCAGAGCGTATCCGGACTTGTGGTTCCGATATGTCCAGTCACGATAATCGTCGGCCGACCAACCGAGACGTCTGAACAATACGCATGAAAGGCTCGGATCGCGGACGAGTTGCGTGTGACGCGAACGCCGGATGAGATTGCCGGCGATCTCGGCGAGTTCTATCCCGCGGTTGATCGCAAGTTCGTAACGGTCGGTGCCGTGCATTGCCAGCGAGAACCATAACGGAAGCCCGCGGACGCGGCGCGTCAGTTGAATCTGGTAATCGGCCGGATTGAAGCCCTTGGCGCCCGGATCAGAAAAGATGTCGAGATATGATCCTTCCTGTGCGTGCGCCGCGCGCGCGAGTTCCGGTTCGCGGTAGATAACCGCACCGCAATCATATGGCGAAAAAAGCCACTTGTGCGGATCGATGGTGATGCTGTCGGCGCGTTCGATGCCTTTGAACAACTTTCGCGACCGCCGAGACGCGAGCGCGCCCCCGCCGTAAGCGCAGTCAATGTGATACCAGATCTTCTCCTTCTCGCAGACGCGTCCGATGCCGTCGAGGTCGTCGATGATTCCAGCATTCGTCGTGCCACCGGTCGCGATCACGGCGAAAAGACGCGAGCGATCGTCAGTTGATAGGGCGCTTATCGCACTTTGAAGTTGCGCCGCTTCAAACCGATCTTCGGTCTGAACGGAGACTACATCGGCATCGATCACTTTCGCCATCGACCGAACCGATGAGTGAGCCGAAATCGCGGCGATGATCAATCCTCGGGTCGTTCGTCGCGTTTCATTTTTTGCCCGCCATGCCTCGCGGGCGGTGACCATCGCCGACAAATTTGCTTCGGTTCCGCCGCTGGTGAAGACGCCGAATGCGCCGGCCGGCAATCCGGTCAGTTTCACGAGCCATCGCATTGCCTGGTTTTCGGCAAAAATGCAGCCGGCGCCTTCGAGCCAGAATGCGCCGTGAACGCTCGACGCCGATGTCACGAGGTCAAACATCACCGCGGCGCGGGTCGGAGATGCCGGAACAAAAGCGAGATGGCGCGGATGATCGATCGAAACGCTGGCTTTCATCAGCGTTTCGCGAAACATCTGGAACGCGCGTTCGCCGCCGATCCCTTTCGGCGTGATCGTTTCACCGACCGCCGCAAAGAGCTCTTCTTCCTTCATCGGGAAGCCAAGCGGCGGATTCGTGTTCGTTATCCGCCCGATGGCATACTTCATGACATCAAGCGTCATTTCAACAAGTTCGATATCGATGTTGTGCATAACTGACGTGCAGAGTGCAAAGATTCAGTGCAAAGTGCAGAGTGGACAATGGACAATTCAGTGCAAAGTGCAAAGTGCAAAGTGCAAAGTGCAGAGTGCAGAGTGCAGAGTGGACAATGGACAACTGACAATGGACAATTCAGTGCAAAGTGCAGAGTGCAAAGTGCAAAGTGCAAAGATTCAGCAAAGTGCAAAGTCCAGAGTGAAAAATTTTGATTGGCGTCGTGTCCGCACTGTCCACTGTCCACTGTCCACTGTCCACTGTCCATTGTCAGTTGTCAGTTGTCCACTATGCACTTTGCACTTTGCACTCTGCACTGAACTGTCCATTGTCCACTTTGCACTCTGCACTTTGCACTTTGCACTCTGCACTTTGCACTGAATTGTCCATTGTCAGTTGTCCACTATGCACTTTGCACTGACGCCTCATCTTGTCACAATCTCAAGTCCGGTCAGTCGGCGAAGATCGGCCGCGACGGATTCGAGGTCGTCTTTCGTGATCGTTTTCAGTTTCGTGAACGATTCGTCGAAAACCACTTCGTTGCCGCGTGTCTCGAGAAAATACTCGCGCGGGACGGGCCGTGTCGGGAGATTCAGCTGAACCTCGTCCGGCGCGATCGACTTCAGCATTTCGGCGAGCTTCTCGAGATCGTCGCCGTCCGGACGCTTGAGCAGCATCGTCTGGATCGCGATCTGGCCCGAAAACTCCTCACGCAACGCTTTGATTCCTTCCACGATCGAAGTCAAAGTGATCCCGGGAGCCGGGCGGTCAAAGCGGCGCAGAGTCTCCTCCGACCACGCGTCGAGTTTGCAAAAAACGCGGTCTGCCTGCCGAAGATCGTGCCTGACCGCAGGCTGATAAAGCAGCGTCGAGTTCGTCAAAACTATCACAGGCTTGCCGGTAATTCGTTTGATTTCCGCAATTACCTCACCCAGATTGGACGCGAGCGTCGGTTCGCCGCTGCCTGAAAACGTGACGACATCGGCCGACTCCCAGTCGGACGCAAGCAAATCTTCGATGATCTTTTCGGTCGAAACAAAGATCGACCGTTCGGACGTAACACGATTGATTTTGCCGAGCTGGCAATAGACGCACTCGAACGAACAGATCGAATCGACGCACAGGACATCAACCCCGAGCGATCGGCCGAGACGCCACGATTTCACCGGTCCGTAAATACTTGAGGGTACGGTCATACCTCAAAATAATAACCCAAGATGACCGATATCGCAGTCAGTGCGCCGTAAATAACCTCCCAAACCCCGATCCGCATTGCCTTCACTTTTCGCCGCCAAGGAGTCAGACCCCAAACACCTCGGACGAAAAGGATCGCGAACATCAGAAGCGGCAATTTCGGGACGATGGAAAAATATGCGAGTCCTCCGACCACGGCGATCGCCGCCAAATGAAGCACGGCCGAAGGCCAGATCAGATGATCCTTGCCCTTTTCGAGACGCAATCGGTTGCGGACATAAATGATCGACGGAATCAGACGGGCGATGAAAATCGCCCACAAGCCGTAAGCTGCCGACGGCACAAGACCGGCCGCGAGCGCAATGACTGCGACCGACGACGAGATCGTGACGGCTCCGGTCAGTTCCGGCAATAGATTGCGGCTCTGTTTTGAGGCGTCGACGTAGATCTGATAAATGCCGAACGGTGCGACCAAAAGTATCGGAATGAAGCTGCGGATATCAGCAAAGGCGAGGCTTCCGGCAACGCCCGCTGCGTAGATCGAACCGAATCCGACGGCGAATCTCAGCGCCGAGGCCGTTTGCGGAAGATCGCGGCCGGCAAGACGGTCGGCAAAGTAGATCTTCAGCGGCTGACGCATCAGGAACGCGCCGATGTAGGCGATCGCGATCCAGACACCGGCGAGCGAAAACGCGATCGCAAGCGCCGCAACGAGCGGTTCGAAGAGGAAGCCCCACGAACCGTGCTCGTTCGGCAACGCGACTGCGCGGGTCCTGAACTTGATCGCTGCGGCGTTTGATGACATGGCTCGATCTAAAGACTGGCGACCTTTGATTCCAGTTCGATCGCCTTCGGAAAAAGAAGATTATTTTCCAGGTGAATGTGTTGGTGCAAATCGCGTTCGAAGCCCTGAAGCCGGTTGAACAGAGCCGTGTAGCTCGGACACGCGCCTTCCGGCAATGTGTAATCGGACGTGATGTTGCGCATCAGCCGCAACGTGTCGCCGGCGGTGTCATGCTCGCGGAGCATCATGTTCACCGGGTTGTTGACCGAACCGAAACACGAGAACTGGACCGAATTCGTCGCCTCAAGCTTTTCAATGTAAGGGAACAGGACCTGTTCTTCTTTGAGCAAATGCTGCATCAGTTCATCGCACAGATCATTGAAGTGATGCTCAAGCCTGAGCAGTTCCGGATGTCCTTCGCCGTGGCGGCGCGCGACCTTGTCCATCAACGGCAGCAAATTTGCGATTTCGGTGCGCGTGAAAACGTGGTGCTTGTCGACGATGTAGCCGATCAGCGTCCGTAACGACGCCGTATTCAGCCAGGCGGTATCGGCAATCTCGCTACTCGCTTCGAGTTCCTCGATACGGTGTGTCACGACGCTTGGGTCAGCGCCGGCCATTTCGCACGCGACCGTAAATTCGTGACGGCCGTTGCAGCAATAATCGATCTTGAATTCTTCGAATACCCGCGTCGTCGCCGGATTTTCAAGCGCGATCTCGCGGACCGTTCTGTTGGTCAAAACTTGCATGTTTACCTCCGAAAAGTATTTCCACGATTCGGATGATAAAGCCCGCAATTTGCGAAAAACATGATTCGAATCACATTGCGCAAATTTTTAACATGCGGAGTCGTTCTGGCGCGGGTGGGGAAAAGTGTCGTGGTCGTCGTCGCCGTCGCGCGGCGTCAGGCACTTGAAGTCCTTTTCTATCAGCAGTTTCAACGTTTCTGTCTGGGCTGAGATCGAAACCTCGTCTGATTCTGCCCACGATTTGACGATGTCTTGCGGAATCTTGATCTCAATCGTGCCGTTGATAAAAGTCGCTGCCGGATGTACGTTCGCGGCTGAGGTCAGCGCCAGAACAAGGATTTGGCCATGGCCGAAATCCGTGATCTCCTCGATAAATCCATGCTCGCCGAATGCCGAAACTTCACTTTGACTGAGCCGGACGCGAATCGTGTTGCCGCGGATTCTGAGTTTCATAAGTCGAATATATCACTTCACTTCCGGCGCGGGAAAATGAACCCGTTGTCGACCGCATCCATCCCGATTTTCGGGTAATAATCCATCGCGTCCGGGACCGAAAGCAAAAGCAGCATCGATTGATCGCCGAGCGCTTCGCGCGTGAGTTCAACCAGTCTGCGTCCGATTCCCGATCGTTGCAGCGACGGATCGACGGCGAGATCCGCGAGATATGCCGACCAGACCTTGTCAGTCACGGTCCGCGCGACGCCGACTAGCCTGCCTCCGGACCGGGCCGAGACGATGATGTCGGAATTCGCGTACATCGCCGTGATCCGTTGCGGATCGTCGATCGGACGAGGCAAGCCGGCTGCGCGGTACAGTTCGATGATCTCGTTGGCTTCCGGCAGATTTTCAGTTGAATATTGGATCATAAGCGAAGCGCGGTGGACAATGGACAATCGGAAAAGTGGACAATGGAAAAGTGTAAAACGGACAGTTCAGTGCAAAGTGCAGAGTGCAAAGTGCAAAGTGCAGAATGGACAATGGACAACGGACAATCGAAAGTGGAAAACGGACAATTGAAAAGTGGAAAACGGACAATGGACAATTTGTCTTGCCTGAATAGCATTGTCCATTCTGGACTCACATACTGCACTTAATCCCAGCATTTTCAATTATGAGTTGTCCATTCTACACTTTGCACTCTGCACTCTGCACTCTGCACTCTGCACTCTGCACTGAACTGTCCATTGTCAGTTGTCCATTCTGCACTCTGCACTTTGCACTGAATCTTTGCACGCTTGCACTGAATCTTTAGAGCGCAATCCCGAGCCATTCCTCCGCCGTTCCGGAAAGCAACCGGCGTTTGTCCGATTCCGAAAGTTCCATCGATTCGATCAGGCCGCCGGCGATGTCTTCGCCGAGCGGGAACGGGTAGTCGGTTCCGAGCGCGATGCGGTCGGCGCCGGCGAGATCGATCAGGTATCGCATCATTTGGGGGTCGTGAACGAGCGAATCATAGTAGATCTTGCGAACATATTCCCGCGGGTTGACGTCGTTGTCGACCGCGCACAGATCAGGCCGGACCTCGAATCCATGCGCCACGCGGCCGACCGTTGACGGGAACGATCCGCCGCCGTGCGCAAAACAGATCCGAAGCTGCGGGCATCGTTCGAGCACGCCGGAGAAGATCAGCGAGCAGATCGCACGCGATGTTTCAGCCGGCATTCCGACGAGCCACGGTAGCCAGTATTTTTTCATTTCGGCTTCGCCCATCATTTCCCACGGATGGACGAAGAC
>JBGASE010000060.1:0-17288 GCA_044229875.1 Pyrinomonadaceae bacterium | reverse complement strand
ACCTGAAATCAGGCGGGGCAGTCAGCCGCGAACTCCGGCTCGCAAGCTGAGGACATTAAAGATTCGCTCCGGCCCCCAAACGCCGGCGCGATGTGGCCGATTGAGTTGTGAGAACCGTCCGCTTTCTCCAAAGAAGCTCTTACCTCACTCACAACTCAATCATTGCCCATTTTCACATCCGATCTGATTTGGAAATCGATTCAATAATGATATATTTGCAACGATTTGGGCCGGTCACCACCGTCCGGATCGCCCCCGAAATCTTAAATACCAATTTTGGAAGAGGAGAACAAATGGCAGGAAAATTCGAGATCAAACAATCAGCGAACGGAAAATTTCACTTCAATCTCAAAGCCGGAAACGGTCAGATCATTTTGTCGAGCGAAATGTACGAGTCGAAGTCGGCATGTCAGAACGGCGTTGAGTCGGTTCGCAAAAACGGCGGCGACGCCGGTCGCTTTGAAAAGCGTGAATCGGCGAAAGGTGATCCGTACTTCATCATCAAGGCCGGAAACGGTCAGGAGATCGGCCGCAGCGAAATGTACTCATCGGACGCGGCCTGCCAGAACGGCATAGATTCGGTAATGAAGAATGCACCGGATGCTGAAGTCGTCGACACGACCGGCGCTTAAGAATCTGAGATTTCAGGCTAAAAGTAAACGCCGCACCGACTTCGGTGCGGCGTTTTTTTTTAATTCAGTCCGGACGGTTGACCGCGAGAGTTACGCGTTTACGCGTGAACCCAATCGAGCCTCCGTCGCCCGATGTGGTGAAATGCTCCGCTTTTCCGAAGGTGCTTGATTCTGAAGTACTGCGCTAATATCGCCGACGTTGCGATTTGCCGGTCACTATCGTTCCAGGTTCCGACATTGCGATCGTCGCGTTCAGTTGCGCGTGCCGGTGAAACTGAGCGAGTCCGCCATCATCGGAAGCGCAAGACTGCCGCCGATCGAGTCGTCTGAAACCTCGCCGTTGATCACGATTTCAATCCGCTGTCCGTTCATTTCCGTGACCGCAACCGCCGTGAATTCATCGCCCGAGATTTTTCCGCCTTCGATCGTTCCAACGCCAAGCATCGATTCGAGCGATCCGTTGAGAACCGATTCCTGCTGCGCCAGTTTCAACTCGACCTCGACTTTCTGCCCCTGAAAATCTACTTCGAGCTTCCAGTTTCCGGTAAGGTCAGCGGCCGGCGCTTCCGGCTCGCGGCCATAACCCGCGACATCGACCGGATTGCCTTCGGTATCGAAAATTTCGACATCGCCGGCATAATCACGCGACTGCCGGTAAACGTCCTCGCCGTCGCCGACGATGACGATCGCAAATTCGTCTGGGCGGACGTATGCCTGTGCGACGCGCTGCACTTCGCTGACTGAAACCGCCGCCACATGTTCGCGGTAAGTCTCGAGATAATCGTCAGGCAGCCCGTAAACCTTCTGCTGGACGATCAGATTTGTCAGTCCTTCCTGTGTTTCGGCGCGGATCGGAAAGACGCCGGTCAGATAATTGATCGCATCGCGCAATTCGTCATCCGAAACCTGTTCGTCGCGGATCCGCGTGAGCTCATAAAAGAACTCCCGCAGTGAATCGCCGGTGACGGCGGTCCGGACCTCGGCCGTCGCTTCGAACTCTCCGCCGAACCGTTTCATGTCGAATTTTGAATAAGCGCCGTAGGTGTAGCCCTTTTCCTCGCGCAGATTCATAAAGATCCGCGATGATGCCCCGGATCCGAGGATCTGGTTCATGACAAGCACCGGAAAGAAGTCGGGATGGCTTCGCGGGATTGCCGGCAGCGCAAGCACTATATTCGCCTGCGCCGAGCTTTTTCGGTCGACGATCGTCAGGCTGCGACCGCTTCGTTTCGGCGGATCAGGAAATTCATTCGACGGTTTCGGTCCGGGCTGCCAATTGCCGAATCGTTCTTCGATCTCGGCAACGATCGCAGAACGTTCCACATCGCCGACGACCACCAGGACCGCATTGTTCGGAACAAGGGTTCGACGGTGATGCTCGATGAGCATTGACCGATCGATGTGTTCGATATTTTCGGCCTTTGGCGAAACCGTGCCATACGGATGATCACCGTAAATGATCCGCGCAACCTGTTCGTTCGCAAGAAACGACGCCTGCGAACGCTGAAACTTGAGTCCCTCGACAGTATTCTGACGGTAAAGCTCAAGCTCGCTCTCGGGAAACGTCGGCTTTATCAAGATCTCTTCCATCAGTCGCAGAACATCGGACACGTAGGGCGAAAGGCATGAGGCCGAGATGCGTGTGTTGTCAAAACCGGAACCGGCGCCGAGACTTGCGCCGAGACGCTCAACTTCCTCTGCCAGCGATCGGCTTGAAAAATTCTCGGTCCCCTCGGTCAGCATCGATGCCATCGCCGAGTTCAGTCCGATCAGGTCGCGGGGCTCACACGCGTCGCCGGCAAATACGACAAGACGCAGGCTGACGAGCGGAAACCGTGAATCCTCAAAGATAACGAGGCGCAATCCGTTTTCGAGAGTGGTTTCGAACGGACGCGCAATGTTGAACGATCCTGGAACAAGCGGAGCGGGCGGTGATTTTCGAAAATCTTCTGTCATTTGTCTTTCTTCCGGGAATTTCCCATCGATCGGTCAGGTTATTTTTTTGTGACGACGTCGAGCAGCGATCGGTTTTCGGTGTTCAGATACCTGGCGACAGCGTCGCGGATCTCGTCGGCCGTGATCGCGAGTAGCTCGTCAAGTTCCGAATTAATGATCTCCGGACGTCCGTCATAAAGCGCGAATTCGGCGATCTGCTGCGCCCGCGCCATCGAGCTTTGTCTGACCCGCACGGTGTCGTTGATCAGTTGGTTTGCAAGTTTCTGCATTTCGGAGGCGGACGGCGCATTGGCGCTCAGGTCGCGGATCTCGTCCATGATCGTCTCGCGGATCTGCGAAAGATCGCGTTCAGGCTTCGGAATCGCGCCGACAAAGATCGATGACGGGCCGCGGCGCTCGTCGGTGAAGCCGAACAATTGAATCACCGACTCATCGCCCTTGACCAGCTTTTGGTAAAGCCGCGAACTTTCGCCGTCGTAGAGCAGTTTGCCGGCCAGAAACAGCGCAAAGAACTCGCGGGTTCGTCGCGGCGGAATCTTCCAGCCGATGAGAAATGCCGGCAGCGGCGCATGCTGATCTTCGTACTCAAGAAAATTCGTCGCGACAGGTTCGGATTCGGTGACATCGACGGCCGTCGGTTTCGGCTGCGACGGGATGGATCCGAAGTATTTTTCGACAAGAGCGCGCGCCTCCGCCGGTTCGAACGCTCCCGAAATGACTAGAACGGCGTTGTTCGGTGCGTAGTAGGTCCGGAAGAATTCGCGGACGTCCTCGACGGTCGCATCGTCAAGGTCTTCCATTGAACCGATCGTCGAATGTGAATTCGAAAAATTCGTGAAAATCATCCGGTTGATGATGTCAAAAACCTCGCCGTACGGCTGGTTGTCGTATCGCAGCCGTTTTTCTTCCTTGACCGCGTCACGCTGATTGTCGAGATTCTCCTGAGTGACGGCGAGCGAACGCATCCGGTCGGATTCGAGCCAAAGCGCCAGCGGCAACTGGTTGGCCGGAAGTGTTTCGTAATAGTTCGTCCGTTCGGAAGAGGTTGTCCCGTTCATCGTTCCGCCGGCTTTCATGATGTATTGGAAATGGGCCGCTTTCGGAACGTTCTCGGACCCCTGGAACATCATGTGTTCAAAGAGATGCGCGAAACCGGTGCGGCCTTCGCGCTCGTTCCGCGAACCGACGTCATAGTAAACCGCGACGGCTACGACCGGGATCGCATCGTCTTTGTTGAGCACGACGCGCAGACCGTTGCTGAGTTCGAATTCCTGGAGATCGAGAGGCGCAAGACTGAATTTCAACGACATAAATACTTCCCTTGTTCATCAAATCACTTTGAGTTTGAAAAGGCAATCGGCGCCGACTCAGGCATCCGCGGCCGATCTAAGCCGGCGCCGGTCATTTTCGGACGCGATCGCGTACAGCGCCGACTTGACCTGAAACGGAGTCAGTTCCGGATAGGTTTCAAGAAGCAGCGCGACAATGCCGACGATATGCGGACAGGCGAAACTGTTCCCGGTGAGACTCTTATGCGCGCCGCCGGGCCAAGCCGTCCTGACATTCACTCCCGGCGCCGTCAGTTCGATCACCTCACCGAATCTGAAGCCGAATTGAAATGGGTCAGTCTCACCCGATTTAGAAACCGAGATCAGCGACGATGAAAAGACCGACGGAAACGACGGCTGCGGCAGGTTGTTTGCCGCCGCAATGACAATGCAGCCGGCCTGATATGCGCGGTCAAGCAGGTCATGAAGCGGCGAAAAGAACTGAGGCTTTGTTGTTCCGAGACTGAGGTTGATGATCCTGAATCTTCGCCTGATCGCGTATTCGAGTCCTGCGAGAAACGTCTGGCCGTCTCCGAGTCCGCCGGCGCCGAGAACTTTGACGCTGTGGATTTCGGCGTCCGGGGCGATCCGTGAAATGATCCCGGCACAGGCCGTCCCGTGCCCGGCGGAGTCGCCGGAATCGCTCGGCTCAAAAACGACGCGGCGATTGTCGGCCCTCGCGATCACGGATTCGACAATCCGGCCGGCGAGATCGGGATGAGTCGCGTCGATGCCGCTGTCGATGACGGCGACCGTCACGCCGCGGCCGGTCCGCGAGCGCCAGTCGTCACCAAGGACTGCATTGTCTGTAGGAATCAACGAATTCATTGGTTAAAAACTGAGGTAACTTGTTTCGTTTGAGCCGTTTGAGAACTTGATCATGGCCTCGAGGATCTCGCGGCAAAGACGCCGTTCGTCGTTTCCGCGCCGGGCAAGTTCGCTGACCAGCATCGCAAGATCGAGCATTTCACGGTGTTCGGGCGTGCCGCGGACACTGTCGAGCCAGACGCGGATCGATTGATATCCGCCGTCGGACTCGTCGGAGACAATCGCCCGCCCAAGTTCGTGGAGCAGTTTTGCGGACTCGTAGGCGTTGACGAGCGACGCCATGACGTCGGCGAACGATCCGGCCTTATCCATTTCTTCCGGCGTGAACGCGGCAAATGGCGGCTCACCGACGCGGTTCACGTATTCGAGAACGCCGATGATCTCACCATCATGCCTGAGCGGCGTCGCCAAAATCGTCTGGGTCGAGTATCCGGTGTGCCGATCGACTTCCGCGTAAAACGATTCTTCTTCGCCGACATCGGCGACCGCCATTGGCTGTCCGGACGAAAAGACAAAGCCCGCGATTCCCTTTCCGGCGGGAACCTTCAGATTCAGCAAGTGATCGGCGACAGCGCCGACGGCCGAGAGGAATCTGAGGTCGCCCTCTTCGCCGTCGCGGATCAGGACCGATGCCTCTTCGGATCCGAGTTCGCTCGCCGTGACACGAAGAAACGCCTCGATCGAGCGTGTCAGCGGCTCGGTCATCGCGTTTGCGACGTCGACGGTTTCAACCAATTTTCTGAATTTCGCCTCAAGCGATTCGGGTTCTTGCTCCATGTCGGTAATTCTCGCTGAAAAGCCCGATGCAATCAAACTTTATTCGCAACCTTTGATGCAAGAACGGTGGAATCCCGAACCGATTGCGACTTTCCTTCGGCATACAAAAATTTATCGGTTGCGGCGAAGATCGGCTTGCGTCGGTGCCCGGTGTTAGGTAACATCGCGCTCATCCAAACGTTTTGCGGTCGGCTTCCGGTTTCATCCATTGAGGAGAACTATGCGGAGATTTTTTGCGTCCCTATTGATCCTGTCGGTCACGGTTGTTTCTGCCAACACGCAGGCTCGGCAAAGGCCTGCCAAGGAGCAACCGGGTGACGAACCGTTTCGGATCGGACGCGGAACTTTGTTTCAGGCTTCGCCCTCACGCGGTCCCGCATCGGTCACTGCCGAGCCGCTGCCGACCGCGCGGATCACAAGCGATGTCGGTGAAGCGATCGACATCATCCGCCGCAACTACGTCGATCCTCAACGGACCGAGTATTCCGCGCTTGTAAAATCGTCGATCAATGAAATGCTTCATGCGCTCGATCCGCATTCGAACTACTTCGACGACGTCGAGTTTCAGGATTTGCTCACCGATCAGCAGAGCGAGTATTTCGGCATCGGCGCGACGATCTCAAACTATCTCGTCGGCGGCCGGACCGACACCTATGTCATCGCGACCTTTCCCGATTCGCCGGCAAACCGCGCCGGACTCAGGTTCGGCGACCGGATCGTTCAGGTCAATGGCGAAAACATGTCGGGCAAAGATTCTTCGTACGTGCGTGACCGCGTTCGCGGCCGCAAGGGCACCGTTGCACGCGTCACCGTCGAACGCAATGACACCCGAAAGCTCGAAACCGTTGAAATCCGGCGAAACCGCGTTCCGCAGCCTTCAATTCCGGATGCTTACATCATTCGGCCCGGGATCGGCTATGTCGATATGACCGAAGGCTTCAACTACACGACCGGCGAGGAACTGAGCGTCGCCCTTGCCGAACTCAAGAAGCAGGGAATGACGTCGCTGGTTCTCGACCTTCGCGGCAATCCCGGCGGAATTCTTGAACAGGCGGTCAAGGTCGCCGAGAAGTTTCTGCCGTTCGGGAGCGTCGTCGTCACCCAGCGCGGACGTTTCGCGATCGATAACCGAACATGGAAAGCGGCCGACCGTACGCCTGAGAATATGCCGCTTGTGGTTCTTGTCGACGATCAGACGGCCTCGGCATCCGAAATCGTTTCAGGAGCGCTGCAGGATTTTGACCGGGCAATCGTGGTTGGTGAAAACACGTTCGGCAAGGGACTTGTTCAAAGCATTCTCGGTCTCCCGTTCGGTTCCGGTCTGACATTGACGACCGCAAAATACTACACGCCGTCGGGAAGATCGATCCAGCGCGATTATTCGCATTCGGGCCTTTACGATTACTACAATCACAAGAATCCGGAAACGAAGCTAAAACGGAGCGAGACAAAGACGCTGACCGGTCGGGCGGTGTTCGGCGGCGACGGAATTTCACCTGACGAATTTGTGAAATCCGAGGTTCTCGACCGGTCGCAGATCAACCTTCTCGATCCGATCTTTTTCTTTTCCCGCGAATTGGCCGCCGGAACTATCAGCGGTTTCGAAAACTACGCTGTTTCGGCGCCGATGCGGTTCGGGCAACGCGTCCGGCCGGCCGACTTTCCGGTCGGTGACGAACTATTTGCGGCATTTCTTAGATTTGTCGCCGAACATGAAGACTGGCGCGCGATGGGGCCGGCAATCAACCGCGAACGGGCGTTCGTCAAAATACGACTTCGATACAACCTCGTAACCTCGGCATTCGGGACGGTCTCGGCCAAACAGGTCCTGACCGAAGACGACGCACAGGTCGCAAAAGCCGTCGAGAACCTTCCCCGCGCCGAGCAACTCGCGCAGCTCGCCAATCGGTTTCGGCAAAAACGTGGCAGGCAGTGAGTAGTGGCAGACGTCAGATGTCAGCTGTCAGACGTCAGCTGTCAGACGTCAGTCGTCAGTCGTCAGTCGTTGGACGCCAGTCGTCAGGCGTCAGTCGTCAGACGTCAGCTGTCAGTCGTCAGACGTCAACTGTCAGTCGTCAGTCGTTGGACGCCAGTCGTCAGTCGTCAGACGTCAGCTGTCAGACGTCAGTCGTCAGTCGTTGGACGTCAGACGTCAGCTGTCAGTCGTCAGTCGTCGGACGCCTGTCGTCGGACGCCAGTCGTCAGTCGTCAGACGTCAGCTGTCAGTCGTCGGACGCCAGCTATCAGTCGTCAGACTTCGGCTGTCAGACTTCAGTCTCCGGATTTCAGACATCTGACGTCTGACGTCTGACGTCTGCCGTCTGCCGTCTGCTGAAAAAAAAACCGCCGGCATCCCATACCGGCGGGCAAAAAGAGAAACAGGAGGAACCCTGGAGACTCAATGCCGTGCACAAATGCAGAAGATCGTTGCCGCGACAATGTGTCTGTAAAACAAGATGCCCTTGAATCTGTTCCGGTTGCCAGTTCCCGATAAAAAAAAACCGCCGCGACCGAAATCGCGGCGGTTTGATCGTTTTCGGCCAAATTTAGAAGTTGACCTTGACCGAAAGCTGAATACGGCGAGACGTGCTGTTGACGCCGTCCCGAATCCGACCGAAGGTGGTCGAATTCTGAATCGCGGTCGGCAGTCCGAAGTGCTTGATGTTGAAGACGTTCTTCGCATCGGCGCGAAGATCGAAATTGAAACGCTCCGTCAAACGGATATTCTTCGAGATCGACATATCCATTTCGAAACGCTTCGGCCCGACGAAATAGTTGCGTCCCGTGTTTCCAAGCGAACCCGGAAGCGGCAACGAAAACTTCGAGCGAGCAGCGGCGTCGAACCAGTAATTCGTTCCGTTTTCCTGCACCAGTACTCCAAGGCTTCGCGGACATGAATTGCAGTCCGCCGTTGATTGCACCACATTACCGAACGTGCTCGCACCGGAATAGACCGTAAACGGGCGTCCCGAAGCGATGTTCATTGCGCCCGACAACTGCCAGCCGCCGATCAGATAGTCAAGTGCCTTCGGAATGTCGCCGCCGAACTTCCGGCCACGACCGAACGGCAATTCGGCAACAAACAGCCCCTGAAGAGCGTTTCTGCGGTCAAAATCGGACCACGCGTAATTGAGCAGACGCTGATTGTTGTCAAACGGCGTGCTCGACGCTGACTGGGCATTGGCGCGTGAAACGGTCGTAAATGTCGGATCGAACGAACGTGTATCTTCAGATTTCGACAGCGTGTAGCTGATCTGATAGCTCAAACCGGCCTTCATCCGCCGCTTAAGAATGATCTCGAGCGCGTTGTACATCGAAACGTCATTGCTGTCGAGAACGTTGACGCCGCCGGTGAACTGCGGATAGCGCATCAGGAAGAACGGGCTGAACCCGTTCGCGGTCAGTGATGTCGTGCCCGAGCGGCCGGCAAGCGTCGCCGCTACTGCACCGACGGCGTTGGTTCCCAATTGCGAAGAGAACGTTGAGCGAAACGCGGCGAGCGTGCTCGGCACGCCGCTGGTTCCGTTCAGAAGCGTCATCAGACAGTTGCTGGCATTCGCCGAATTCTGCGCCTCAATGAACGCCGTCAGGAACGATTGTCCCGGGCAGCGCGGATCGGTCGCGTTGAGATTGACCTGATTGGCGTCGTATCCACCGAAGAGGTGTACGCCGCGTTTGCCGATATAATTGACTTCGAGCAGATTGCCGTCCCACACCTCACGTTGGAATCCGAAGAACCACGAATAAACTTCCGGGTACTGGAAATCGGAATCGATCACCGTGATGCTGTTCGACGACAGAGCGAGCGGGGTTCTGAGAACGTCCGGCGTCGAACTCGGCGTCAGCGTCGGAAGACCGTTCCGAAGCAATGCGCCCGCGGTCGAGAACGCGGTGTTGATGACGCCCGTGTTGTTGCCCGGTGCGCTTTGGAAGATGCTGTTCGCGAAGACCTGCGACGGCAGGCGATCGTAAGCAACACGGAAGTTCGCCCTGAGCGACGTTTTGCCGTCCTTAAGCGGATCCCAGGCGGCGCCGATCGACGGCGAGAAATTATCGTAATCGTTCTGGAAAACTTCTCCTTCGGTCCAACGAAGCGTGTTCGACGGCGTCGAACCATAGCTGATCTGACCGTCCGGACGAAGCGTCGGAAGACCGTCAGAGGTCGGCGAAAGTTTTGCCTCCCAGCGCAGGCCAAGATCGATCGTCAGATTCGTCATCGCCTTCCAACTGTCCTGGAAGTAGAAATCATACTCCGGATAGTAATGCGTAAAGCCCCAACGCGTTCCAGCAGCCGCAAACTGGCTCGGGTTGCTCGGGTCGGCGACGAACGCTTGCGACACGTTTCCGAGTCGACCAAGTTGGTCGTTGATCAATTGCAGCAATCGTGTTCGGTCGTTGGCGTTGATGCTTGTCGAGCCGGCGGCCGGGATCGCAAACTGCGTGATGAACGTCGTTCCCCAGTTGTTCGCGGTTCCGAAGAACACGCGCGGCGTAATATCGGCACCGGAAACGCTTGAACGATCGTCGATCTGACGGCCGAAACGGAAATTGATGCCGCCCTTGAAAGTGTGATTTCCCTTGACCCACGTCAGGTTGTCCACGAACTGATACGTCCGAAGCTTGCGGGCGTTGTAGGTAAAGTTGTCAAACGGGTCCGTGACGATGTTAAAAATGTACGGATAGTTATCGTTCGGCGACGGATTGCCAAAGTTGAACGCAAACTTGTTGATGCCAAAAACAAATTCATTTGTCAGATTTGCTTTCGGCGACCATCTCCAATTTATCGCCAGGTTCTTCGGATTGCGGTTTGTGTCGACCTTGCACGGCGTATCGGGAAACGCTTGAAGACCGCCGTTGACGCTGTCGCACACGGTGTCCTGTTGTCCCTGCGAATAGCGGCCATAGAGAACGTTCGTTTCGGAAAACTTGTAATCGAGACGGAACGTCAAGTCGTACTGCTTCTCGCGCTGCGGCGCGGCGAAGTTGAATCCGGCGGTGTTGAGACCGTCACCGACGAAGAAGTTGTTCGGAAGCGGCATCGCCGTCATGAACGCCATCAAGGTAGTATCAAGTCCGATCGTTGTCGGGTTGCCGTTCGAAGCCTGATTCGCATTGATGTTGTATGTCTGAATGCAGGGCGTCACCGGAACTGCCGCACAGATCGGGCGAACGACGTTGCCGTTCGAATCGACCGAGGGCGTCGTCGTACCTGCGGCCGCATTCTGTCCGCCGAGAACATATCGATACAGCCCCTGCCGCGCGCTCGCCGTCAGCACGGTGCGCGTCACGAGCCGGGTTTCATAAGCGCGGAGCATCTGCAGATTGCCAAAATAGAAAAGACGATCCTTGATAATCGCGCCACCGACGCTTCCGCCGAAGATATGCTGTACGAATTGCGGCTTCGCAAGCCCATTGAGATTGTTCTGATACTCGTTGGCGTTGAGATCCGGCGTCTGGTAATACTCGAAAACGCTGCCTTTGAAGCGGTTCGTGCCCGAACGGGTCACGAACGTCACCTGCGCGCCCGACGACCTGCCGAGTTCCGCCGTGAAATTGCTCGATACAAACTGGAATTCCTGAACCGAATCAGGATTCGGTCGAAGCGGCGTAAAGTTCGATCCGCCTGCCGACGATTCATTGATATCGATTCCGTCAAGCGTAAAATTGAACGAACGGTCGCGCGAGCCGTGAACGTGATTTCCGCCGCCGGTGTTCGCGCCGACCACGAATCCGGGCTGGAAGTTCAAAAGGTCGAGCGGGTTGCGGCCGCGAAGCCCGACGATCGGAAGGCTCTCGAGCGCCTGCTGATCGATAGTTCCGCCAACATTGCCGGACGTGCTCGTCTGCACCAACTCGGCCGATCCTTCGACAGTGACCGTCGCTGAAACGTCGCCGATCTCCATCTTGACGTTAACCGTCGCCGGCTGGTTGACCAGCACCTGGTTGTTCGACGAAACGAACTTTTTGAATCCGGCCTTTTCGACCGTGACCGTGTAGTTGCCGGGCTGCACAAGGTCAAAAACGTAAACACCGCTGCCGCTCGTCTGCGTTGTCAGCGCGGTGTTGCTTCCCTGATTGGTCAGCGTTACGGTCGCTCCTGCAACCGCGGCTCCGGAGTTGTCTTCGACCGTTCCGGTAACGCGCGACGTCGTCCCTTGACCGAATGCATTCAGGCCAAGCGAGAGCACGAGAAGCGAAATTGCCACAAAAAACAGCTTTCTGCTCATTTTTCCTCCCAGAAATTCAAATTTGCTATAAGTATGCCTTATGAAACTTCAGGCAATCGTAATGAAAGATGAGGTAATGTAACACAGATTCAGGAAACTCAAAAGCAGGCGTGAGCCCTCATTTTCGGATTCTGCGAAATGTTTTGGCCGTCAATTCGTCCGGTTTGATTGTCGCTTTTCGCGTTCGATCGGGATCCGTGTCCGCGTCCGGGCCATACCGGCGCCGAACTCCCAGTCTTGATCAAAAATGCAGCGTGCCCGCAATCCGGAGTCGAATCGGCGGGCAACTGAATTGAAGGCGAATCGAATCTCGGGAATGGCTAACGATCGTATTGAATCACGGTTCCCTTTGCGCCGACGGCCCAACCGTATTTCTTGACAAAGAAAAGACCGTAAAGATGATCGGACGTACGGCTGACCTGCTTGGTCCATGTCCGTCCTTTATCCGTTGAACGAAGGATCGTCCCGTCATAACCGACGATCATACCGTTCTTGTCATCAGCGAAGTCGACCCGCATGAACGTTGTCTGAAGCGACGTCCTGACCGTTTCCCAAACCGCTCCGCCGCTGTCGGTTCTGAGGATCGTCCCGCGCGAACCGACGGCGTAACCCTCATTCTCATCGCGGAAATCGACATTGTACAGATCGAGCACGGTTCCGGACTTTTGGGCAGTGAACCGGGCGCCGCCATCCTCGGAAAAGAGGATCAGACCATCATCGCCGACGACCCAACACCGGTTGCTTCCGACGAAATCGAGATGAAACAGTTCTTTCTTTGACGGGACGATAACGCGTTTCCACGTTTCTCCGCCGTTTTCGGTCAGCATCACGAGCGAGTCAACAACGCGTTCCTGCTTGTTGAGAAGCGACCCGACAACGATTCCGCGCCGCTTGTCTGCAAACTTGATGCTCAGATACTCCGGCGTCAATCCGCGAAACTCGTTCGGCCGGTTGATCTGCGTTTCCTGCCAGCTGATTCCGCCGTCACGGGTGATCAGCATCCGACGGCCGGCGACGAGATATCCGTTTTCATCGTTGCGGAAGTAGACTTCGTTGATCGTATCGTCGGATCCGATCTCCTTTTTCATCCAAGTCTTCCCGCCATCGACGGTCGACGCAAGATAGCCGTTGTCGCCCGCGATCCAGCCTTTTTCCGACGAAGTGAAATAGACGGTAACAAGATCCGGACCGCCGGCCGAACGGTTTACTTTCCAGTTGGTCTGGCCGATGGCCGATGTAACGGCGAACAAGAATGTCAGAACAATTGCGGTTCTCATAAAGTGTTAATAACGAGAAGGTGAAACTTATCCAATCATAATCACTGACGGATAAAATTTCACCTTCTGAGATGGCCGAATTCCGGTTCGGGTTCGACCTGATTATTTCACGATCCGATAAACGCGGCCATTCCAAACGATCACAACCTCTGAGCCGATCGACAGATATCGCGCAAGTTCCTTGTCGCGACCGATCAGATCGAAGTACTCAGCCGACATGAACGTCAGCCGCGTTTCAGGCAATTTCGCCGACTCTTTGAACTCGCTGTCAATCCAGATCCCGTTTGCGGCATAAAACGTCTTCGCTCCGATCCGTTTGACGCTCGGCTGCTCATTTGGCATCCGGTCGCGTTCATCATTAACGGTCACGGCCTCTTGCTTCGCCTTCGCGTCCTTGCTCGCGAGCACGTCGGCGCGGCCGTTCCCCAACCCGGCGCCGCTTCCCTGACCTCGACCGCTGCCCGGAGTTGAAACCGGTCGCGGCTGGTCGCGTCTGCCGGTAAGGATCTGACGTTCGCTGCCGTCGGTCGCGAGATACGACGTGTAGGGCGTGACGATCCCGAACCGGGTTCCGAGCTCGATGATCTCGTTTGTGAGTTCGCGGTTCTCGCCGTTCGATCTGATCTGCTCAATCAGCCAGCCGACCCGGCGCGTCGCCCACAACCTCGGCAGGAAGTCGTTGCGCTCGGCCCGCATCGGGAAATCAAGTTCGGGATATTCGAAAACTCTCGTTTCCCGGCCGGTTTTCCCGCGCAGCCGAAGGACGACGTTGTAAAGATCGTTCTGATTCCGGTAGCGGCCGATAAGCGTCAGTTGCGTTCCCTTGAAAATATCGCCGATGCGGCGCGGATAAACGAGATCCGTCTGGACACCACCGAAGTCGAGTTCAAGATCCGTCAATACGGGCGAACTGACCTTTGAAAAGAAGTTGGACACCTTGACCTCAAGATCCTCGTTCGGTTCGACATAATCGGACGTCCCTCCGTTCTCGGCCGCGAGTTTGTCGAGCAGCGTCGTGTTCACGTCGTAGCCGACGCCGAAATTGAACAATCTGAGGCCGTCAACTTTGATCGCCGCGGCATTCTTGATGATCTTGTCGACGTTCCTTTCACCGACCGTCGGATTTCCGTCGGTCAGGAAGACGATCAGTTTCGGGCGGTCGGATGCTGCAAACTGTTTCAAAGCCGCTTGCAGAGCATCGTTGATATTGGTTCCGCCCGTCGGCATCAGACGACTGACGAAATCGGCTCCGCGCTGCTTCCCTTCACCGTCTGCCTGAATCGGCGCCGGCTCCATCAGATGTTCTTCACCGGCGAAATTGATGACGTTGAAGCGGTCGCCCGGGCGCAGAGTTGAAATCCCGAACAAAAGTGCGTTGCGGGCTTTTTCGATCTTCGTCCCCGAATTTGACGACGTTCCGGCTGACTCGGCCATTGAACCCGATGTGTCGAGCACGAACACGATATCTTTATCAACGACGTCGCGATCCGCGACATCATCCTTCGGCGACAGTTGGAGCAAAAAATAACCGTCTTTGCCGGGTTCGCGGTATGTCAGTAGCGAAAGCCCGAAATCGTTTGACGAAAGTCCATAAAACAACTGCAGATCGTTGTCATTCTTTGAAGATTCGAAAGTGATAACCGCAGAGTTTTCGCCTTTTCGCTTGATGTCGATCTGATGTGACGGCGAATAGATGTTGCGCAGAGCCTCGCGTCCGACAATTTCAATCTTGCCTGAAACGGTACCGAACTGCTGGTTCGGCATGGTCCGGCGCACGGATTCATCAATCTGGGGATTCCGCCAGAGATTGCGGCCCGTTCCGAGCGGGTAGCGATAGGCGACGGTCCCGGATTCGGCCTTCAGAACCTGCGAGTATTTCAGCTCGAGCTTTTTGTCGGAGTTTGGCGGGATCGGAAAAATCGATGCCTGAAACAGGTCTTTTCCGGCATATTCAAGCAATCCCGGGTCGCGCTGCCGCCGGACGATCTCGTCGTAAATTCGGCGCGCCTCCTCACGCGAGCGGACCTCGCCGACAAGCTTTTTGCCATTTTCCCAGATCGCAAATTCAACAATCGACGCGGTTTCCGGAATCGGGAAAAAATAAGTCCCTTCAAGCGTGTACGGCGTATCGTTGCGGAAAACCTGAACAAGGTGCGTCGTCGCGACCTGCCCTTCGATCTGCGTGTCTAGTTCAATCGATTTCACCGGCAACGCATTCGGCAGGGGTACCGGTTGCGGACGCGGCACCGGCCGGCACGGGCGACGCTCACAAATGATCGGAACGATGACGCCCTGCGCCCGGGCAACTTCCGGAACTAAACCGACGGCCGCGACAAAAAGCGTAAATACAAAAATCTTCAATTTCATAAACAATCTCCGGAGGCGAACAGCCATTTGACGACATGAGGAACGATCGGAGTTGCCGGGACTTGCAGAAATTTTTGCAGTGTATCAGATGCCAGACGTCAGATATCAGCCGTCAGATGTCAGATATCCAACGACAGAAGTCAGCTAGCAGGCATCAGACGACAAAAGTCAGAAGTCTGGATTAGCACGGCATTAGGAACCAGACGGCGAGGAGTGTCCGGGAAGCAGTCGAACGTCACCTGACTTCTGACGTCTGACGTCTGACTTCTGACGTCTGACTTCTGACGTCTGACGTCCGCATCTGCTCACTGTTCAAGCGCGGCATCGATGTCTTTTTCAAGTTTGAGCCGGAGTTTTTCAACAAGCTGATCGGATTTGTCAACGTTCAGTTGCAGATTTGAGCGGGTTGACTGAACCTGGAGCAACAGGTCCTGGAGGTTCTTCTTCTCAATCTCAAGGTTCTTGCGCCGCATGTCACGAAGTTCCTCGGGTCTGAGTGTTCCGGCAAATGCGACCTGGCGGTCGATCATTTCGGGCCGCATTTCAAATTCCATTTGCTCAAGCCGGGTTTTGATCGTACTTTCGCGTTCGACGATCTCGAAAAGCTGCTTGCGAAGCGACTCCGATCGTTGCTCGGCGCGCGTCAGGATGTCAAGGTTCATCAACAATCGCTTCTGCTTCTCGTCATAGTCGCGCTTGCTGTCGGCTTCGACCGACTTCATTCGCTCGGCGAGTTCGCTGAGCCCTTTGGCGATCCGGTCGAGCTTTTCATCGGACGATTCCGGAACCGGCGTCGGCGTGACGGTCGGTTGCGGAACAACCTCGGTCGTTCCTTCGATGATCTGCCGGCTTTGATCCCGATAGAGGTCAGCCTGCGAAACAACCGTCGGCTGTGCCACCGGCTGGACGGCCGGTTTTTTCTTTTTACGCGTCTGGCCCGCAGCCGGTATCGTCGCCGATATCACCAATGCAAACAGGAGAATCTTAAGCCAATTTGATTTCATCACTTCTTCTTTTCGTCGCCTTCAACACTTTCCGGAATCCGCAGTTCCGGGCCTTTTTTGTCCGGCAAAAGGTCGCCGGTAAAGAACTCGATCGCGTTCTTTCCAAGCCCGATAAACGGGATCGCGTCGAGTCCCGAATTCAGAATCCCTTTGACCACGCCTTTGCGTTTGATGTCATAACCGACCATCCCGATCGCGAGTGCCGACCCGAGATAAGGAACCGAACGCGCAATTCGTTTTGCCGCCATCCAACCGCCGGCCTCGGCCGCTTTTCTTTTGATGCTTTTCTTGTTTTCCGCCATCGTTTCAAATCAGTGACTTACTTGATTTTTTTGATGATAAAAGCATACTCTACCTTTGCACGCGGTATCTAGCATAAAGTTCCGGATCTTATGCCTCTCAAAGTCGAAAAAGTCTCCAAGCGTTACGATGACAAGTGGATTTTGCGCGATATCTCATTCGAAATCGGAGATGGCGAGATCTTTGGCGTTTTCGGTGCAAACGGTGTCGGAAAGTCGGTTTTGCTGCGGCTGATCGCCGGCGCAGAAAAATCGAACGGCGGCGCCATCACGGGTTCGGGGACCGTCTCAGTCTTTGAAATGCCGAAACCCTCGCTGATCGGATCAGTGCTTGGTCGATCGGCAGCGGCAGATTATCTCGAACGGGCACGCCGGCTCGATTCATTTTTCACAGCACCCGACGGGACACTGATCCTCGACGAACCGTTTGACGGACTCGACGCACCGGTGCGACAGAAAGCCATCGCAAATCTGAAGATCGGAGCTGCGGCGCGGGGTCTCCGCGTCATCATCGCGACGCACGATCCGGATATCATCTTCGAAGCCTGCGACCGCGCCGCGATCCTCGTTGACAAAGACCTGATCCAAACCGG
>JBGASE010000059.1:0-17290 GCA_044229875.1 Pyrinomonadaceae bacterium | reverse complement strand
CCTTCTTAAGCAAAGCGTGCTTGGGATCGGTTTCGGGAATCATCCCAAGCAGCATTTGGGTATAACTCGAAACGCCGGTCAGCGGCGTGTTGACTTCATGTGCGACGCCAGCCGCGAGCAGTCCGATCGACGAAAGTTTTTCGCTTTGTTGAAGCGTCTCTTCGAGTTTTACACGCGAGGTGACGTTTTCAAAAACGACGATTCCGCCGGACTGACTCGCTGAAACCGAGCGCAACGGCGCGACGGCGACGTTCAGAATAAGAGACTTTCCGCGCGCTGACGTCGTGTGCATCTTGTACGCGTGCCTGATCTCGGTCAAATGCCATCGTGAACTGCCGAGAATGTTTTCGAGATTTGCAACGAATCCCTCGTCGAATATCTCTTCGACTTGTCTTCCGAGTGCTTCTTCGCGCGTCAGACCGAGCATCTCCTCGAACGTCGAATTGCACCGTGTGATGCGTCCCGTCTCATCGACCGCGAGCAAACCGACATTGACCGATTCGACGATCGACTCATTGAATTCTTTAAGTAGCGCAAGTTCTTCGGCGCGCTTCTCCTGCTCTTGATAAAGTAGCGAATTTTCTATCGCGACGGCGACGTAACCCGATACTGTCTGGAGGATATCGATGTCCTCGGAAGACAAAAGCGAACCGTCCGATGCGCGTCCGAGCCCGATGACCGCAACCATTTTTCCACGCGCGACGCACGGCACAAAGTAGTGCAGTTCCTGTCTGACAAGTCCGCCGTTTCCGTTGTTGCCGGACGTTTCGATCTCCATCAGATCGAGCTCATCGGCGCGGACGATCCCTTTTTCTGCGCTTTTCCGGCGGATCATCTGACGGAAATCGGAGGGCATCTTGTATTCACCGAGACCGATTGATTTTGCGAGCCGGTATTGCCCGACGGCGCCGTCGTCCTCGACAAATACAGCGACCTTTTCGACATCAAGGACCTGCCGCAAACGCTCGGTCAGCGCATTGAGCAACGGCTCGATCGTCGTTGTCGCCGAAAGCGTCCGCCCGAAATCGAGCAGTCCGCGGCGGAGATCGTAGCGTTCGCCGTAGAAAAACCGATCCGCCCGTTCCTGCAGAAAGTTCTTGAGCGGTTCCGAAAGCATGACGATGGCGGCCATCGCGATGATTGCGATCAGGGCGCGCAGCGAGATCTCGGTCGTCGACAGATTGTCGCCGACAGCCAGAAAGACCAACAACAATGCGACGGCTCCGATCATCATCGCGATCGCGACGGTCGTGATCGCATAAACCAGCGCGCGGCGGACGACGACATCAACGTCCATCAAGCGATACCGGACAACGGAATGGCCAAAACTGAGCGGGATGAGCGCCAGCGGAAGCGTCGTCATCGCGGTCGTGTAGCTGTCTTCAGGCAACGCGACAAACCGTTTTGCGATCTGGAAAACGACGATCGGAATAATCGCGGCAATCGTTCCCCACATCGCCCATTTGAGGCGCTGCCGGACGACCGTCTGTTTGTTTCGGACAAAACGCCGGATGAGAATCAGCGCACCGCCGGCGGTTCCGATGATGAAATGGTACAGGTTGAGCGTGTCGAGCCGATGAAACAGATCGATCCGCGCATTCAGTTCGTTGACGAAGGTCGCGAACCCGGATCGGAAAAACAATTGGGGGATTACCGAAACGATGACCATCGTCAGCGTGATCAGAGCCGCCGGCACATAAAGGACGTACGTCCGGAACCGGGAATTCTCAAAGAACACGGCGCTGCGGACCGGATAGCGAAGGCAAAAATGAAGAAAAAGCGGGACAAAAAACGCGAACGCGATATTATCGAGCAATTTGACGGCGAGATCGAAGTCTTCGCCCAAGCCGAGCTCTTTGTAAACGTGGAAGACGAAGGCCGCAAGGCAAACCGTCGCGAAATGAAGAACGAACGGCGATTGGCTGCCTTGCTTGAAAAGCACGAAAATGCCGACGCCAAGCCAGATCAAGCCGACGATGGAAACAAGAATCGTCGATGCCGACCAGCGCGGCACGGTGTCGATGTTTTTCAGATCTGCGTAGTAGTAATTGCTTGAAAAACTGTACGTTGGCCGTTGGTAGAAATATGTCAGGCTTCCGCCGGGCCCGGCTGCTTCGAGATAAATCTGAATATCCGAAGGCGCGACGATCTCTTCAGTCTTCTCGCCGTCGATGCCGATCCCGATCAAGCGGTCCCCAACCGAAATACCGGCCCGCGACGCCGCGTATCCGGGACGGACTATCTCGGCATAAATTCCGCCGTCCGATCGCTGCACCCAGTCAACGCCGTCGACCGCCGGAAGCGTCTGTGTCGCACGCTGCGACAGGTTGAGTGCGGCGCCGGCGATCATCAACACCGTTGCCACCAACCACACCAAACTCCAGCTTGTCAGGACTTTTCCAGTCATTACGTTGAGGCGCGCTTCGCCGAACAGTTTGAGACGCAAAACGCGTTCCAATTCGATTCTGTTTCGGATTCTTGCTTTTCCCTAGAAAATCGACAATTTTCAACGATCTCGGGACGTTGAGCTAGCGCCGTCGATTCAGTTTTTTGCTTTGAATCCAAGAATTTGGAAACAAAAAAATCCAAAGCCGGAGCAAGCCTGGCTTTGGATTCATGAATCGTTGCCGCCGTTCGGCGCAAATTGTCAGAATCTGACCATGATACTGCCGGTCACCGCACGTTTCTGAGACGTGAGTTTCAAACTGCCGTCGTCACCGTTCACACCCGTCTGGAAATCGAACAAGTTACGGGCATCGATCACCGCCTGAGCGCGAATCGGAAGTCCGAGAGTCGGCAATGACTGCGTAACGAGGACGCTCAGACCCGGATCGTAGATCATCATCCGTCCTTGAAACGGATCAATTGCAAAAACCGTCGCCTGCGATGACAAACGGAAAACGGTACGAACGTTCGTGCCGGATCTGAGCGCCGCGTCGAACTGACCGAAAAACGTCTGAAACATCGCGTTCTCAAAAAGACTTGCCGGATTTGAGACCGCGTCCTTTGAGATTCGCTGTCCGTTGCCGAACGAATAACCTGCCGATGTGCTGAAGATGCCGTTGATCCGTCGCTGATAGACGACCCGGAGTCCGTTCGATCGACCTTGCTGATTGCCTACGAATTCATTGAATTCCGTTCCTGAGAACTCAAACGGCACATTAGCAAGACCGACGCCGCGGCTGCTGGTCAGATCAAAAAAGACGTTGGCTTCAACCGTCGAGCTCTGATCAAGGATACGCTCTATCCCGAATTCGAAACGGCTGCTGCGGTTCATCCGCGGACGATTGTTTTCGACCACGAAGTCAGTTTCCGCAACCGGATCTCGAAACATGACCGTCGTATCTTCGAGCTCGAGAGCGCGCGACCAGCTTCGATCATCGTTCTGAGTTGCAAACGAAGTCCGGATGCGGGTTCTCGAATCGATGTCGTATTGCGCTCCGAAACGCGGCGAAATCGAAAAGTCGCCGCCCGCGCCAAAGAACTTTGCGTAATCGAAACCAAGCACGAGAATGACGCCGTTCTTCACCCGCCATTCATCGGTAGCCTGAACCGAAAACTGACCAAGGTTTTTCTGTTCGGATTCGAGTTCGACCGCGCCGAGTTTCGTGACGCCGGCATTCAGTCGCAATTGATGAGAATCGTTAGGTCGGAAGGTATATCTGGCCTCGAAGCGCTGCGGAGTCGAAATGCCGCTTGTTACCTGTCCGGCGACAACCAATTCTGAATTCTCATTGATCGGAACCAGCGTCGCGAAGTTTGCGCCGCCGAAAATTTCGCCGTTGCGCGACGCCGCAAACGTTTCGACAACCGTTTGCCTTTGGCGATCTGCTTCAGGCTCCGGCGATTCAGTTACGGCGACGCTTTCATCGATCGGCGATTCGCCTTCGGAGTTCTGATAGACCGAGTTCCTGATCGCGGCCGCGCGGATCGCCCATCGAGACGAGTTACGGTCCGTCCGTTTCTCCGGCATCGTGTTCCCGGATCCGGCCTTTTCAAGGTTGAATTTTGTTACGAATTCCGCCGAGCGGTTGATCTCGACCTGCGCCAGAACGGTCGGATTGAACCCCTGGGCGACAGCGAGGAGTTTGTAGGTACCCGGCAAAACTCTGGCAAGAAAACTGCCGTTTGCAGATGAACGGACCTGTTTGACGAGTTTCGACGTTCCGGCGTTCGATATCAGTACGTAAGCATCAGCGATCGGATTGCCCGCCTGATCCTTGACGGAACCTTTGATCGTACCAAGCGGTCCGCGCTTCGATTTGACACCCGCGGCGCTGCTTTCCCCGGCACACAACAAAAAAGCCATGAGCAGCGACAGCGCGGCTACGACCTTTCTCAGCTCGGTTCTCGGGGCAACGGCAAATCTCATCGAAAACATCCTCAGCAAAGTCATGCGCAACTTCCGCGCGTGAATTTCAGAGTCATGGTGTCAAAGGGAAAAACTCTTCAATCAGAATCGATTTTCGGACACTTGCATATTTTCTGCGGATAAAACAAATGTGTCAAGCAAGACGCTTTGTCCGTAAAGCCTGTGATGCGGCAAGACTTGACAAAGTTTGCCCGGCGACTAGAATTAAAAGTTGCTTTGAACGCTCGTGCGGAGACATGGCTGAGCGGCTGAAAGCGGCGGTTTGCTAAATCGTTAAGGGTCAAAAGCCCTTCACAGGTTCGAATCCTGTTGTCTCCGCCACTTTTGATCTCGGGTTAATAATTTTTGGCTATCAAATGTGCGGTTTGATAGCTTTTCGTGTTTTTGAGTGCCGATGCTGACAATAGAAAAAATGCGGGAAATGGCGCTGGCATATGAGGAAGCGGTTGAAGAGCCGCATTTCCATCTGACTTCGTTCAGGATCAGAAAGAAGATTTTCGCGACGCTCGATACGGAAAAACGGCTTGCGATGATCGCCCTTTCGCCGGTTGAGCAATCATTGTTCGTCGATGGCGACGCGATCCGTCCGGTTCCGGGCGCATGGGGCGCGAAAGGCGCAACGCATTTTGATCTGAGCCGTGTGCGGCAAGATGTATTTGAACACGCGATCGGGATCGCTTACCGATCGAAAGCGCCGAAGTCGTTGGCCGAAAAATACAAGGAATAAGATGAACAGAGTTAGATTCGCCCCGTCACCGACGGGATATTTGCACATCGGATCGGCGCGGACCGCGCTTTTCAATTATCTTTTTGCGCGGCACGTCGGCGGAAAGTTCCTTCTGCGGATCGAGGACACGGACATTGCGCGCTCGACCGATGAATCGACCCGTTCGATCCTTGAAGGACTGGCGTGGCTTGGTTTTGCTCCCGATGAAGAGATCGTTTACCAGTCTGACAACGCGCCGAAACATCGCGCGGCGGCAATGAAACTGCTTGAGGAAGGAAAGGCGTATCGCGATTTCACCCCGAAGGCGGAAACCGGCGACAAGTCGATCAAGGAAGCAATCGTCGAGCGCGCGCGTTCGAATCAGGGCGTCAAGAGCCTTCGCGACAACGAATACCGCAATCTTTCAAAAGCCGAATCGGACGCCAAGGCCGAAGCCGGAATGCCGTTCGCGATCCGGCTCAAGGTTCCGGAATCCGGCAAGACGTCGTTTGTCGACGCGGTTTACGGCCCGCTCGAACGAAATTACGATGAAATCGAGGATTTGGTACTGCTCAGATCGGACGGTCATCCGCTCTACAACCTCGCAGTTGTTTGCGATGACATCGAAATGGAAATCACGGACGTCATTCGCGGCCAGGATCATTTGACCAATACGCACAAGCAAATCCTTATTTATGAAGCACTTGGAGCCGAGCCGCCGCGATTCGCGCATCTCCCGCTGATCCTCGCTCCGGGCGGCAAGAAGCTGTCAAAGCGGATCCACGGTGAGATCGTTTCGATGACGACCTATCGCGACGCCGGATTTCTGGCCGCCGCGTTTCGGAATTTTCTGGCGCTTTTGGGCTGGTCTGCGGGCGAGGAACAGGAGATTTACACGATGGATGAACTGATCGCGAAGTTTTCGCTCGACCGCATTCATCAATCAAACGCTACTTTCAACTTCGACGCCGCGAACGCCCGCCGCTGGACCGATGACAAGGCGATCTGGATGAACGCCGAGTACATCCGGACGATGCCGATCGGGGATTTGCTGCCGTTCGTCAAAGAAGAATTGAAATCGGCGAAACTCTGGCGCGAAGAATACGAAGACGATGACCGCGAATGGTTTGAAATGACCGTCAATGTCATCCGTGAACGATTTTTCACGCTCAAGGATTTTTCGACTCAGGGCCGGGCATATTTCAGCGAGGATTTCGATCTTGATCCGGCCGCGATCGACAAGAATCTCAAAAAGTTCCCCGACCTGCGGACGTGGTTGCCCGAACTTGCGGAGAGACTCGGGTCGCTTGAAGACTGGACGCACGATCCGCTTTACGCGCTCGTTTCGTCGTTCGCCGAAGAGAAATCGACCAAGCTCGGGATCATCATGAACGGCGCCCGTGCCGTGTTGTCGGGCGTCGCCGTAGGGCCGTCGATGATCGCCGTCTTCGAAATTCTAGGCAAAGAGCGATCGGTAATGCGACTCAAAAGTCAGGTTGCGTGGGGAAGCTGACTTGCCTCACGAAGTATGGTCGAGAATGATCTTCCAACCGCTGTCTTTGAATTTCCTGAAGGTCAGCGTGAACATTCCTGTCGGGCGGTCTTTTGTGCGGACCAGAGTGAAGCGGCCAACGACGACTGCCGATTTTTTTGAAAGGATCGTTACCTGAAGTTCGGAAAAGGTCAGTTCGCCCATCTTTTCGCGGGTGTCATAACCTCGTTTGTAGCGTTCGAGCGTCGGCGTCCAGCCTTTTGTCACCGAGTCTCCTGAAATGAACGTCATCTCCGGAGAATTCCAGTATCCAGACATAAACCCTTCAATATCGCCTCGGTTCCATGCCGCCTGCTGATCGGTGATGACCTTGAGGATCGACTCTTTCGACCGTTCTTCGCGGGTTTGCGCCGACGCAAACGCGGCAAAGACGATGACCAGCAGCAGTCCGTTCAATATCGTTCTGATTTTCATGATCCCAAAATAACATGAAAATGCGGCGCCCCGAATCAACGGAGCGCCGCGTCCATAGTTACCGGAGATCGTGGATCACTCCGGCGGAAGCGCCTCAAAATCGACGTTCGTCATATCGCCGGTCGGTGTCAGCAACATCGACGGGACTTTGAACGAGTATCCTTTGGCGTAAACCGTGATGATGACGCTCTCGCCGCCCGGCACATCTTCGATGGCGTATAGTCCAAACGGGTTCGTCCGAGCGACCTTTACGTCTCCCGACGATACCGCGACCAGAGTCAGCCGGGCACCCGGGATCGGCCGGCCGAATGAATCGAACACCCTTCCTTTGATCGTCACCGCGGAAGCCGTGACGACGGTGTTGACGAAGGTGCAGTTTACAAACTCGCCCTCTTCAAGAAAGATCTCAACGAAACGGCCAGGTACCGAAATCACGTTGTTGTTCGTTCCGGCGCCGCCGTTCGGATCGCTCGTGCAGTTGATCTGCGTCAGAGACCAGTATCCGCCGCCGGTAGATTCGGTCACAGTAACTGTATGACCCGATCCGAAATTCGTCAGATTGTCGAAGATATTGGTGTTCGGGTAGGTGTTTGTCGCGTCTCCGTCATCGTCGAGCACAAAGTCCGAAGCGCCGGGGCCGACGGCCGTGAAGCCGAAGGCAACGATCGTATCCGGCTGAGCGTCTTTGGTGATTGTGATCCGGCCGGGATAATAAACCGCTCCCGATTGCATCGACCGGTCCTGATTACCGCCGCCTTCACCGTCGACGTCATAAACACGCATGTGGTACGGCGCACCGCTGATCGCGATCGCCGAATTGTTGTCACCCCAGTCCTGACGCCGGGCGATATGTCCTCCCCACGCGAAAACGACGGTTGCCGAAGTCGCGGTGAAGTTTATCGTCAGACGCGTCTGACTCGAACCGGCATAAGTGCCGGTCATCGTGTAGCCCGAAATTCCAGTGATATTCCCGCCGAAGAGCGTCATCACGCCCGGAACCTGGACGATGTCGTCTGCCGTTCCGAGAATTCCGTCGAATCCCTTTGTAACTTCGGGATCGATCGGGATCGCCCGTGTCGACGACAGCGACGGGTTGCAGCCCGCGACGCCGTCACACGGCATTGCGGTCGTTTCTGACCGATTGTAGGTCGTCAGGTAATCGATCGAATGCTTGGCGGACTCGGTCGAGTCATACTCGATCGTCACGTTGTGAAGACCGAGCGCGAGATTTGAAAGGATCAATCGGTACGGAACCGATTCACCCTCGATGTAATGCGCTTGACTCGCGTTGAGGTCACCGTTGACCCAGTTGCTGCCAGTGCAATCGTTCGGCGCGTCGCGGGTTCCGTTGCGGCATTGGTCGAGATTGGCCGTGTGCGCGAAAACGATGAACTCGGTTCCGGCTACCAGTTTCGAACCGCTGCCGATGGCATCGATCGCGAAGCGCGTACCCGGAAAGTTGACGTTCCAAACGGTATTGACCGCACCCTGATGATCAGCGATGACGGTCCATTCGGTCGCGACGACTTCGGGGAAACCGTCGATCGTCGCGACATCCGTGCGTCTGACCCGGATGAGAACGGTATCAAAGGCGTTGAATCCTTCGCCTCTGACGGCCACATCCTCGCCGAAGAAGTAGACGCCTTTTTCGGTATAAAGTGTTGGGGATGAACCCGCCGTCCGGGCGGGCTCAAGAGGAACCTTTTGCGGGAAGACCTCCTGAAATTGGCCTAACAACAGCACGCCGAAAACCAATAACACTAATGATTTGAATGCCTTGATGTTCATTGTCATGTCCTCCCCTAAATACTCGGTATCCGCTGATACCGCTCCCGCCCTCGACCAATGCAACGGGCGTTCCCTTCGCCGATCGTCGAATTACGCCGATTGCGGCCGGTTGTCGGCCGGAAACGCATCGATTTCGGGTAATCCTGCGCGGCGAATGAGGAAATTTCGCCATCCGGACTTCAACGCCGGACGGCCGCTTTCCACGAAACGGCCGACTTCGTATAATCAACTGCCAAAACCCCGGAATCGCTGAGGAAATCGCCATCGATACGACGACAATTGACGCCGCTGAGCAGCGGATCGAATTCAACGCAGATCAAAAGATCAGTTACGTTTCGCTGACATGCGTGATCTTTTTCACCGTATGCGGTGGCGCCTTCGGAATCGAATCGCTGATCGGAAAGCTCGGTGCGGGATGGGGAATCGCGTTGATTCTTTTGACGCCTTTGATGTGGAGCATTCCGATCTCGCTGATGGTTTCCGAGCTTTCGAGTGCGATGCCGGTCGAAGGCGGCTATTACATTTGGGTAAAGCGTGCGCTCGGCGATTTCTGGGGATTTCAGGAAGGTTGGTGGACAAGTCTTTACACGGCCGTGAACATGGCGATCTTTCCGGTCCTGTTCGTCAATTATCTGTCGTTCTTTGTTCCATTCCTTCGCCCGGCCGACGACGGCGCGGTCGACGCCGCGACGTTCCTGCTCCGTTGGGGCGCGGCGGTTTTGGTGATCGTCATGTCGCTCGCCCTGAATTGGCGCGGTGCGCGGGCGGTCGGGTTCAACTCGACGCTGAATATAGCCGTCATTCTGCTGCCGTTCGCGTTGCTCGCGTATTTTGCCTTCACATCTGAAACGGGCGGCCTGTCGCGATCTGTCGCGGCCGTTAAGGCTGGATTCGGCGGCGAGATATCGCTCGGACTTTTGGCGGTCGGACTATCAACCGTGATGTGGAACTTTTCGGGATACGACAATGTTTCGACCTACGCAGCCGAGGTGAAGGACGCTTCGCGCAATTACCCGCGGGCGCTGTTTTCGGCAGTTGCGCTTTCGGTCGCGGTTTATTTCGTTCCGGTTTTCGGGCTTGTCGGCGTTTCGACCGATGCCGCCGTTTGGAATGAGAACGCCGGATTTCCGGCGCTTGCGGAATCGCTCGGCGGTCCGATGCTCGGAACGCTGCTCGCTGTTGCGGCGCTTGTTTCGGCTTGGAGCCTTTTCAATTCGCAGGTCTTGTATGCGTCTCGATTACCATTCGCAATGGCCGCCGACGGCTGGTATCCGAAGTTTTTTGCAAAGACCGATCCGGAAACGGGCGTTCCGACAAACGCGCTTGTCGTCTGCTGTGCGATCGCCGCGTTGTTTGCCGCACTGCCGTTTGGAAATCTGGTCGTCATCAATATCCTGTTCTACTCGTCGGAACTGTTTCTCGAATTCGTCGCGTTGATCGTGCTGCGGTTCAAGGAGCCGGATCTTGAGCGGCCATTCAAAATCGCGGGCGGCGTACCGGTGTTGATCGTCCTGACATTGGCGCCGATGAGTTTTGCGTTGACGGTTGCGTTCGCGACGTTGTCTGACCCGGAAACGGATCTTCGCCAACTCGGGCTGGTGGTCGCCGGAATGATTTCCGGCGTGGTTTTCTATTACCTGATGCGCCGACGCGTCAGAAATTCGGAGGAATCGAATGATTAAGATGTTGGTCCTGATTGGGTTTGTTTTCCCGCTGGCCGCGTTCGCGCAGGGCCGGGCAGATGAGCGAGTTCGTGAATCGATCAGGGATTTTCGCGGCAAGGTCTGGATATATGCGAAGAATCTCGATACCGGAAAGGTCTATTCGCTGAGGGGCGACGAACGCGTTCGGACGGCGAGCACGATCAAGCTGCCGATCATGATCGAAACGTATTTTCAGATTTCGGAAGGCAAGTTGAACTGGACTGATGAGATCGTCGTCGCCAAAGAAAAAAAGGCGGGCGGATCCGGCGTTCTCGGTGAATTTACCGACGGTACGCGGATCGACCTCCGAACGGCGGTCAATCTGATGATCGTCGTTTCCGACAACACGGCGACGAACCTCGTTATCGAACGCGTCACATGCGACGCGGTCAACGCCCGGATGGAATCGCTCGGGTTCATGAACACCAAGGCGATCCGGCGCGTTTTCGGATCCGAAAAAGACTCGAAGGTCGCGGCCGATCCGGTCATCAAAACGTTCGGTTTGGGGATGTCGACGCCAAAGGACATGGTCGGTTTGCTTGAAATGCTCGAAACCGGAAAGTTGGTCAGCGCCGAAGCCTCAAAGGGAATGCTCGACGTCATGCGCCGCCAGCAATACAAAGATGGTATCGGCCGCAACGCGCTCGACACGGTTCCGGTCGCATCGAAATCCGGAACGCTTGACCGTCTGCGGAGCGACGTCGGAATACTCTACACGCGCCGAGGGCGGATCGCGGTCGCGATCACCGTCGACGATATGCCGGTCGTTCATTATTCGACCGACAATGACGGCAGTCTGATGATCTGGAAGTTGTCACAGATTCTTCAGGAAGAGCTATGAAATCGCCTGAAAATACAAAAGCGGTTGAGCGCAACTCAACCGCTTCGAGACATCCGGTCTCAAAAGTTCAAAAAAAATAACTGCGATCCCGTTATTCGGTGATGTGAATATCGTCAGTCTTGTTAACGCGACTGGATAAGAAAACCACACCGAAAACGGCCGTCAGAATCAAGAAGACAATTCCAAGCAACAAAAAGAGCATACCGCCATCTTTGGCTTGGAAATAGTAAAACGATCCTGCCGCAATTATAGCCGAAACAAGGGCTAAAAGGGCATACATAACGTTACGTCACCTCCCGTTTTCAGATCAAAATCTTGTCAATCGGCGGACACCTGTAAAACGTCTTTTGCCGCCGCTCCGCATTGGACTCAAAGAACTTCTAAACCTTTGTATTTCTTGAATGCAACTAAATATAACTCCAATCTGCGGGAAAAGTAAAGACAATTTTGAATCGCCGCCGAAAACGATTTAGAGTGGTTTCTGAGGCACAGAACTCCGATGGAAATTCGATTCGCAAAACCGACGGAAACCAGCGATCTGGTTGAGTTTAATCAAGCAATGGCGCTTGAGACAGAGCACAAGACGCTCGACGCGCAGATTTTGACCAGTGGTGTTGAAGCGGTACTTCACGACCGCGGGAAGGGTTTCTACGTCGTCGTCGAAGATGACGGACGGATCGCCGCCGGATTGCTCGTGACGTTTGAATGGAGCGACTGGCGCGATGCGTGGTTTTGGTGGATACAGAGCGTTTACGTCCGACCCGAATACCGTGGCCGCGGTTTGTACGGCGCGATGTACGACTTTGTTAAGAAACTTGCAGCCGACCGCGGCGATGTTTGTGGCTTCCGGCTGTATGTAGAACACGACAACCACGTCGCCCGCAGGGTCTATGAAAAACTCGGAATGGAACAATCGCACTACCTGATGTACGAAGAAAGTGTGTGAGTATTTCAGACGGCAGACGGCAGACGGCAGACGGCAGACATCAGATTCCAAGGATTTCAGGGATTCCAGGGATTCCAAGAAGTCCGGATTCCAAGAAGTCCAGATTTCAGGGATTCCAAGAAGTCCGGATTCCAAGGATTTCAGGGATTCCAGGGATTCCAAGAAGTCCGGATTCCAAGGATTTCAGGGATTTCAGGGATCCCTGAAATTCCTATGAATCGGGACGTCTCGACGGCTGGAATCTGGAATTCATGGAATTCTGAAATCTGACGTCTGCCGTCTGACAATTGCCGTCTGACAAAAAAATCCCCGGCTTCGGGAACGTGAAGCCGGAGATTGAAGTTCAGAAAAATCGAGCGTTTGAAAGGGTCGGCTTAAATCTTTACTCCCCCAACCAAAGATTGAACTAAGCCGGCCCTTTCTTTCCGGAGACATGAGGCGGAGTTCGGCGCGGTCAACACGCTGCTATCAAACCGAGCGTTCCTCCGTTCATGTTTCAGGAACTTGTATTTTTCTTTCCGGACAACCTGCCCGTGTCCGTTCAAGTTGTCCTTCCGCTAAAGTACATCTTCCGATGTGCCCATTGTAAAAGCAACGGGCGTGCCATAGCCGGCGGGGTCTACCGAAAAATACGCAAGTGCCTGCAAACGCGCAATTTAACGCTGACTGAGAAGTCGCGAAGAAAGTTTAAACATGTATTAAACAATGACAACGCAATCGTACAGTGTTCGGTTTTCAGTCATTGGTTCGGCTAGAATAGTGCAATGTTGAGAATTACTGAGGCCGAATTCGCGCGGATCTGCGACGGTATTTACGAAGATCGCGAAAGTATCATCAAACATAATCCGATCGGATCTGAAACGACGACGCTTTTTTGGATGCTGCTCAGCGTCCTGATCAGCTATCTCAGCCTGTCAGACAACGAAACACCCTGTTTCAGCGGCACGCCGACAGCGGAAACATATCGGCAGGCGATCGCGTTTGTCATCGACGCGCGTCGGGCCGAAGATTTTGATGTCGAGCCATACCTCGCTAAACTCGAATCCTTATGATCGTCGAAACATTCGTCTTATCACCGTTTCAGCAAAACACTCGTATTGTTTATTGTGACTCAACCAGCACGGCGGTTTGCATCGATCCGGGCGAAGCATCCGAGCAACTTGTCCGGTTTATCCACGATAATGAGCTGACGCTGCAGGCGATCACGCTGACGCACGGCCATCTCGATCACGTCGGTGGTACCGCGGCGCTCGCACACGAGTTTCCCGATGCGGAAATTCTGCTACACAAAGATGACGAACCGCTTTATTACGGATTGCCGCAACAGCCGCTCCGGATGGGAATGTCGCCGCATCAGCTGAAGGCGCTCGGCATGGACTATGAAGATCCTCCGCAAGTTACGCGAAATTGGCAGGACGGCGAAACTTACAGTGTCGGGAAAATCGATTTCAAGGTTCTTCATTGCCCCGGACACACGCCCGGTCATGTGGTTTTTGCTGATGATCGTTCGCGAAAGGTGTTTGTCGGCGATTGTTTGTTTGCAGGATCGATCGGCCGCACCGATCTGCCCGGCGGATCTTATGAGCAATTGATGGATTCGATCAATCGAAAAATCCTCACGCTCGGCGATGATTTTGTCGTCTATTCGGGACACGGTCGCGAAACGACGATCGGTCGCGAGCGTCAGTACAATCCGTTCATCAAGGGCCGCTTCTTTTGAAAACCCTCGGGATTCCGTTTATCCCAAAATACGCGATCGGAGATCATACCGCTAAACACGCGAAAAACGCGAAACTGCCTGTTTAGTCAGGCCGTGTAGACTGAGCCGTAGTTCTGCCGTTAACAATTGGGAAGCTTTTCGCGAGTTTGGCGTGTTTAGCGGTTAGTCTTTTGGAGGCTTAATCTGGGGTAATTCAGATAGACTCAAGGGCTCGGCGGATTGTTACCCGCGGGAGCCCTTGATTCGCCGGAATCGGATTATCGCTTCTCGACGATCTGCTTTTTCAATCCGCCGACCGCCATCAGAACCTCGTTCGTTTCGCGTTCGGGAACCTTGAATTTTGCGAGCGTCGCCTTCAGATGCTCAACGCTCACGTCCCATTCGTCTTCCGTGATCTCAAGTCCCTTGTGAACCGTCGTCATATCTCGTCCGTTGTAAACGCACGGTCCGCCGGTCGCGAGACAGAGAAAATCTACGACATGCTGACGCAGGCGCTTCATCGAATCGTCACTGAGCCCGACGAAGTATTTGCCCAGTTTCTTGTCGGTCGCCAGGCGGCCGGCAAAATCGTCGGTCACCGCCGCGATCGCATCATAGCCGCCGAGCCGTTCGTACAGCGACTTTTCCTTCATCTCAGCTTTTTGCGCCATCGCCGTCGCCGTGCAAGCCAGCGCGACAAGCGCGATCAAGATCATTCTTTTCATTTGAGTTTCTCCTTTTGTTTCAATCGATCAGTCGATTCAACATACTTTTCGGGTGCGGCCCGATAACGGATTCACAAAATTTGCTATCATCAACAAAAATTTTCGGAGAGGTGAATATGCGTAAGTTTTTGGCGATGATGATCGCATTCGGAGTTTTGTTCTCAACGGCGTCGGCGCATGGCGACAACAGCCATTTTCTCGCGCCGCAGGACGTGACCGTTAAGACTTCAAAGGTCAACGGCAATGTCTATATGCTTCAGGGGCGCGGCGGAAACATCGGAGCACTGGTCGGACCCGAGGGAATTCTGATCGTTGACGATGATTACAAGAATGTCAGCGAGAAATTGGCCGAGGCGCTCAAGGTGCTCGGATCGGCATCGCCGAAATTCATTCTGAACACGCATTGGCACGGCGATCATACCGAGGGCAATCAATTCTTCGGAAAGGGATCGGTGATCGTCGCGCATCAGAACGTGCGGATGCGGCTGGCTCAGGTCAACACGGTTTTCGGAAACAAGACGACGCCGTATCCCGAGTTCGCGCTGCCAATGATCACCTACACGGAATCGATGTCGATTCATTTTGCGGGTGAAGAAGTGCGGGCGGTTCACTACCCGAACGGTCATACGGACGGCGACACGGTTGTCTTTTTCAAGAAATCGAACGTTGTCCATTTCGGCGATAATTTCTTCGCCGGACGATTTCCGTTCGTCGATCTTGAGAACGGAGGTTCGGTCCAGGGACTGATCAAGAACATCGGATCGCTGATCAACGATGTACCGGCGGACGCCAAATTGATCCCGGGGCACGGCCCGGTAGCGTCGCTTGCCGATCTCAAAGCCTATCACCAGATGCTGATCGAAAGTTCGACGATCGTCACCGATCAGATGAAGAGCGGAAAAACGTTGGAAGAGATCAAGAAGGCCGGATTCCCCGAAAAATTCAAGGAAGCCGGCTCAGGATTCATCAAGTCCGATTTCTGGATCGAAACCGTTTTCAAAAGCTACGGGAAGAAGTAGGGATTGATTCAAGACTCAATCAAGATTCAAGAATTAAGATTCAAGAATTAAGAAATTCAAGATTCAACATATTCAAGATTCAAGATTCGCAAACGAAGACGCTTGAATCTTGAATCTTGAATCATTTGAATCTTAAATTTTATGCAACCGTTACTTCTTTTGACAGATAAACGTCCTGGATGGCGTTGAGCAGCTCGACGCCTTCGGCCGTGGGGCGCTGAAACGCCTTGCGGCCGCTGATGAGGCCGATGCCGCCGGCGCGCTTGTTGATCACGGCGGTGCGGACGGCCTCGGCCAGGTCGCTCGCACCCGACGAGGCACCGCCGCTGTTGATCAGGCCCATCTTGCCCGAGTAGCAGTTGAGGACCTGCCAGCGGGTGAGGTCGATCGGGTTGTCGGTGGTGAGCTCGTCGTAGACGAGCTTGTGGGTCTTGCCGTAGCCCTTGAGGGCGTTGAAGCCACCGTTGTTCTCCGGCAGCTTCTGCTTGATGATGTCGGCCCCGATGGTCACGCCGATGTGGTTGGCCTGAGCGGTGAGGTCCGCGGCCACGTGGTAGTCGACGTCGCCCACCTTGAAGCCCGGGTTGCGCAGGTAGCACCACAGCACGGTGAACATGCCCAGGGCGTGGGCCTCTTCGAACGCCTGGGAGACCTCCACGATCTGGCGGGTGGCCTCGTCCGACCCGAAGTAGATGGTGGCGCCCACGCCGGCAGCGCCGAGGTCGTACGCCTCCTGCACCGAGCCGAACATGATCTGGTCGAACTTGTTCGGGAGCGTCATCAGCTCGTTGTGGTTGATCTTGACGATGAACGGGATCTTGTGGGCGAAGCGACGCGAGTTCTGCCCGAGCACCCCGAAGGTGGTGGCCACCGCGTTGCAGCCACCCTCCACCGCCAGCTCGATGATGTTGGTGGGATCGAAGTACTTGGGGTTGGGCGCGAACGATGCCGCGGCCGAGTGCTCGAGGCCCTGGTCCACCGGCAGGATCGACACGTACCCGGTGCCTCCGAGCCGGCCGTGGTCGAACAGACCTTGCAGGTTGCGCAGGACCTGAGGACTGCGGTTGCTCAGACCGAAGACCCGGTCCACGAAGTCGGGACCAGGCTTGGTCAGGTCGGCCGCAGGGATGCCCTTCGACTCGTGGCTGAGCAGGGCGTCGGCTTCGTCGCCGAGCAGGCTGTGGATGTCCACGGGTGCGTTGTCTCCTCGTCAGGGGCGGGCCGCGACGGTGCGGCTCTGGGAACGAGCGCCAGCGTAGGCGGCGGCTCTGCGCCGGGCGAGATGAGCCGGCCCCCACGCCGCCAGCCGCGCTACCCCGCCCGGGCGGCCAGCCTCGCCTGGGCCGCCTCGGTGGCGGCGAGGGCCCGCTTGCGCTGGCGGGCCGGGATCACCGCCTCGGCCACCACCTCCGTGCGGCTGCCCGTGCCGGCGGGCGTGCGGAAGAACCGGCGACGCACCCGGCCCACCACGACCACCGCCTCGCCCGTGTCGAGCTCCGTGGCCCTCGCCGGCGCGTCGAACCAC
>JBGASE010000250.1:0-3864 GCA_044229875.1 Pyrinomonadaceae bacterium | reverse complement strand
TCCGAGAAATTCTGCAACGCCGGCAGCGACATGCAGCGGCGGTGGAACGACACTTTTTGCAGCGATCAACGGTAACCCAACCACTGTTTCTCCCGGCCAGAACACTCTGTTGACGGTTACGGTCATTCCCGCAACGACTCCGCCGAGTACGGGCATAACGGTCAGTGGAAATTTGACCAACATCGGCGGCTCGGCATCGCAGACGTTCTTTGACAACGGGACCAACGGCGACGTGACGGCGGGCGACAATGTGTTTTCGTACCTCGCGACCGTTCCATTGGGAACAAGCGGCGGCATCAAAAACGTCACGGCCTTGGCCGCCGACGCCGAAGCACGTTCGGTCAATCTGAACATCAACTTGACCGTTAACGCACCTCTGCCGAACGAGGACCCGCTCATTTTGGGTAATCCTTCGAATGCAACCGCGGATGTCGCGAACGAGAACAATTATCTGATGCCGAAACCGCAGTACACGCTTTCTTACAATCGGCAAAAGGCTACGCCTAACTGGGTCGCCTGGCGGCTCGACAGTTCATGGATCGGCTCGACATCGCGGCAGGACGACTATCGCCCCGACCCTGCCTTGCCGCAGGGCTGGTATCAGGTGCTTGACACCGATTATTCCGGTTCCGGTTACGACCGCGGACATATGTGTCCGTCCGGCGACAGGACAAACTCGATCCCGAACAATTCGGCAACGTTTCTGATGACGAATTTTGTCCCGCAGCTTTCGGCAAACAATCAGGGCCCGTGGGAAGAGTTTGAGACCTATTGCCGAACGCTCGCGAGCCAGGGCAAGGAGATCTATATCTACACCGGCCCGATCGGCTCCATCGGGACGATCGCCCAAGGCCGCATTACCGTACCAGAATACACATGGAAGGTCGTGCTCGTGCTCGACAACGGCTCGAACGACCTTGCACGAGTTGGCAAAGGAACCCGTGCGTTCGGCATCATAGTCCCGAATTTCCCTCCGCTGAACATAAACGCGCCCTGGAGGAATTTTCGCGTGACCGTTAACGAGGTCGAAAATCGAACTGGATACGATTTCTTTTCAAATGTTCCTAAGAACTCGCAGGAGATCATGGAACGGCGCCGTGACCGAGAATGAGAATTAACAACAAATTTATTAGTAGGTCTGGTCTACTGCTTTTGTTTACGGCAGCGGTATTTTCCACTTTTGCGATCGGCCAAAAAGAGGTTCCGATCTCGGCCGTGCAGGGCGAAAAGAATATCTCGCCGCTCGTCGGGGAATCGTTAAAGGTGGCCGGCATTGTCACCGCGCGCACGCGGTCCGGTTTCTTTCTTCAGACACCTGACGCTAAGGCCGATGCTAACCCACTGACATCTGAAGGCATATTTGTTTTCACCAAGAACGAGCCGATGGCTGAGGCGGCGATCGGGAACGAGGTGCTCGTCGCCGGCCGCATTGAAGAGTTTCGCCCGCGTAGTGAAACATCGGGTTTGACCATAACCGAGCTATCACATTTCCTCGGCCGCGACTTCTTTTCACTTCTGTCCAAAAATAATCCGCTTCCCAAGCCCGTAGTCCTTTCATTTGCGGATTTTAAGCCGAACGCGTTCGATCAGCTTGAAAAGTATGAGGGTATGCGCGTTGCCGTCACGGAACTGACAGCAGTCGCGCCCACAGGCGGCCGCGTTGACCCAAAAACTGAAACGGTTCAGTCAGACGGTGTTTTCTTTGGGGTCCTAAAGGGCACGCCTCGGCCGTTCCGAGAGCCCGGTATGGACGTTCTCGAATATCTCGCGTCCGATGATCGCGAAAAATGGAAAAAGGAATTTCCAAAACTTCCGATCTACGACGGCAATCCCGAGATCCTTCGCATCGACACAGATGAACAGTCGGGTTCGATCCCGCTGAACGTGACGGCGAAGTCTGAGTTAAAGGACGTTGTAGGTGTGATGCACTATTCCTACGGAAAGTACACCATCCTTACGGATACATCGGCCCGGCCTGTGGTCTCCAATCTTATACGCCCTTTGCCGCTGCCGCCCGTCAATGACCGTCAATTTTCGATCGCCTCGGCGAATATCGAGACGTTTGTCGATGATGTCGATGATCCCAACATCAAGGAAGACATCGCTTCGAGTGAAGCGTTTCAGAAACGGATCGGGAAGATCTCTGTCGCGATCCGCGATTATCTTCAATCACCGGATATTCTCGCCGTTGTCGAAGCCGAAAACCTGAATGTCTTGAAGAAACTCGCGGAAAAGGTAAACGCTGACTCAGTCGCCGCCGGCAAACCCGACCCTAAATACGAAGCTTTTTTGATTGACGGCAACGATCCGCGCGGCATCGATTGCGGCTTTCTTGTCAAAACATCCAGGGTCGCGGCTGTTTCGGTCAAACAATTCGGTAAAGACGATCGGTACAAGAATCCGGTGACCAAGAACGATGACATCCTGAACGACCGGCCGCCGCTGATGCTCGAAGCAAAGATCAACGATGCAAAGACCGGTCAGCCGCTCGCTTTAACGGTCGTCGCAAATCATCTCAAATCGTTTCGGGGAATAGACGACCCTAAAGACGGGCCGAACGTTCGGATGAAGAAAAAGCTGCAAGCCGAGTTTCTTGCAAAATGGGTGAACGAACGGCAAAAGGCGGATCCAACTGGACGCATCCTTCTGGTCGGCGATTTCAATGCGTTTCAGTTCAATGATGGACTAGTCGATCAGATCGGGACCATAAAAGGAACGCCGACTCCCAAAGAAGCCGTAATGTTAGCCTCGGATGATCTCGTGGATCCGGACCTGGTTGACCTGGTCGATCTGATCAAGGCCGACCAGCAGTATTCGTATTCGTTCGACGGCAGCGCTCAGGTGCTTGATCACTTTCTTGTAAATCCGCCGATGAAACGGCATCTTGCCGGATTTGGCTATTTGCGGGTGAATGCGGACTTTCCGCAGGTTTATCGCGGCGACGGAGCGCGGGTCGAACGATTTTCTGACCACGACGTTGCGATCGGGTATTTCACTTTCGACGAGCCAAAACCCTAGTACAAGTTACTTTTCGAGTATTATCTGCGCGACCGCGTGTTCCGCCGTGTGCGAGATCGAAAGATGCACATGTTCGGCCCCGCGGTCTTTTAGTATCTTGTGCGCCTCGCCCGAGACATTGAGGGTCGGAACGCCGTCAGCGTCGTTTGTGACCTCGATGTCATGCCACGTTATCTTTCCGCGCCATCCGGTCTTTATCGCTTTGACGAACGCTTCCTTCGCGGCAAATCGCCCGGCATAGCTCTGCGCGGCCGCGGCTCCTTTTGCATCGCAGTAATCACGTTCGGCGGGCGTGAATACGCGCTCCGCAAATCGCGGAGTCCTCGTCATCGTTTCAGCGATGCGATAAACTTCAACTATGTCGATGCCGGTCGAGACGATCATTTCAGATGATAATGCTGAGACTTTAGCAGAATCGGGCTTCTATTGGCGAGAACGCAGCGGAGTAAAGTTATTGGTCTGCAAGCATTTGGAGGACGCCGGATTTGCGAACGGATTCTCGACACGCGTCGGTGGCGTGTCGCCCTTTCCGGAATATTCTCTGAATCTTGCCGGATTTGACGAAGACCTTGCCGAGAACATTCACGAAAATCGGCGCCGATTTATCGCAATGTTCGGCGGCGAATACAGGCTGGCCACGCAATGGCAGATCCACGGCGACGGGGTCCGCGTGATCGATTCGGAAGCAGACCTCACCGACGGCGAAGCGAAATACGACGGACTGGTTTCGCGTTTGCGCAATGTTCTCGTTGGAGTAAAGACCGCCGATTGCGTACCGGTATTGATCGGCGACCCTGTGACGAGATCATTTGCGGCCGTTCATGCCGGCTGGCGCGGAACCGTAAA
>JBGASE010000058.1:0-17709 GCA_044229875.1 Pyrinomonadaceae bacterium | reverse complement strand
AATCTGACTGTTTCGCCGATCGAATGCATGATCGATGAGGATTGCGAGATCTGTCAGATGCTGGCCGCGGATTTTGACAACCCGATGTTTTGGGGGCTCGACGGAAGCGGAATGGAACCCGACCGATTCGAATTCTCGTTCTTCAAAACGCGTCAGGAGTTCGACGAAGACCGGCGCCGATTCGAAGAATTCAACCTCGAATTCGAACGCCGGTACATGAATGAGAGCAGACGACAAAGATCTGTGGGAAGCTAGTTTCTGAAGCAGACTTCAGACGTCAGACGTCAGATCTCAGAATTTAGAACTCTGACATCTGACCTCTGATGTCCGACCTGTGACGTGTGACCTGTGACGTCTGACATACGACCTCTGACGTCTGAAGTCTGAAGTCTGACGTCCGACCTATACTCCCGGCATCGCCTTTTTCAGCGGTTTGAGCAGGAAGATCAGGACGACAGCCATGAACAGTGCCATGCCGGCCAGAACGAGAAAGAACGTCGACTGGAGCCAGATGTCCCAGAAGATGCCGATCTGCGTCAGTTTGTTTCCGATCGCCGTCGCGACAAACCAGCCGCCCATCAGCAGACCGCGTTTGCTGATCGGGGCGACCTTCGAAACCAGCGAAAGTCCCATCGGCGATAGCATCAGTTCGCCGAGCGTCACGATCGCGTAGGCGAAGATGAGCCAGAACGGCGAAACCCGGAACAGGAACGAGTTTTGCAGTATCGCGGCACGATGCGCATCGCCCTGACCCGGCGCCGCTTTGTTGATCGCGGCGATCAGATTTTGTTCTCCGGTGGTCTTTGTGCCCGATGCTTCATCGGTTTTCGCTGAGAACTTGACGCCGTAAATCAGGTTTTTGCCGTCAGCGTCCTTGGCTGCAATGATCTTGTCGAGCACGTCCTTTGAGACTCCGGCGGCGGCGAGATTGTTGATGACGCGCTCATTGACCCGGAACGATCCGGCCGAAAGCTGCTCGGCTGACTTGGTCATGTTTTCGCCGATCGTCGCACCGTACCAAAGCACCAGAAACGACAGTCCCGTGAGCGTCATCCCGATCGCCATTTTGGTCGGCGTCGACGGTTCTTTTCCGCGGCGATCGAGGAAGCCCCAGAACCAGACCAACGGAAGCGTCAGCGTCAGCACCCAGAACGCGTTGATCGAGTTCGAGATCGTGCCGGAAACGTTCCAGTCGGTATTGTCGTCGGCAAAATACGTCAGCGTCGAACCGTTCTGGTGAAAGACCATCCAGAAGACGATGACGATCGCGAAGATCACGATCAGCGCCCCGATCCGCTTTCCATCCGAAACGGTGTTCATCAGATCGGATGCTTTTTGGGCGGCGCTCTTTTCGGGCGCGTCTTCCGCTGTAGCATTCTGATCCATGATGACGTGATCGCCGATCTTGAGCGCGTTCTTGATGTCGGCCTGCATGACGTGCTCTTTGAAATACCAGAGAACCGCGACCGAGATGACCATTCCGAAGGCGGCGACGGCAAATGCCGGATGGAAACCGAACTTTTGCTTGACGACTTCCATCACGATCGGCGCGATGAACGCACCGAGGTTGATTCCCATGTAAAAGATGTTGTAGGCGCGGTCTTTGAGGTGGCTGCCTTCGGGGTAAAGATTCCCGACCATCGTCGAGACGTTCGGTTTGAAGAATCCGTTACCGATGACAAGACATGTCAACGCAAGATAAACGGCCCAGATAGCCGGGATCGAAAGCAGTCCGTGACCGGCCATGAAGAAAAATCCACCGATCATCACCGCTTTCCGGTAGCCCGTAAATTTATCGGCGATCAACCCGCCGATAAGCGGACTGGCATAGACGAACATCAGATAATTCGAATAGAGCGAAGTCGCCTCGGCAGCGGTCCATCCGAATCCCTCGGACGGGTCGCGTAGATAAAGCGTGAAAAGTGCGAGCATCGAATAGAAGCTGAAGCGCTCCCACATTTCGGTCGCGAAAAGCACGTAAAGACCCTTCGGATGTTTCTCGGAATGTGCCGTTACCGCGACATTCCCAATCGTTCCTGCGTTTGAACTCATCTGTACTCCCTGAATTGAATTTGAATTTTGAAAAGAATTGCGCAGAATATAGCAGATTCAAGGGGCGAAAACAAAACAAATCCGACGAGGTGCATATGCGAAACTTCAAATCACTTAACGCGATCACCAACGCTCTGACCGTGCTCTTCGTTCTCCACGTCGGGGTCGGCGTTCTATTCGCGATTTCGGCGGCGCTGATGGTCTTCACGCCCGAAAACGTCTGGGATCTCGGCAACGGCATCCGCGCGAATGCCGGATTGGTGATCATTCCTTCGATCGCGCTGATCGAAACCCTGCTGCGATTGGCGACGTTCGTCGTTTTTCTGATATGGGAATACCGGGCGTTCGCGAATCTCCGCGAACTGCAGATCGACGGCGCCGAGTACTCGCCGTGGATGTCGCTTGTTTGGTGGATCGTGCCGTTCGCAAATCTGATCATGCCGTGCCGCGTCGTCAATAATCTTTGGAATTCGAGCGAGCCCGAAGCCGCCGTGTCGTTTGGATCCTACCGCGGCGACGGTGGGATTTCCGGACTCGTAGTCGTTTGGTGGGTATCGTTTCTGATCCGCGGGATCGCGGCGTGGGTCGCGAACGGCTTGGTAAATCAGATCGGGCAGGTCGCACCCGAATTTCCGCATGCGTTGGCTGCAACCGGAGTGTTTTCAGCCGTTTCAGCGGTTCTTGCACTACTGATCGTCCGCCGGATTTCGGCCCGGCAGGACGCATTGTCCGCAGCGGTTCGTCCGGCTGAACCGCCACCGCCGCCGACGTTCGGGTCGGGCGAACAATAACGGATCGTGCGGCACTCGCTGGCGCCCACGCTAAACATGAAATGGAGGAAAACAAATGCTTTTGGCAATTCTGGCAGCTTATTTTGGCTACAAAAAGGGCGATGAATCCGGCCGAAACGGCCTGTTGTGGGCGGCGATCTGCGCCGGAGCGTTTATCGGCACCCAACTCGGTATCGGAATTTTTATCGGTCTCGGACTCGGACTCGGAGTCGGGTTCTTCGGCTGGAGCGACTCTGTTTTTGAAAAGTGGGAGTGGATTGTCAATCTCGTCGCGATCGCGGCGAGCATCTTCGTTGTCTGGTTGATTTTCAGATATCTCGACCGGATTCCCGAACCAGAACCCGAAATGGCGGTTCCGCCGCCGCCGGAGTTCGTCGACCGAGCGGAGCCGAAGCCAGATATCGATATAAAGAACTAGCATTGAACCAAACTGCTGAATGAGAAACTTCCGCAACTTGAAAATTCTGGCACTGATCGTTTCGGCGCTGTTTGCGCTCGAGATCATCTTGCGAACAGGAACGGTCTTGGGCTCGATCTTCATGATCGCGCTTCCCGATCAGACCTTCGAGACGGACGAAGGCTCGATCAACATCGGCTTATTTTTCGTCGGTCTTTTGAGCCTGTTTGAACTGGCCTTGCGCGTTGTACTGATCATTGTCTTTCTCATCTTCGTCAACCGCGGATTCAAAAATCTTCATGCGTTTGGCATTTTGCGATCCGAATTCAGGCCCGTGTCGGCCGTCGTCTGGTGGTTCATCCCGATCTTCAACTTTTGGATGCCGTTCAAGATCATGAGTGAGTTGTGGAATGCGAGCGATCCTGAGCTCGAATTGGACAGAAACGCCGTGCCGCCGGGCAAATCGGCTCCGGAGACGATCCTGTTCTGGTGGCTGGCCTTCATTTTTGGATCGATCGCCGGTCGAATTTCCGGCAAAATGTTCGACGCGGCAAGACTCAAGTATTTTCCCGTCGCCTCGCTTGTGTCGGCGATTCTGCTCGGCGTGTCGGCGGCACTCGCCATCGGGATCGTCCGCGGAATCGCAGCCCGTCAGGAAGCGCGAATTTCGCAGTTCGACCGGACTGAGCCTCCGGCGCCACCAACTTTCGACGATGAAACCTCAGTCTGAGTTGGAGTTCGGCCCCGAGTTATGATGCAATGATTCTCTGAAAAAACGTAACAACAATGATAATGAAAATCGACACACATTTGCCGCAAAGGGTCCGTTGCGCGCGGTGTACGGTTATTTCTGCGTTTTCCGCCGCGACCGGTAGTTGACTGCCAGATCGCGACGGCTGCCCCCAAAAGACGTGCCGATGGCGCACACGATAAAGATTCTTCTCGCCGACGATGATCCGGTTTTGCGCCGGCTTCTACCGTCGCAGATAAACGCATCCGACATCGAATTCGTGACTGCGGAGGACGCGAAATCGCTCCTCGCATATTTTCGGGATGACGATTTCGACATTGTCCTGCTCGATGTAAATCTCCCTGACGCCTCGGGAATCGAGCTGCTGTCGACCATCAGGCGCGGCGAAAATCCGCCTGAGGTCATCATGCTCACGGCCGATGCGTCGCTTGAAACGGGGATCGAGGCGATGCGCCGCGGCGCCTATGACTACGTTACCAAGCCAGCAAACCCGCAACAGGTCGAAGCGCTGATCCGCAAAGCCTTTGAAAAGCGGCGGCTGGTCAAGGAAAATGAGCTGTTTCGCCTCGCCGTTCGAAGGCAGAACGAAGATTTGACGATCGAGCCCGTCCATCAGAGTTCGCTGATGAACATGATCTACTCTCAGGCTGAAACAGTCGCCCGGCTCGATACGACGATTCTGATCACCGGCGAATCGGGAACCGGCAAGGACGTTCTGGCGCGCTGGATACACTCACGAAGTTCGCGCGCCGATCTGCCGCTGATCGTCGTCAACTGCGGCGCTTTGCCTGAGCATCTTTTCGAATCGGAGTTTTTTGGACACGAAAAAGGATCGTTCACCGGCGCGACCGTTGCCAAAACGGGACTTGTTGAAGCGGCTGACGGCTCGACCCTCTTTCTTGATGAGATCGGCGAGATGCCGATCCAGATCCAGGTCAAATTGCTTCAGTTTCTTGAAAACGGAACGTTCCGTGCGGTCGGCGCGACGCGCGACAAGCGGGCCTCCGTCCGGGTGATCGCGGCAACGAACAAAGATCTCGCGGCCGAGGTTCGGGCCGGAAATTTCAGAATGGACCTTTTCTACCGGTTGAATGTCGTCTCTTTCAATCTGCCTCCGCTTCGTGACCGTCCCGAGGATCTGCCGGCATTGGCGGCTCATTTTGCAGACAAGTTGCGGTTGCGTTTCAATCGTCCGAAGCTTGGCTTTTCCGATCGGGCCCGGCAGCAGATATCGGAGCATTCCTGGCCCGGAAATATTCGTGAATTGAGGAACACCTTAGAGCGATCGGCCGCATTGTCGCGCGACGATATCATCGACGAGATTCATCTCAACCGCGATTCAGGATTAATCGATAAAGCCGTCGTGACCGGCCGGTCCGAGGCGCCGAAGTCGCTTGCCGAGATCGAACGCGAACATATCCAGAGGGTTCTTGAAATAACCAACGGTCATCGCGAGAAGGCCGCCGTCGTTCTCGGGATCACAGCTCGAACTCTCTATCGCAAGATCGCCGAATACGATTCTCAGAACTGACAAAATGTCAGGCGTATTGTCGAAAATGTCAGACAAAATGTCAGTAACAACGCGCGGCGAACCCGGCTTCAACGCGCCCATAGTGATCTAACCCGCACATTTTCAATATCTTAACTGAAATCGAAAGATCGCCGACCGGAATGGCACGCCGCTTGTAATGGATAACAGCGACATACGGCGCTTCCAACAGAAGATTTTTTTTGGGGGCAGAGAAATTCGAAGTCGGTGGCGCCGTTGTTTTCTCGAAAGTTCTTTCTAAAATTGTGGTTTCGCCGAGGCCCCGCTTCAGCCAAGCCACAAACGCAGATTGCGGTAAATGTCTGCATTTGTAACAGAATGCGGCAATATGGGGACGGGGGTAGCCCATAGGGTCCGCAGGAGCTCAGCCTCGTCAGGACCCTTCGGGGCTGAGCAACTCCTTGAGCGGCGGGACGATCGATCGTCCCGCCCTTTTTTTGTTTACCTCGCCTCAAAAACACGATATCGTAAGCTCATCATGGACCGCGGACTTGTCACGAAGCTCGACAACAATGATGTCTCGACAAAAGCGATTCTCGGATCGCTGCTTGAAGGCGTCGTCATCGTCGACCGCAAGCGCACGATCGTTTACGCGAATCGCGCAGCCGTGAAAATGCTCGGCGCCGATGCCGACGTGCTGATCGGTTCGGGTTATGATCTGTCGTTCTTCAATCGTCGGAAAACGGATGCCGAACTCGAGGTTTGCCCGATCAACTTCGCGATTACGGAAGGAACCGCGTCTCACATGCGTGATGAGGTTTTCGTCCGGAACGACGGTACCGACTTTTTTGTCGAATACGTCTGCACTCCGCTCGGCGACGACAATCGCATCCTGATCAGTTTTCAGGACGTTTCACAGCGGCGTGAGGCGGATCGCGCGGTCGCGGACGCGCGCGACGCTGCACTCGAGGCCGCACGCATGAAGGCCGCGTTTCTGGCGAACATCAGCCATGAGATCCGGACGCCGCTTTCCGGGATCGTCGGCACCGCCAACCTGCTTGCCGAAACCGCGCTCAGTCCTGAACAGGCGAATTATGTCGAGATGCTCAAGCAAAGCATCGGTTCCCTGCTTGAAACGGTCAATGACATCCTTGATTTTTCAAAGATCGAAGCCGGCAAGCTTCGACTTCACATGACGACGTTCGATCTGCATGAACTTGTCGAAGACGCGATGACGCTTTTCCGTTCGAGTGCCGAGGCCAAGGGTCTTTCCTTTGAATCGGTGTTCGATCCGGCGGTAGCGGTTTCATATCGCGGCGATCCCGGGAGACTTCGCCAGATCCTCAACAATCTGGTCAGCAATGCGATCAAATTTACCGGCGCCGGATCGGTCAAGGTCGAGGTGACGCGGGTCGGATCCGGAACTGATCGTATTAAGTTTGAGATTTCCGATACCGGCATCGGGATCAGTGAAGAACAACTTCCGGCTCTTTTCCAACCATTCACACAGGGCGACGTTTCGACGACCCGACGTTTTGGCGGAACCGGACTCGGCCTCGCGATCTCGCGCGAACTCGCCGAAATGATGAACGGCGAGATCGGTGTCGAAAGCGAAATCGGGCGCGGTTCCCGCTTTTGGTTCACCGTCAGCCTGACGCCGGCGATCGAACCGGAGCCAATCGAAAGTATTCACATTTCCGAGAGCCCGGCCGACCGCTTCCATGTTCTGCTTGCCGAAGATCATCCGATCAGCGCCGAGATCATCAAACGAATGCTTGAGCAGTCCGGGTGCCGCGTGTCTGTCGCCGCCAACGGCCGAAACGCGGCAGAGATCGCCGGGAACTATCGTTTTGACCTGATCCTGATGGATTGTCAGATGCCCGAGATCGACGGCTACGAGGCGACCGGTTTGATCAGAAACTCCTCAGGACCGAACCGGTCGGCGAAGATCATCGCACTTTCGGCGCATGCCGAGGAGATCGAACGATCGAAGTGTCTCCTCGCCGGGCTCGACGATTTTCTTTGCAAGCCGTTGACACGTGAGAGCTTAGCGCGAATGTTCGAAACGCATTTCAAGGATTCATTTACGATCTTAAATCTTGACTTGAGTCCGAATTTGATTCACCATTTCTTAGCCAAACACGTTACCCCCGAAGTTTCCGAGAATTTCTTGTCGATCGAGGCCCGCGGTGAAAAGGACTTTGTGAGAGAAATTCTGGGAACGTACTTTGAGTATTCCGAGGCCGAACTCGGCCGTCTTGAGTCAGATCTACGCAATCGCGATCTGGTGAAATTGAATCGCCGCGCGCATGCTCTCAAGGGAAGCAGCGCCAACGTCGGACTGGAATCCATCCGACGCATCTGCGGCGAGATCGAACTTGCCGATGATTTTGAGATGGCCGGAATCCGGTTGACGGTGCTCAAACGAGAATTTTCAAAAATCAAGGAAGAGTTCCTGAAGTTATGAACCCCGAAAAAAAGAAAACCGCAACGGAACAGCCCGACGACGGCAATATCGACAAGATCAGGGATATCCTGTTCGGCTCACAATCACGCGATTTCGAGCGCCGCTTCGCGCGGATGGAGGAACGCCTTTCAAAAGAGATTTCCGATATGCGCGACGAGACGCGCCAGAAGCTCGATGCCCTTGAGGACTATATGAAAGGCGAGGTCAAGTCGTTGACGGATCGGCTTGCGGGCGAGCAGAACTCCCGGTCCGAGTCGGTCAAGACGCTTTCCGACGGGCTCAAGGATCTTTCGCACAATCTCGATAAAAAGGTTTCATCGATCAACGATCAGGCGGCCAAATCGGAGAGTGATCTGCGCCAGCAATTGCTCAGCCAGTCAAAGGCGCTGACCGATGAGATCCAGAAACGGCACAACGAAATGCTTGCGTCGCTTGATCGGGAATCGAGCGAAATCCGCGATGAAAAAGCAGACCGAACCGCGATGGCAGAGCTGTTTACCGAGATGGCAATGCGTTTGACGAACGATTTCAAACTGCCCGAATAGTCGGGATTTTGAACGATATGCGGCAGTTTTGCGATCAGCGCAATCCGGGATCGAAAATCAAGGATGTCTCAAGCGTCTTCAATTTACCGGAGTGTCCGGAACATTGCGTTGAACGAAGAGAAAAGAGCGGAATCTGAAAAGAACCCTCGAAATGTGATTTTTTCTTTCGGAACTCGGTTGACGGATCGTCGAAGCTCAGCTTGCGGTCATGAACTTCCACGTTGCGGGCCGACCTGATCGGTCGACGGCGTGAATCGGATTTGCACGCGATGAGTTTTGATAATGGTATGAGATTTGAATTCGAAATTTGAGGTCCGGGGATCTCAAATTTAAGATCTCAAATTTCACAGGTTCCGAATTCGGAACTCTTGATCGAAACATCAAACCGGCGTTCACAATTGGGAGTTCGCGTCGAACGGGATTGACTCGAAATCGTAGACCGAAAGTCCGAATCGGTTTCACCCGATCGGATTGTCAATGAATCTGTCTCGGATTGGCTGATTCGGATCGCGGAGACGAAGAATCTGCAGTTCGTCTGATTCCCGAAATCGACCATTAAGACGGGATTAATCGAAAATCAGAAATGTCATTGGAAACCGATAAGTCCGCCGCAACCGATGCCGGTCAGGATCCTGAAGGCGTCAGCGACCTTTCGGAACTGCGCAAGATCCTCGTCCAGTCTGAAAGCGTGAGCGAAGTGTTGCCTTCCGCGCTTCGGAAAAGCGCGCGGCGCGACAACAAACTTGCCGAGGCGACGCTCCCGATCGTCGAGGAAAACATCAAGATCTCCGCCAAGCGGAATCCGCGGGTCCTGGCGGAGGCGATTTTTCCGATCATCGGTCCGGCGGTCCGAAAGGCGATTGCCGAAGCGCTCTCTCAGATGGTTCAGTCGTTGAACCAAACGCTCGAACACAGCTTTTCGCCGCGCGGTTTGAAATGGCGCCTCGAAGCAATGCGGACGGGTCGGCCGTTCGGCGAGATCGTCCTTCTCAACACGCTTCTTTATCGCGTCGAACAAGTCTTTCTGATCCATAAAGATACGGGCATATTGCTGGAACATGTCTCGATCGATCCGGCGGCATCGGAAGACGGCGACATGGTCTCGGCAATGCTTACTGCGATCCAGGATTTCGTCCACGACTCGTTCAAATCGTCGGACGACGCAACGCTCGATTCGCTCAAGGTGCGGGATCTGTCGGTTTGGATCGAATACGGGCCGGACACTATTCTCGCCGCCGTGATTCGCGGCAATGCGCCGTTGACGCTTCGTGAAACATTGCTCGAAGCGATTGAGCAGATTCAGTTCGATTTCGAATCGGAGTTCGGAAACTTCAAGGGCGACAGTTCGGATTTCAATCGGGCGGAGCCGATTTTGAGACGCTGTCTGCAGTTTCAGTTAGGATCTGAAACCGCTGAAAAGAAAGGGTTTGCAACGCCGTTCAACATGCTCGCCGCGACCGCGATCGTGGCTCTGCTCATTGTCGGATTCTTTTGGATCCGCGACTATTGGCGGTGGTCGGGTTTTGTCGACCGGCTTCGGCACGAACCCGGATTTGTCGTCGCCGAAGCAGATCGCGGATTCTTCACTCATTCGATCTCGGGATTGCGCGACGATCTCGCCGCCGATCCGCAGGCAATCAGGGCCGAATTCAGTCTCGATGCTGAAGATGTCGATCAGGTCTGGAAGCCGTTTCAGGATTCAGCGCCGCAGTTTGTTCTCGAACGAGCGAGGCGCCTGCTCGCGCCGCCGCCGACCGTCATGCTCAAATTTGAAGACGGAATCGTATACGCCGAAGGTCCGGCACCGGTCCAGTGGTTTCAGGACGCGCGAAAGATCGCGCCGACAATGATCGGTGTTCGATCGTTTCAGGTCGGATTCGAATCGCTCAAGAATTCGATCGAGTCAGAGCAGATTCGTTTTACCTGCGGGACGACGAACTTTGCCGGCCGGGAGTTGCAGACCGTGATGTCGCTGGCATCCGATTTTGAGGACCTCTGCCGCGTTTCGAAAGCATCGGGCCGCGGTTTTCGGGTGGAGATCGAAGGCGTCGCCGATCCGACGGGTACCGATCAGTTGAACGCCGAGATCAGTCAGGCCCGGGCCGATCTGATTCTGTCGGAACTTTTTGCGCGATCTGATATGCTCAAGGAACAGCAATCGAGTTTCAAGGCTGTCGGGGTCGGTGCGTTGGGCAAGACCGGCGAATGCGGAGTCCGGTTCAAGGTGTTTCTGGAAGAGAAATGATCCAAAAAAAGATTTGCATGCTCGGCGCGACAGGCGTCGGAAAAACGAGTCTCGTGCGGCGGTTCGTCCAAAGCATCTACTCGGAAAAATATCATTCGACGATCGGCGTCAAAATCGACAAAAAGTCCGTCAAGGTCGCCGATGAGGACGTCAATCTTCTTCTTTGGGATCTGCAGGGTGAAGATCATGAGTTCAAGATACGGCCATCGTTCCTGCGTGGGGCTTCGGGCTATTTCATCGTTGTCGATCTGACGCGGCATGAAACGTTTGTGACTGCGTTTTCGATCCAGCAAATGGTCGAACGCGAGGTCGGACCGCTTCCTTTCATCGTTCTCTTCAACAAAAACGATCTCACCGAACAGTTCGACATTTTGCCGACCGAGCTCGAGCAGATGATCAATTACGATTGGAAGATGTACCGGACAAGCGCCAAATCCGGTGAACGCGTCGAAGAAGCATTCCTGAAACTCGCCGAAAAAATACTTGCCGCCGATGCGGGGTGATTTGCAATTGCGTGGTCGGAAATTCCACGGATTCCACAAATTCCACGGATTCCACAGATTCCACAGATTCCACAAATTCCACGGATTCCACGGATTCCACAGATTCCACGGATTCCACGGATTCCAGAATCCACGGATTCCACGGATTCCACAAATTCCACGGATTCCACAGATTCCAGAATCCAGATTCCAAATTCCAATTCCTCAAGACCAAAGCCCCAAGATCAAAGATCGAAGATCAAAGCTCAAAGACCAAAGCTCAAAGATCAAAACCCCAAGATCAAATCCCCAAGATCAAAGACCAAAGCCCCAAGATCAAAGCTCAAAGACCAAAGCCCAAAGATCAAAGATCAAAACCCCAAAATCAAATCCCCAAGATCAAAGATCAATCCTTGCGCCAAATTCCCAGCAAATCTCGTCTTCTCAATTGTGACGGCTCGATATGGTTTCAAGCCGCGAAAGAAGTACGGGAGAGATGATTATGGAACGCTATAATACGGGAAGTTCTTTTGGAAAAATGATCATGACGTTGATCATGATGTCTCTTATTTTCGGTGCGATCGCAATAGTGCCGGCGTCAGCGGACGGCGCCTCCTACAATCGTTTGCGTGCGGACAAAAAGCTGAGTTCGAAAGATTCTGCCGCGTTCGTCAAAAAGATGACGGTCGAAATGGACATCGTCCTGTACCCGATCATCAGCCTGCCACATGCCCAGGCGTGGCGCGAGGACATGATGAAGCGCTTCGGTGCCCGCGGATCGATGAAACGCAAGACGCGCAAGCAGATTGCCGGGTTTTTCAAAGAAGATGCCGCGATCGCATTCACCGATGCCGAGATCCGCGATCAGATCATCGCCGCCGTCGACCGGTTGCTTGAATCGGAACCGCCGTCGAAATGATCATGTCTCCATTGTCGAAGCGTTGAGATACGACAATTGATGTCCGATCCATCGGATAACAAAAGGGCATCGGACATTGCGCCGTTGCCTTTCCTTTGGAGAATGAAACCGAATGATCGGGTTACGCGTTGAACCGCGAATCACGCCAAATACACGAAACAAACCCACAATCAAGAAAATGCTCCAGCAACAAACCGTGTTTGGACAACAACTTACAACTTGTATCCAGCGCAGTCTGAGTTCGGTGGAAATCGAACCCACGGCCGAATTGTTTCCGAACCGCGTTTTGGGTAAACTGAAACAACTCTTGAGCCCCTGTAGCTCAACGGTTAGAGCAGCGGACTCATAATCCGTTGGTTGCAGGTTCGAATCCTGCCGGGGGCAGATCATTCCATTTTGGATTTTCGATTTTGGATTTTCGATTGATTCTCGACCGCAGATTGAACCTTGAATCTGACATCTGACATCTGACGTCTGACGTCTGACATCTGACATCTGCCGTCTGACATCTGACGTCTGACGTCTGACGTCTGACGTCTGACATCTGAAAGCTGACGCCTACTTTCTCCGAAGCCATTTTATGATCTGGCCTCCGATTCGTTCGGCGGCCGGTGGGTCGTAATTTGACAGCACGATCACGGTGTAGCCTTCGGGCGTAATTTCAACGACGCCGTTAACGCCAGGTGAGCCGCCCGCGATCCCGAATCCGCCGAATCTTTCTTGCAGATTCCCCGAATCGTCAGGAATCCGGAGCTTCCCGTTCTGGAGCGCGAGCGAGAACTTCAGAAGATCACCGGCGGTCGAATAGCCGCCTCCTGCCGAACTGCCCCTCGCCGGCCGGGTGTCAAAATTGCTTCGTCGTTTGCCGGGCTCGGGCGTCGCAACGCCGAACGTCGTATAGCCTTCGGCCATATTCGGTGTTTTTTTGTCTGACTCGTATGAGTCGGTGTTGTTCATTCCCGTCGGTTCAAAGACCGTCTTCCGAACGTAATCGTGATAGCTCATGCCCGAGATCTTCTCGATGATCGCGCCGAGAACGACAAAGCCGCCGTTTGAATATTGATTTTGCGATCCCGGCTCGAACGCGAGTGGTTCACTTGCGAAAAGCGGGAGGAAGTCACTTATCGATCTCAGCTTCGACTTCGGAGTTGCTTCAAACTTCGGCCCGAAGATGTCACCGATCCCGGAGGTCATCGAAAGCAAGTGCCGGATCGTCACTTTCTCTCGTGCGTCCTTGTTCGGGTAATCCGGAAGTATCTTTCCGATTTTGTCGTCGATCGAAAGTTTTTTCTGTTCGATCAGGCGTCCGATGGCGATCTTCGTGAAGACCTTGTTGATCGAACCGAGGTTGAATTTGGTGTCGGTGTCGTTTGCCCGTTTCGATTGCTGATCCGCAAGGCCGTACGCCTTTTTGAAAATCGGTTCCGTGTTTTTGGCGACAAGAACGACGCCGGCGAAGCGATCTTCAGCCGACAAGCCGTCCAGGTATCTTGCGAGCGCAGCGGGAAACTCCGCCATGTTCCGGGCCGCGATCTCGGATTCTGCGGCCGACGGTCCGTCCGTTTCTTCAATCTGCCAACCAAGCAGTTTTTGCGGAGACTTGCGCTCGGCGCGGAACTTGTACAAGAGCCAACCGCCGGAAGTACCTCGTGCAAAGAGCGAGATCTCAACTTCCGTCCCGATCTCGATTGAGACCACATCTTCGATTTTCAATGTCTGATGATCCTCCCGAACCAGCCGGTGAAACTCAAGCCGCGGTTCGACGGGGCGTACCGACAAAGCCTCGGGCGTTAGATTCTCTTCAAAAAAAGCTTTCAGCTTTTTCTCGTCGCCAGAGTTGAATGCCGAGAAATATCCGAGAATTCGCCGTCCGGCTTCGAGCTTCGAAAGCTCACCGGCTTGATCGGTCTGAGCCGCTGCGGGTATGAATGAAAAGAGACAGATCAAAACAAACGCGATTGAAGCTTTCATATGGGTTCAATCTTATCCCCCGAAGGTGGATTTTTAGTTAAGCCAATGCAAAGGATTTGTAAAGAATGTAAATTGAGTGGATTTGGGACAAAACGGGCAACCGAAACCGATTGCCCTTTTTGCTTCGAAAAGGAGAAAAATGATGCCGGCGGCGTTGGTTCCTTGCGGCCTGTACGCCGCCGTCACAGCAGTTGAATCGTCTACGGTTTGTCCGTTGACTTTTCATCGCGGCTTGCTTTCATCGGACAATTGACCGGTGATCGGTCGCCGCGATTCGCCTTCATCGGACAGTTGTCGCAAGACATTTCGCCCGATCCGGCATTTTGCGCCTTCAACGGGCAATTCTCGCAGTTCATGCCCGCTTCAGACGACCTTGCTTTCATCGGACAATTTTCACGCATCCGCGAAACGTCCGAGTCGGCAACTTTTGACTTCATTTCGTTCCGGACATCGTTTTTGAAACAACAATCCGAATTCCCGAAATGGAGCGTATGGGTTTGATCAAGCGCGAAGACCGTCACCGCCAGGGCGAAAACGACAATCAGCGCAAATATGGACTTACTTTTCATTATCGGGTTCCGGAAACCGATACGGATTCGAGCGCGCTCTCGACCCGGAACGACCGCCGCAAATTCAGCCGATGCGCGAATCAGGAGTCGCGCCCGAATACGGACCGGTTTCACACGATGTCTCGGTCGATCGCCTTCCGCAACGAGATTGCCTCAAAGAGGCCCCGGTCAAAGCGCATCACGAAAAACACAAAGAAAAACGCCCCTGAACGCAATCTTCAGCGGCGAGCGATTTGCTTTGACCGGATTCTTTTGCTGTTTTGGCGTCTCCCGAAACATCACCTCCAGTTTAGTCGGGACGGGCCGTAAGGTAAATAATTACTTCAATTAATAAATCTTCCGAAGCAAACAATCATTTCTTATATTCACGTTCGACGGCGTCGATCTTTCCAACCCGCTTTTGGTGACGCTCCTCGGTCAATTCCGAGGTCAGAAACGCATCGACGATCTCACGGATCTGTTCAAAGCTGTTCTGGCCGCTCCCGAGCGTCAGGACATTCGCTCCGTTGTGCTCGCGTGAGTTGCGCGCCAGCGCCGCCGAGTAGCACGCCGCCGCGCGGACGCCCGGAACCTTGTTCGCGGTCATCGCCGAACCAATCCCGGCACCGTCGATGATGATCCCGATCTCGACCTGTTTGCGGGCGACAGCAAACGCGACGGCGTGAGCAAAATCGGGATAATCGACCGCATCCTTCGAATCCGTCCCGAAGTCGCGGACGTTCAGCCCGAGATCGGTGAGATGTATCAACAGCTTCTGTTTGAATTCGAAACCGCCGTGGTCGCATCCGACGCCGACGCTGCGGACTCTTGAAGTCGGCCGGCGAGATTCTTTGCTGATGAGAACGATCCCGCGCTCGCGGATCAGGTCGCCGGCCAACGGCGTGAACTTCGCGCCGGATGAAATGCGGAGCCTCGAGCCAGGTTCAAGTCCGCGCAGATCGTCTTCGGTGATCAGGTTTTTGGCCGACTCATCACGGTCGAACTCTTTTCCAACCTTGTCCTGAAGCGAATTGACGACGACGCGCTCGATCGGGTTCACCTTCGGCGATTCCTCCGCGGGAACCGTCGCCAGCACTTGTTTCACCAGTTCGCGCACGCGATCGCGGGTCTCTTTGCTGTCAGCCATAATCCGGAGTTTGACGTTTGATTCGGGGTCAAATACTATCTCTAAAAATCCAATCAATCTTAAACGAAAAGTATGTCAACGCAAAAAGCCGCGGAATTCACCGAATTTACCAACCCGAACCTTGAGGTCATGTTCAGCGCCGACGAGATCCGGAAACGCGTTGCCGAACTCGGACGCCAAATTACGGCCGACTACGCCGATCGCGAGCTGGTTCTGGTCGGAGTATTGAAGGGCTCGGTGATATTTCTTTCGGATCTGATGCGTGAGATCGATCTCGACCTCAAGATCGATTTCATGTCGGTTTCGAGTTACAAGGACGAAACTGTTTCATCGGGCGACGTCGAAATTCTCAAGGATCTGACGCATCCGATCCGCGGCAAGGACGTGATCGTCGTCGAAGATATCATCGACACCGGCCTGACGCTTTTCAGATTGATGGAGATTCTCGGATCGCGCGGCGCGAATTCGCTCCGGATCGCCACGCTTCTCGACAAACCGGAACCGCGTATCAAGACCGAACTCGCGATCGATTACTGCGGTTTCCAGATCCCGAACAAATTTGTCGTCGGATACGGGCTCGACGCCGCCAACCGTTACCGGAATCTGCCGTTCATCGCCGTCGTCAAAGATCCGGACAAGATCTGACGACTTGAATTTCTCTGAAAATCAAATAGAATTACCACACTCGAAACGATTCAAATCAGAACGGCACCTCTTGTCGTTCGCGCTCAGCCGTTTCGTTTAGCAAAAAAATCGGGCACCTCAAGCGCCCGGCAACACTCAACAAACCATGGAGACTCAAAGAAATGAAATCAACTTCACTCGTATTGTTTTTAATTGTTCAGTCATTGGTCGTTTTTTACTCGACCGCGCCGATTGATTCGGCCGAGCTTACGGCCTTTGCGGACCGCATTAACCAAAATTCAGGCATCGTATCGAGGTCGTCGCGCGGCATCGTTCTCGTCGATTTTTCAGGCGAGGGCGGCTATGAGGTTTTTCCGTCGACGGAATGGACGTTCTTCGGACCGGTTCGCTCCGTCAGCGTTGTTGACGGCCAGAAACTTGTCGCAACCGGAACTGCCGTGCTCGGCACCAACGCCGGCGTCAGCAAAGCGGCAATTGCGGTCTGTTATCAAAACACCGCGGGCGGACCGATCTTGCCGGTTGTCGGCGATAATCATCTGAATGTGGACATTGATGCCGCCGCACGTCCGATCGCGGTCACCGGTTCAGTTGAACCAGCCGCCGGCAAATATTCGGTCGGAATATGTCTCGTCAACCGCGGCCCCGAGGTGATCGGCAACAACAATTATGTCAACGGTTGGGCTATCGTGACCGACTAGGAATCTGCGCGCGGAGCCGTAATTGCTTGCGGCTCCGCGTCTAAGAATCCCTTAAATACGACACGACGAATCTCGGAATCGGCGGATCTTCGTTGCCCGGACGTTCGTCGAACGATATCTGTAGCAGGCCGTTGATTTCAAAACGCGAAAGATCGCGTCTCGAAAGCGGCCACGGAACCTCGCGTGTTTCCTCGTCGTCGGCGCGTCCGCGCGTGACGACGACCAGCGTTCCGCCGGGCGCGACGAATTGCGAAATGCGGTCGATCACCTCCGGGCGCATTCCGATCGGAAGCGGCTGGATCGTGTAGATCTCGAGTACGAAATCGAATGCGCCGTTCCAGTCGTCCGGCGTCGCGAAAAGATCCGCCGTTCGGAAATCGATCGGCAGGCCGTGATGCGCGCGTTTTGCCCATTCGATCGCGGTCGGCGAAATGTCGAACGCGAAAACGTTGAATCCCAGTTGGTGAAGATACCCCGCATCGTCGCCGAGTCCGCATCCGACGACCAGCGCCTTTGAACCGTTGCCGGCCAGACCGCGTTGTTCGGCATACTCGACAAAAAA
>JBGASE010000057.1:0-17937 GCA_044229875.1 Pyrinomonadaceae bacterium | reverse complement strand
ACGAACTAGGTCTTTGAGTCGTAAATGTCGCGGAGAACGTCTGAAATCGGCATTCGCGGATCGGCCGATCGAGCGTCGCGACGTCCCGCGTTTTCTGCGTTTTCGTGATTTGAATCGCCGGTGATCTGCTGGGGCTCGGCTTCCGCCGGGAGGAACTTCATCTCTTCACGGGCAGCGGCGAGCATCCGCTCGCTCCGGTTCCGCCTCGCCCGTTCCAATGAGCGGATCGCCGCCGACATCAGGGGCGCCTCGGTCGGTTCGCGCTCGATCTTTCGAAGCGTGCTGACATAACTTCTGAGCTCTTGTGAAGGATATACAAAACGCGATTCATCCGAAGATTGATTTTCGACAACGTAGGCGAGGTTTTTCTCGGCCGAACGCGGGTCGCCCAGTTTCAGATAAAGCGCGCCGAGCGCAAAATGAACGAGCGGCGGTGCCCCGGACATATTCCTGACGATGTTTTCGCCGCGCGCCGTCGCGTCCTGAAGCTCGAAACCATACCAGCGCCGCTCATCGTCGCGAAGCATTTCGTTTGCGATCAGATAAAATTCAAAAATCTCACGAGTTCCTGTCGAGGATGGCGACGACAGCGATTTCCAAAGAAAGAACGCCAGGGCACCGAAGAAAAATACGACAAAAACCGGCAAGCCGGTCAGCAAAAGCAACCCCGCGATTACCGAAAACGCCAGCACATACTGGGTATTCTCGCGAATCATCTGGCTCGGTCGCTTTTGAAGCTGTTTATCTTCGCTCACTCAGTCTCGGTTGGTTTCTCCTTTTTCGGCTTCGATCTCGGCTTCTTGGGCTGAGCTTTGGCATTCGCTTCGGCGCCGTCAGGTTCCTTGGATTCTTCGGGCTTTTCTCCCTTTTTCGCAGCGCGCTCATCGGCTTCGATCTTGAATCCGTATTGTGCCAGAAAATCGACGATCTTCCCGCCGATCGTATACGGCGCGTTGAGCACATACGAAAACGTGTCGCCGAAAGCAATTGACTCAAGTTCGATCAGGCGTTCGATCTTTTTCTCGAGCGGAAGTTTTGCAAATTCTTTCTTGTATTCTTCGGCACGGCGCTCTTCGGCAGTTTGCGTATCGTTCTTTTTCTCTTCGGTCATGACAGAAATTTCTCCCGGTGAATTTATCGTCGCCAGGCAAGCCAGGCGTTCACCATTCTTACGCCGACCGGCGCCGAGTTGTTCCGCTTCAACACCGGACATTTCGGAAAGAAGTTCCGAACCCGATAAGACACGAACCGCGCAAAGGGCAGTCCCCGCCGGATGATCGCATTCGCCACCGAGAGCAACGCCGATCCTTGCCGCCGCAGCACGAAGAGTGCTGCCAACGACCGCAATGCCGTGGCGTCGCTCCCTGACGAATTTCAGCTCAGATTCCATTTGGCGGTCCTAACCGGCAAGTATTGACTTCATTTTGACACGCGGCTGCGCACCGGTCGCGGGTTGAATCGAGTCGTCCGCGCCCGCCCGGCAAACTTCGCAAAGTCCCCACATCCGGAGCGAATGATTTGTGAGCCGGAACCCGAATTCAGCGGCGGTCTTTTCCTGAAGCTCTTCGATCTCAGGAGAAAAGAACTCGATCACCTTCCCGCACTCGGTGCAGATCAGATGATCATGATGCTCATGATTGTAATGATGTTCGTAATACGTTTTGCCATCGCCGAACCGGACTTCACGCGCGAGTCCCGCTTCTGCCAGTAGTTTGAGTGTTCGGTAAACCGTCGTCTGCCCGACACTCGGGTCCTCTTTCTGGACCAGCCAGTAAAGATCCTCCATCGTCAGGTGGTCTTCGGTTCGCAGGAAAATATCGAGAATCAGGTCGCGCTGATTCGTACGACGCAACCCCGCAGCCCTGATATGCGCCTCAAACAACTCGCGCTCCGACTTGAATTCGTGATCGTTAATCATCTCTAACTTCAGTTTGATATTAGCACTTGAGACCGAAGTCTCAAAGAAATCTTACGTTCCTCGATCAGGATCGAACAAACGGCGAACGTCTGCGAGCCGACTTGGATCAGTACCCCGTTTTTCCGCCAGATCGACGGCGATCCTCGCGAGTTCCGTGTAGATTTCCATTTTATCGGGGCACCGCGATCCGATGGCCTCCAAATGGGCGGCGATGGTTGGTGCGTCGCCGCGCGCGAACGGACCGGTCAATGCTTCATGCGTGTCGAGCGTTTCAAGATTGGCGATCGTGCTGACGACCAGCGGCAGAAGCGCATCCTTTGCGGCGTCGGGTTCGATGCCGCAAGCGGTGAGCATCTGTATCGCCGCTTCAAACAGTGCGACGAGATGCCCGCACGCCGTGACCGCCGCGGCGTGATAGAGCGACTTCGAATCGCGGGGAATCGAAAACGCCCGGCCGCCAAGATCCGCAACTATTGCACATGCAGCCTGAACTGCGCGATCATCGCCCTCAAGACAGAAGTAAACACCGCAAAAATCCGCAGTCGGTTCCGAGATCGAGAGCAAGGGATGAAACGATCCGACGGCACATCCATGATCCCGCAACTCACCGAGAATACTTGAATTAAGCGCACCGCTAAGATGCATCACAATCGGCTTTTCCGTCCCGATCCGCCTTAACAACTGAGCCGCGGCCGATTCGATCTCGGAATCCTGCGTTGCGATGAACACGACATCGGATAAGATCTCAAACCGATCGCTCCAGGTTAAGATCGACACATCATCCGGTCTTGGGGAACGCCCCACCGTCGATTCGGGGATCATGCCCGAATGCGTCAATGCCGCCTTCAGCGCGAATCCGGCCCGGCCGGGTCCGATGATCGAAAATGTCCGCGGATTTCTATCCATTTCTGAAACTTAGTCAGTTTTGCGGAATATCGCAACCGCCCTCCGAAAATATTTTTTCAAAGCATAAATCGTGCGTCATGAAATACTTAACAATCAATAGCTAAACCAGTGCGCAAACTTGTGTTGACACCTCCGAAATCACATGTTAAGTTTTCAAACACTCAATTGGAAACGAATCGGACAGATACTCAAGATCGTCCGAAAATACGGACGCTCAACCTGTCCGAACTCAGTTGGAACTCAGGGCGATCTAACACCGGGTCGCGGCAAAACCTTAACGAGGAAAACATGATCTCAAATCACTTTTCGTTCATTCTCTTCTCCGAATTTCTTACTGAAAAACTCAGGGAAAGAGACTAATTGGTAGACAAACGGTCGTCAGCGGACGACTAACAACTGACCCATCACGGTCTTACATCCATCACCGAAGACGCTCGTCGTTCGGACGGCGGAGTGTCTTCACCCAAAGGGGGGAAAATGCTCAAACAACCTTATCTCAGAAAACGAAAACGCCTCGCATTCGGAACCATTAACCGAAGGCTCATACGCGACAATTGGCTACTGATCTTCATACTCGCGTTCGTCTCACTCGGCGCGCTCGGAAGCGGGCTCAGCTACCTTGAAAAAGATGCGAAACAACGCGCAACCAACCGCCTTATCGGCGAACGATCAAAAGACTCGCTCTTCGACCCGGTAAACCCGTTTCTCGAACCAGAACCTACGCCCCAGCTCGCAAAAGAATATGTTTATGCGAACGATCGCCTGTTGATGATCGAGGATGCAAACGCGGCGTTCGCGCCACCGGCCGATCTTGCCGTCTGGCGGCCATCCACCGGAACGTGGTGGGTGATGGGCGGCGGCGAGGCTTCGCAACAGGTATCGCAGCAAACCTGGGGAATGAACGGCGATATTCCGGTCCCGGGTGACTTCGACGGTGACGGGAAAACCGATTTCAGCATATTCCGTCCGTCTTCGAACCAATGGTGGATTCTCCGTTCGTCCGACGGCAGTTATTCGTCGACGACATTCGGCGCTCCGGGAGACAAGCCGGCGACTGCTGATTTCGACGGAGACGGCCGGACCGACTTTGCCGTTTTCCGGCCATCAAGCGGAACCTGGTTCATCATGCGGAGCTCAAACGGCGCCGTCTCGCAGATGCAGTTCGGGCTCGGAACCGATGCGCCGGACCCCGCCGATTTCGACGGTGACGGTAAGGCCGATCTCGCCGTATGGCGCTCTCAAAACGGAACGTTTTACTCGATCGGCAGCGAAAACGGTTCAGTTAAGTCAACAAACATCGGTTCCGCTGGCGACGAGCCGGTGAGCGGTGACTACGATGGCGACGGAATTGCCGACCAAGCGGTCCGAAACGGCGCCAACTGGGTCATCCGATTCAGTCGAACCGGCCAAACCCAGACGATTGCTTGGCAGAGCGCGACCGACATCGATGTCCGCAACGACTATGACGGCGACGGCAAGACCGATATCGCCGTTTGGCGGCCGTCGAACGGAAACTGGTACATCCGCAAGAGTTCAAACGGCCAATTGCGCCAGCAATCCTGGGGCACAGCCGGCGATATTCCGGTTCCTTCGTACTACCGGCGCTAACCGAAAGACGAATCCGAAATTAACCTCGACCCGCGTCTCACGCGGCTTCACGACATGGAGATTTTGAAATGCAAACCAATTACCTTATCAGAGCACTGATCGCTCTGGCGGCGCTCATCCTGCCGGTCGGAGCTCAACAATTCACATCAAACAAGGTCGATCAAACGCTGCGCGGCGAAAGCCGCATCAATCCGACCTCACTCGGAATGGAATTCGAAATTCCGATCAGCACGTACCCTGGCCGGGGGATCGACATGCCGATTTCGCTGAACTACTCCTCAAAAGTCTGGCGGCTTTCTTACGGCGGATCGATCCCGGCGGTCAACAACCCGGACACCTGCAATGCGATCAACACCCCGAGATTCGCCGAAAACAGTGCCTCCGGCTGGACTGCGAGCCTTTCTGTCCCATACGTCGAATACACCGGTGGGGCCAACATCTACAATTCAGCCGGCGATCCCGCCGAAGAGCCGGGATGCGCGCCGGAACCCGGCGGATCAAACAACAACGCTTGGGTACGACGGATTTTCGTCCATCTTCCCGGCGGCGAATCGCATGAGCTCAGAATGATGGATCCGGTCCTCTTTTATCCAGCGTCGAGCAATTGCGACCCGGATCCGCAAACGTTGTGCGACGGCAACGATCCGTCACATGATTACAACTGGAACGGCTGGTATTACGCGGCAGACGGATCCAATATCCGATATTTTGAAGATCGTGGTTCCGGTGTATTTTACCTCCAGATGCCGGACGGGTCGCGTTACGAATTCACCGGACAGATCGGCGGTTCGACTACTGCGCAGATCCGGAAAGCCTCAAAGCTCGTCGACCGTAACGGAAACACGATCACCTATCACGGTCCGAACCAACAGTTTCCGAACGGATATTTGACCGACACCATCGGACGTCAGTTGCCGATCCCGCTGCCGGCGTCGGCCCCGACTGAGCCGAAAGTCGAAACAGTCCAATTCCCGGGAATCGCGGGTTCGCAAATTACGTACAGACTCCATTGGAAACGGCTCAAGGGATCGACGGCTGACGAAAGTGCGCTGGCGAACTTCAATGACGGACTTCGGTTTGCGGGCGACCGCTATCTCCAGGGCGGAGTTTGGCAAACCAGGAATTCAGGGGAAAGCCTGTTTGCATCGGAGTTTGAATCCTGGGTACTCAGCAGCGAATCGCGGTTCAATCCGGTTGTTCTCGCGGCGGTAGAGCTGCCGTCCGGACGATCATTCCGGTTTCGATACAACATTCATGGTGAGATCGTCAGAACCGATCTCGCAACCGGCGGATTCGAGACCTATCAAATTGAACCGGTGAATGCAATCACGGATCTCGCCGGTCCCCACCGTCAGGCGAACCGCGGAATCACGTCTCGCGTCCTGGCTGAAAGCACCTCGGGCGCCAGCTACGAATGGCGCTATTCGACTTCGATCGATGATGCCAGCACGTATCGATCGGTAACGACCAATCCCGACGGCAGCCAATTGACCAAGTTGGTCCATCGCGGCGGATCAGGGCGATTCGGCTTTGACAGTGCGCTTTCCGGCATGACCTTCGAAGAGTATGTCCACACTCAGAGTTCAATGATCGTTTCAATGAAACGCACGAATTGGAGCTTTTCGACACGCGGAATTTTTGATGGAGAATCACCGGTCAGCATTGCGGAATGGCATCCACGGATCAGTTCGATCGAATCGACGACGTTTGATGTGCTCGGACGGGCCGCCAAAGCCGTGAATGTAATGACATACGAGTCCGAGACCGAACTCGGCCAGCCTTCAACACCGGTTCTGGTAAAGAAAGTGGATGAATTCGACTTCGTTCCTGGTAATCAGCCGACGCCCGAACTGCCGATTCGCTCCACTGTCAACACGTTTCTTATCAATGACCAATCAATTGATGCGACGATTCGGGAGACGTACAGAAATCTAAATCTCGTCAATCTGATGACCTCGATCGATATTCGCGACGGAGCGGGAAATCTCTTCGCGCGATCTGAGACGAAATTCGATGAAAGCGGAATGTCACCCAGTATCGGCCGTGGCAACCCGACATCGACGCATGAATGGAACAGTGAATCCGGTTCATCTACGAATCCGGGGTCGTATGTCGTCTCGCGTACCCGATTTGACGGGTATGGGAACACGGTTGAGTTCATCGACCCGCTCGGCCGTTCGACGACTACGGAATTCGATCCGGTCTCAGCGGTCTACCCGATCCGCGTAACAACGCCGGTTCCCGATCCTACCGGAATCAAGGGATCGGCGACGTCGCATGTTTCATTGGCAAGTTTCGATCCGGCGACCGGACTTCAGTTGTCATCGATCGACCCGGCCGGCCTCGAAACGAGAATGTACTACGACCCGTCCACACTTCGAATAAACGCCATCAGGTTTTACGTGAACGATCAACCGATCGGTGGCTCGACGGAGACAGTTTATGGAGACGGTGACGATTGGATGTGGATTCGTGAACGAAGCGAGTTCGACGCGGAGAAATGGAATGAACGAATCACCCGTTTTGACGGTCTCGGACGGATCCGGCAGACGGAGACGTCGAATTCCGCCGGAAACGTTTTGGTCGATCAGGAGTATGACGATGCCGGCCGTCTGCGACGCACCTCGAACCCGTACCGGTCGGGAGAAACTCCGCAGTGGACGACCCATGAATATGATGAAATCGGCCGTCAGAAGAAGATCGTTCATCCTGACGGAAGTGAGGTTTCAACCGACTGGGGCGTGCTGGTCAGCGATCTCACCGCGACGACGCGAACCGTCACCGATCAGGCGGGCAAGAAACGGCGAGGTGTTTTTGATTCACTCGGCCGCCTTAAACGTGTTGTCGAAGATCCGGACGGCCTGAATCTCGTCACCGACTACGTCCTCGATGCCGGAGGCAACGTCAGAAAAACGATTCAGGGCGGTCAGTTCCGGTATTACGCATACAGTTCGATCGGTCGGTTGATTTACTCCGCGCTTCCCGAACTCGACGTGAACGACGGGCTCGAGTTCACCGATTCGCTTACCGGAAATTCCCGATGGTCAAACCGCTACGAATACGATCTATCCGGCAATATCATCCGGACGACCGACGCTCGGGGAAACCAAACTACGATTACCTACGACGGACTGAATCGTGTTGTCGCGCGTGACTTTTCCGACGCGACTCCGGATGTTTCGTTCTACTTTGACGGAACCGGCATTCAATCCGCGCCGGCATTCGCGACCGGTAAAATGACACGCGTCTCATCCCCGATCTCGGATGTCCGATATCAACAATTCGATGCGTTCGGGAGAATCAAATCGGTCGTGCAGACGATCGATGGTACGTCGTTTGAGTCGGGCTATACATACAATCTGGCCGGCGAATTGGTGGCTGAGACCTATCCTTCCGGACGAACGGTCATGACCGATCGAAATGCCGACGGCGGCGTCGACTCGATCCGGACATCGAATTCGACCGTACAGGATCGTACCGTTGCAAGCCGATTTGCCTACGATCCGACTGGAGCGGTACGTGCCGTTCGGTTAGGCAACGGAAGATGGGAACAGCATACTTTCAACAATCGTCAGCAACTTACCCGATCGACGCTTGGCTACTCCGTGTCCGACGGCGCGCTTCTTGATATCGGTCTCGGATACGGCGCGCAGAACAACGGAGCGGTTCGGACTCAGTCGATCAAGTTCCAGGGATTGGCGGCACCGATCGAACAGACGTTTGATTACGATACGTTGAACCGGATCAAGTCTGCGAGAGAAACGCAGACCGGCCAACAGTCATGGAGTCAGGAGTTTCTGTACGATCGCTACGGGAACCGACGGCTCGGCGCAGCGACCTCGACTCTAAGCATCCTTCTCGACGACAAGATCGAGAATCCGGTTGCGGAGGAGTCAAGCAACCGATTGAAACGTGATCAGGACGGAGACAGCATCATCGACTACCGCTATGACGCAAGCGGAAACATGATCGCGGATCCTTCCAACCGGCGTTTCAATTACGACTCCGAGAACCGGTTGACGGAAGTGTTTCAACCTTCGAATTCCTCATCTGTCCCGAATATTGTCTACCGCTATGACGGCGACGGACGTCGCGTTCTAAAGCTGACCTCCGATGAAAAGGTGATCTTCGTTTACAACGTTCGCGGGAAACTGACGGCGGAATATTCGACCCGCATCACATCGGAGCCGAAAAAGACGCTGTTTCTGACAAACGACAGCCTTGGCTCTCCGCGCGTAATTACCGACGGCGCCGGTAATGTCGCGTCACGTCACGATTATCTCGCGTTTGGTGAGGACATCACCGCGACGCTCGGCAACGTTGGAGGACGGACAACGAATCATGGTTACGTTAATACAGGTTCGGTTCGCCAGGCGTTCACCGGATTCGTCCGCGATTCCGAAACCGGTCTCGACTTTGCAAACGCACGGTATTTCAAACCTGGTCACGGTCGATTCGTGTCGGTTGACCCATTGATCGCGTCGGCAAGTTTTCGTGACCCGCAGACATTGAACCGCTATACGTATGCGCTGAACTCGCCTTACAAGTTCGTTGACCCGCTTGGGCTGATTTCAAGGTCGACGGGCGCCAACGGGGGAAGTTCGGACACACGCCCTCGCAGACCGAGGCGGCCTCGTCCGGCACCGAGAAACCTCACTCCGAATCCGAACGTCGTCGTTCCGAGAAGCATTGTCAACGAGGCCGGGGCCTCAACCGTCGGCGGAACAGCCAACCGCGGTGCGGTGACGATCGTTTTGCCAAAATCGCTGGTAACGCTTAAGGTAGAACTTGCCAAGTACACCTATTCCCACATCGGCGCTGCCCAAAGCCAGGCACAGGCAAACAAGAAATTCGGTGCCGTTCAACCTGAACAAGCGACGGTTTCCGGATCGAGCGAGACGACGACCCAATCGTCATCGACTTCGGAGACAACGGGATCCGTTACGGTTTCTCAACAGCCCGAGGTCACCGCCTCGAGTTCCCAATCAACCACCGCAGGAAGGCAGCAAACGAATTCCGGTTCGATTACCGTGACGGGTGCTTCAACCGACGTCCGCGGCGTTTACAATACCGTTGAAAACGAAACGAACCTCGCCATCACGAACTATCTGAACGAGAACGCGGATGCAAACGGGAACATCAGCGTCACGTTGATCGACAAAAACAACGTGCAGACGAAGGGCGTAATTGACCGCGAAACTGTTAAGAAACACCTGACGAACCTGGTTCAATCCGCGTGGCAACGCGCATATTTCGACTTTGGAGGACAATAACTATGAAAGTTAATTCATCACGATTGCTTATACCGTCGCTGATTGCGGCGATCGCATTGACTCTGCTGGTCAGCGTCCGTCCGCATCTCAGCCAGCAAATGAAACTTCCGGACCCGCCATCGCCCGACCGGACGGTCAGAAAATTCTTCGAGCCCAAGCTCTCAGCTACGGAGCGGGCGCGGTTGGCGTCGATTCAACCGTTGGATTTCGTCGAATGTGTTGGATTGTCGTCGGATGAGTGCATGAAACTGCGCGAAGCCCGGGAAAAGCCGCTGTCGGATTCGGCCGCAGTGATTGACGAAACGCCGAATCAGAGCCCGTCGATCGACGCCTATCTGCGGGAGATCGGGAGCTGCAGAACGCGGCTTATCGCGATCAAGGAAACGCGAATCGACGGCGACTCGGCTCGTGTCCGGATCGAGGTTGACGCGGATGGCGAAAAACTGGTTCGTGACGCTCTTTTGACACTTGACGTCGAGTGGAAGATCTTTGAAATTGCATTCGACGACTTTTATCCGAACTTCGTTCCGTTTCGAAAGCCTTGATCCGGACCGAATAGAAAAAATGGCGACCGGAAACAACCGGTCGCCATTCAAATCACCCTTTGAAACGGATCTATTCAACCAGATAAGGCGTCGATTGCGGCTGATCGATGTCCGCTTCGAGCACCTTGGCAATCACCGGTAAACTGAGACTGCGCGTCTTTGGGATTCCGGGAACATGTTTGCCTTTCGCGTAAACGGCATGGCGTCCGTTCGACGCGTACCAATCGGAAAGCGATGCGGTCTTGTGCATCTCTTCGATGATCTGACGCCAGCCGACACCGGTATTGTACGCGCAGAACGACACTTCGCCATCCTGCGTGCCGTACGGGATCACGCACATCTCAGTCCGACGAAAGTCGTAAGTGAAAAGATCCTGAAACCACATGCCCTCGACGCACAGGACACGCCACACATCTTCATCCGACCGCGTTTGCATGCGGTCGTTCCGATCGCTGTTTGACGAAGCCGAAGAAGGCTTGAAGAGGTTTAGGATCTGGGAAATAGGAAATCCGGCCGGTGCGTTTGCGGCATCATAATTACGCAAAATGGTCATCCCGAGCTGGGCCATCGTCAGCTTCTTGCCCCGGGCTGAGTCGGTGATCGCGGTGACGTCTTTCATGAACCTTTCGTAATTGAAAAACTCAAACAAAGACTTGATTTCGCCGGATTTCTTGTTGACCACAAGAAGCGTAAAGATCCCGCAATTCGGGTGACAATTGCATGAAGACCAGCCCCACGGTGCGTCAGCGCCCTGAAGCATGTCCATGACGGAGGTGAATGCCGAGTAGCTCGAGAGCGGAAACCAGTCTCGAAGCGGTTCAAGAGCAACCCGATCAGATAGCTGCGACTTCAGATCGTGCGTCATTCCGGCAAGCGTATAGCGTTGTTTCACCCGGTCGGAGTCCGAAACGTCTTCGTCGCGCCCCGTAAAGCTGACCGGCTGAAACGCGATCGTCTGAACTTTGTCGATATTGTCGGCGGCAAATTTCACGATTCCGCCGATCGCGTCGTTGTTGACCGAATTCACGATCGTCGTAACCAGTGTCACTTTGATCCCGACCGACGCCAGGTTCTCGATCGCCTTCAGTTTCACGTCAAACAGGTTTCCGACACCCCGATGCGCGTTCTTCTCCTCTGAAATCCCGTCGAACTGAAGGTACACGCCGTGCTGGCCGGCTTCTTTTGCAGCCTTGCAGAACTCGATATCTTCGGCATACCGAATTCCGTTTGTCGCCGCGAGAATCCGGTAAAAGCCGATCTTCCGGGCATACGCTACCGCGTCGAGGAAAAACGGTGCAAGCGTCGGTTCACCACCCGAAAAAAGAATGATGATCTGCCGCCTTGGCTTGAAACTGACTGCTCGGTCAAGAATCGCTTTGATGTCTTCGAACGACGGTTCATGGACGTATCCGACCTGATTGGCATCCATGAAACACGGGTTGCACATCATGTTGCAGCGGTTTGTCAGATCCACCGTCAAAACGGCGCCGCGGCCGAACTTTATATCCGACGTTCCGTGATGATGCACGTGACTATCTTCGGCGGCCGAAAAATCACGACCGAAAAACAGCGATTCGATCCGCTCAAGAAACCGCGCGTCCGTCGCCAACACGTCCTCGAACTCGCCATGCGTCGGACATGTTTTTCGCATAATGATCTGGCCGTTTTCTTCAAGGATCTCAGCTTTGATCTCACCCGGATGCGAGTTCATCAGGATCTCAAGCGGAATGTCCTTTGCGATTACGCCTTCGCGTACTTGCTTGACGCATTTCGGGCAAAGCGAATCGGTGGTTCGCGGAAAGCCGAGCGGCGGTGAGGTTCGTTGATGCGATTTGAGAAGCGGTTCGGCCGCCCAAGCGGGATGGATCGCGCTTCCGTCGGGAAGCCTCCTGTTTATTGCCTGAAATGCCTTCCAGCCGATGTCCGCTAGTTTTGAAGCTGCTGCAGAACCCACTTTCGGCGAAGACGAATTCTCGCCCCGTCTGAAATTATCACTGAACATCCGTAACCTCCTGATGGTCATTAACGCCCGATTTACTGGCAATTTACCAGAATCGCAGATACTTTTTCAATCAAAATCCGGTCGGCGGGGCCGGAAATTACTGTAACGGAATCGGCACCTGGTCGGTAAGTGACCACCGGCGAATAATTTAGTATTGCCGGTTGCTCGAATGACATTGTCAGAAAACGCGAAAAAACTCTTGTCCGTTGCGTCAGCAAACAGGAATCTAAACTTCGGAGCATTCAACCAACCCGTGCCGTCGAAATGGCTCTGAACAGCGACGGGCAACGTACTCGAGTTCCTGTCTTTTCCCGCCAATTAATTCTCAAAACACTCAAGATATTTGACGCCGGCTCCGGTGTTGAAAATCACGACCGTCTCGTTATCCCTAACCTGGCCCGACTCGATCATCTGGCGCAAGGCCGGAAGACAAGCCGCGCCTTCAGGTGCGCAGAACGCGCCTTCGGCCGCTCCGATCTCACGAACCGCGGCGATCAGGTCAAGATCGCTGACGGCGATCGCGGTTCCGCCGGACGCGCGAACGGCGTCGAGAATGAGAAAGTCGCCGATCGCTTTTGGAACCCGCAGCCCGGAAGCGGATGTGTGAGCATTCGGGAATTCGTCAGCAAACCGCTCGCCCGTTTGAAATGCGGTGACAATCGGTGCGCAGCCGGCCGCCTGGACCGAGATCATCCGCGGACGATCAGAGCCGATCCAGCCCATCGACTCCATCTCGTCAAACGCCTTCCACATTCCGATAAGGCCGGTTCCGCCGCCGGTCGGATAAAGAATCACGTCCGGGAGCTTCCAGCCCAACTGTTCGGCCAGTTCATACCCCATCGTCTTTTTTCCCTCGACGCGGTACGGCTCTTTCAATGTCGAAACGTCGTACCAGCCCTCGGCGTCTTTCCTGTCGGCAACGATCTTCCCGCAATCGGTTATCAGTCCGTCGACCAGCGTCACGAACGCTCCCATCTGTTCGCATTCGATGACGTTTGCCCGCGGCGTATCGCGCGGCATGAAAAGATGGACTTCCATTCCGGTGCGGGCGGCATACGCGGCAAGAGCTCCGGCCGCATTGCCCGCCGACGGCGCGGCCGTTTTGGTGACGCCAAGTTCCTTCGCCATCGAGACGGCCGCCGTCATTCCGCGCGCCTTGAAACTTTGCGTCGGATTTGCGGACTCATCCTTGATGAACAAATTCAGCGGGATCTCAAGCGATTTGGCTAACCTGTCGACTTTCAACAGCGGTGTGAACCCTTCGCCCAGCGAAACGATATTTCCGGCGTCCTCCACCGGAAGAACTTCGCGAAATCGCCATAGTGACGCTTCCCGATCCCTGAGCGAATCCCGGGTAAGAGTCTTGCTTGCCGTTTCAAGGTCATAACGAACAAGAAGAGGCTTGCCGCAATCCGTACAGAGGTGATGCCGCTTCCCTTTCTCAAACCGAAGTCCGCAATTTGCGCATTCAAGATGTGTGACGTTCATGACGGAAGAATATGGAAACGGCGAATAAAACTCAATCCGCGGCGACCGCCGATTTCAGCAAGATTGACGCGCGGCATGCGGATCCGTGAGTACAATTGCCGCGAGTTCGAATCCGGCGAGGTCAACAAGAACGCAGCCAACATCGCAACAACTGTCGGCGAAATGCAAGCCCGAACATTGAAAACCCAAATCCCGATGCGATTTATCGCACCTTGCAACGACCAGCCGCGTGAGCGGCGGCATAAGTTGATTTTGGATTTTGGACTCCCGATTTTTGGATTCTGCTTGCGTTTCCCAGTATGATTTATGATCGAACGTAGCGTGGCGATCGCGTGCTGAAAGGCGAGTTCTTTAACCGTCTCCGTCAGGAATACTGTGGGAACATTCATACGACAATCCTTAAAGCTGATTGGCATCTGGCTGGCGCTGACCCTATTGTGCTTTGCGGTGGCAAAGTGGACTTTTGGGACTGACGACCGTTTTGCACGGATGACCGCCGAAACAACGGGTGTTGTAACGGAAAAGCTGCCGCATGAGCATCGGACTATTCGTTTTCGGTACTCGATAAACGGCGCGGATTATTCCGGAGCGGGTGCGACGGATTTCGGGAATCCGCCGTTCGATGACATCACTGTCGGACAACGAATAACCGTGTTCTACAACCCCGAAAATCCGGAAAGCGCAACTTCGGGAGATCGGAGGTCTGAACCCGATGCGAATACCGGACCGGTGATTCTCATGACCTTGTTTGCTCCGATCTTCCTTCTCGTCCAATTGATTCGCAAACGGTGGATTTGAATTGCGTACCGACGGGGCTCGGCTCTTCCCCGATGAAGCACCGCGTTCGCCGGATCGATCGGCTTGAAACGGCGATCGCGACGCCGGAACCGGCATGGTGCGCGGCACAGCCGCGGAATTTCAATCGGCGCTCTCGGAAAAGCGGAGCTTTTCCAAACATCCGGGCGCCAGAGGCGCAAGAACAATCGCAGATTGTCGGAACGGGGAACGATAGTGACCGGCAAAATCGGCATGTTCGAGCCCGATAGCGAAACCGTGAAGACCTCAAGCCCAGAAAAGCTTTTACTTCTTGATCAACTCGCGAAAAAGATTCACGGCGGCGTTGATCCCGAGCGAAATTGCGCCGCTGCGGAGTCCGTCTCGGTAATTGAACCGTTCCGGAAACCAGGCTTCGCGGCTGATCACCGGCGCGGCTAGAGTTCCGAGGATCCGCGGAACGCCGACGACCCGCTTGCCCTTTGAATTCCGCGCCGTGATGGTCGAAAGCAGCGCATTCGACAGCTTCGATCCGAAATCGCGCTTCTTGCTCCGATAAAACCCGCTGTCCACGCGCAATGCTTCGTCGAGTCCAAAGGTTATCGATTGACGGATCGCGTTTTCACCGAAACCGGACGCGAACCGGCGTCCGAAACCTTCCGCGTTCTTTTCCCACTCTTCCGGCCGGTTGCGGAATGTCCCGACGGCGGCTCCCGCAGCGACGCGCGCCAGCGTGACCGGACCGAAGACGCTGTTCAGATAGCTTTTGCGGCGCTCATCCGAACTCGGCCGCACGTATCCGTTCGACGTCATTCCGGATTTGTCCTGATCCTTGTCCGTCGCCGGCGTCGGCGTCGGCTGCTGGGCGACGGCGCAAACGGCTGAAGCGAGAAGAAATATAGCTGTAAAAATTGATTTCATTAAACCCTCCTTGATATGGTGATTCCCGGCCAGTTGCATAAATCGCGATTTTACCAAAATCGACGGATTTTCAAACCGGCCTGTTATTGTTTCTTGAGCATCGGCTTCAGCGCCTTGTAAACATTGTCGGTCATGATCTTGGCGCCTTCGGCGTTCGGATGGATGCCGTCCGCCTGGTTGAGATCTTTGTTGAGAGCGACGTTTTCAAGCAAAAACGGAAGAAAATCGACCTTGTATTCGTCCGCAAGATCAGGAAACGCCATCTGAAACTCGCGCTGGTAATCGGCTCCGACATTCGGCGGCGCAAACATCCCGCACAGCAGGACACGGACGTTTCTTGCCTTCGCGCGTTCGATGATCTGTGCCAGGTTCTTCTTCATCGACGCCACCGGCATCCGCCGCAGAAGATCGTTTCCGCCGAGTTCGAGGATCAGAATCCGGACATTTTCCATCTCAAGGACCCAATCGATGCGCTCAAGCCCGCCGAGCGTAGTGTCTCCGGAAACGCCGGCGTTTATCACCTCGTAATCGAATCCGTCGGCGGTCAATCGTTCCTGGATCAGGTACGGCATCGACTCTTTCTCTAACAATCCAAAACCGGCCGTCAGACTGTCGCCGAATGCGACGATTTTCGGTCTGTCATTTCGCGCCTCGGGCGTGACCAGCGGCGTCGCCAGATTGCCGTTCGTTTGGCGCGCAGATGTTCCGCCGCACGCCGCGAGAAGCAATGACAATCCGAGAACGATCGCGATTTTCCGAATTGATCTCATAAGAAATAACTTTTTACGATGCCCGCCGTTTAAAGGATTCAGAATTTCGTACCTAAACTTATCAGAATGATCGAATTGCACTTCAATCAGTTAAGCATTTAGGATTGAACTTTATCAAAGGGTTATGATCAAACTTTCAGGTATTTCAAAAGTCGTTCGGTCCGGAGCCGAGGATCTGACGATTCTCGACGATGTTTCGATCGAGATTCCGGACGGCGAATTCGTCGCGATCACCGGCGCGTCGGGCAGCGGAAAATCGACGCTCCTCGGGCTGATTGCCGGGCTCGACGCCCCGACGTCCGGCGAGATCTTTATCGACGACCGAAGCGTGACCGCGATGTCCGAAGACGAGCTCGCAAGTCTTCGAAGCGAAAAGATCGGATTCATCTTTCAATCGTTTCATTTGATCCCGAGCCTGACGGCGTTTGAAAACGTGCTAATCCCGATGGATATCCTCGGGGTTCCGGATGCGCGCGAACGCGCCGGTCAGCTGCTTGTTGACGTTGACCTGACAAATCGCGGCCATCATTATCCGACGGAACTTTCCGGCGGTGAACAGCAACGGATCGCGATCGCCCGTGCCTTTGCGAACAAACCGAAGATCCTGCTTGCCGACGAGCCGACGGGAAATCTCGATTCGAGAAACGGATCGCACATTTTCGATCTGATGACCGAGCTTCACAAACAAAGCAACGTTACTTTGATCCTTGTGACACACGATCAGTCATTGGCCGACAAGGCGCAACGTCAGATCAGGCTCCGCGACGGCCGCGTCATCAGCGACGAAATCAACCAGTCATGAACTTCATATTCAACCTGACGGTTCGTGAAATCCGCTCGTCGTGGCGCCGGCTTCTGTTTTTCTTTTTATGCATTGCGATCGGCGTCGGGTCGGTCGTCGCGCTGCGATCGCTGATCCAGAATCTGAATCAGGCGGTCGGCGGCGACACGCGCGCCCTTTTGACGGCGGATTTCGAGATCAGCTCCACCAACGATTTCTCGCCCGCCGATCTGCAGAAGATCGAGGAAGTTGTCGGAACATCTTCGATAATCGACGGCCGGAACGAAGCGATCACCAGCGCCGCGATGGCGCGGCCTCTTGATGAAAATACCGAAACGCTTTCGTTTGTCGAGCTGAAAGGGATCGAATCACCGTTTCCGCTCGTCGGAAACTTCACCACATCCGATGGCCGGCCCTTCGATTTCAAGCTGCTTGAGAACAACGGCGCCGTCGTTTCGCCGCTGCTGCTTGAAGATCTGAAGATCGGCGTCGGCGACCGGGTGAAGATCGGCGAAGGCGTCTTTGAGATCCGTGCGACATTTGACGAAGAACCGGGCGGAGCTGGCGGTTTCCGCCTCGGGCCGCGTGTATTTGTTGAAAAGAAAGCGTTTGACTCGGCCGGAATCACGACCGGAAGCGGCCGCATCCGGCGCCGGATCCTGTATCGGACGACCGATAATCCGACCGAGCTAGTGAAACGTCTGCGCGAGAACCTGAAAGGATCGATCCTGACCGTTCAGTCGTATCGCGAAACGCAGGAGAATCTCGGGGAACAGTTCGCCCGAACCGAAAACTACCTGTCACTGACCGGTCTGCTGATTCTCGTGCTCGGCGGCGTCGGCGTCTGGAATGTCGCACGGGTATTTGTCGAGCAAAAGCGAAAGTCCGTCTCGGTGCTGAAATGTCTCGGTGCAAGCGGCACCAAGATCATCACCGTCTATTTGATGCAGA
>JBGASE010000056.1:0-18070 GCA_044229875.1 Pyrinomonadaceae bacterium | reverse complement strand
CTATTCACCATCGGGCGCAACATCGATCACGACCGAGCTTTCGGTGACGTTTTCACAGCCGATGGTTGCGGTCGGCTCACAGACTGAGGCGGCGACAATCGTGCCGGTCAAGCTGACGCCGGAAGTCCGCGGCAGGTGGCGCTGGATCGGAACGCGGACGATCGTTTTCGACACCGAGGAAAGGTTTCCGATGGCGACGGAGTTCAAGGCGGTGGTTCCTGCGGGAACGCGGTCGCTGAGCGGCGCCGTGCTTCCGGCAGCAGTCGAATGGAACTTCTCGACGCCGCGGCCGTCGCCGGTTTCCGTCTGGCCCGGTTCGGAAGCCGTCGGCCCAACGACGCTCATCATCGCGAGATTCAATCAACGGATCGATGAAGCTGAGATTCTGACAAAGACATCGGTCACGGCAGACGGTCGGCCGGTCGCCGTTCGTCCGGCAACCGAAGCCGAAATCGGCGCGGACACGAAAGCGTCGGGAATCATGAATCAGGCTCAGCGCGACCGTTTCGCGATCTTTCGTCCGGTTGCGCCGCTTCCGCTCGACGCGTCCGTTGAAGTCAGTTTTGCGGCCGGGATCCGCTCGCTTGAAGGTAAGCTCGAAAGCGCATCGTCATCGACTTTCAAATTCAGAACCTACGGTCCGTTCCGGATGGCCGATTCCGGTTGCGGCTGGCGCGGATCGGGCCGTTGCCTGGAATCGGGCGGAATTTCGCTTCGGTTTTCAAACCCGATCGACCGCGAGTCGTTTGAAAATTCATCGATCGTCATTGAACCCTCAGCCGGGACGGTCAACCCAACGGTTTATAGCGATGAAATCAGTCTCAACGCGGATTTTAAGGCCGGCAAAACGTACCGGATCACCGTCCTGCCGAAGTTGAAAGACACGTTCGGCCAGGTTCTCGAGGCTCCGGCGACCGCCAAATTCAAGTTCGGTCGTGAGGAGGTTGAAGCCGGCATGTTCGCGCCCGACGGCGACCGCGACGTGACGACGCTCGATCCGTATTCGCGAAAACACTCTTTTGCCGTCTACGCAAGGCGTATCAAACGGCTGCGGCTCAGGCTTTATTCGGTCGCGCCGTCTGCCTTCGGCGAATACCGCAAATGGCTTTCGGGCGAACGCGCGTCCGCGCCGTCGATCGGGCGCCTGGTCCAGGATCGCGAACTGAAGGTCAAAGGCCCGAGCGATTCATTCAATGAGGTCCGGATCGACCTCGCTCCGGCGCTGACCGACGGCATCGGGCATGTATTGATCGTTATCGAGCGGCCCGGCGCGGTCGAAAACGGCCGAATCGTCAGTTGGATCCAGGCGACGCAGCTCGCGACCGAGGCGTATGTCGACCGTACGGCCGCGACGCTATATGTCAGCGATCTTAAGGACGGAAAGGCCGCGGGCGAAGTCGACCTCGAACTTTCGACCGGCGCGACCGCGCGCACCGCGGCCGACGGGATCGCGACCTTGCCGCTTCCGCGATCGAACGACCGCGGCGATTATCTGATCGCGCGGCGCGGCGCGGATTCAGCGATCCTCTTTGCCGACGAAGACTTTGAATACGATGCCGATTGGATGAAGGGCGATCAGGCCGATTCGTTTCGCTGGCATGTTTTTGACGATCGGGGAATCTACCGGCCCGGCGAGACGGTTTCGATCAAAGGTTACGCGCGTCGGGTCTCAGGCGGAGTCTGGGCGGAGATCGAAAGCCTCGGCGGCTCGGTGCGGACGGCCGCCTACGAACTTGTCGATTCGCGGTCGGCGGTCGTTAAGAAGGGAACCGTCGAATTCAACGCTTTCGGCGCCTTCGATCTTGAAGTCAATCTTCCGAAAGAGATCAATCTCGGAACGGCAAAGATCGTCTTCCGGGCCGATTCAGGAAATTCGGTACACGCCCACACGTTCAAGGTCGAGGAATTCCGTCGCCCCGAGTATGAGCTTACCGTCAAACCCGATTCGCCCGCGCCGTACACGATCGGCCGGTCGGCATCGGTCGCCGTCGACGCAAAATATTATTCGGGCGGCGCCCTGCCCGGAGCCGAAGTTCTTTGGACGGTGACGGCGACGCCAACATCGTACACGCCGCCGAACCGGTCCGAGTTTACGTTCGGCGAATTCGTGCCGTGGTGGTCGTCGCGCGAAACGGAAGCATCGGAGAAAACCGAGAGACTGGCCGCGAAAACGGACGCCAACGGCAGCCACAGATTGGCGCTCGATTTTCTCGATTCGCAGGAACCGCGGCCATATTCGCTGACGGTTGAAGCGCGGGTCACCGATGTCAACCGGCAAGCGATCTCGGGATCGGCGGCGATGATCGTTCATCCGTCCGATATTTATGTCGGTCTGCGGACGTCAAACTCGTTCGTCGAGCCCAATCAGAGCTTCAAACTCGAATCGATCGTGACCGACGTCGACGGCCGCGCGGTGCCCGGAATTCCGGTCTCGATCGTTGCCGAACTCAAATCGTGGGCGACCGTCAAAGGCCGCTGGGAGCGTGTTACCGTCGCGACCGAAACATGCCGCGTCGTGTCGCTCGACAATGTCTCCGAATGCGGGTTCAATGCCCCGACGGGCGGGGAATATGAGTTCACGGCCACGGCTGAGGACGCACGCGGTCGGCGAAACCAGACGAAGATGACCGTTTGGGTCGCCGGCGCCGAATTTGAACCGATGACGGATGTCCGGATGGAAGAGATCACGCTGATCCCGGGAAAGCAGAGTTACGACGTCGGCGAGACGGCGGAAGTCCTTGTCAATTCGCCGGTTTTCCCGGCTGAGGGCGTGATGACGCTGCGGCGCGCCGGGATCGTCGGTGTCGAACGATTCCGGCTCGAGAGCGCGTCAACCGTTCTCAAGGTCCCGATCACCGACCGATACGTGCCAAACCTTACCGTTCGGGTCGATGTTTTCGGTACCGGCAAACGCGCCGGATTCTTCGAGGATGAGCGCGACAAAAAGCTTCCGCCACGACCCGCGAACGCCTCGGGAACAATCGGCATTTCGGTCTCGAACGCGACGCGGCGGCTTGAAGTCGCGGCGAAACCGCGTGACGCCGAACTCGCGCCCGGGGGCGAAACCGAGATCGATATTGAGGTTAAGGACCATCGCGGCCGCGGCGTCGCAAACTCGGAAGTTGCGCTGGTCGCGGTCGATGAAAGCGTGCTTGCGCTGACCGGGTACCGGATCGGAAACCCGCTCGATTCGTTCTATCAACCGGTCGGCGATCAGAGCGTGTCGGTACATTCGCGCAACGGCGTGATTCTTGCGGGAATCGAAGATCTGCTCGACAAACGAGATCTCGACGGGCTCGGGTTCGGGCGCGGTTTCGGAATCGGCGATGGTTCGGGTATGGGCAACGGTTACGGCTCTGGTGGCGGCAACGGCAGCGGCGACTTCAACAGTTACGACATGCTGATGACCTCGCGCGAGGCGGACACTCCGTTCCGCCGGCTCGAAATTCTCGCCAACCTGCAGCGCCCGCCAAATGCGGCCGAAATCAGGATCCGCCGCAACTTCAATGCGCTCGCGATTTTTTCGCCGACGATCCGGACCGACGGCAATGGCCGCGCGACGGCGCGCCTCAGGCTACCGGACAATCTGACGCGCTATCGGATTACCGCCGTCGCGGCGACCGATTCCCGCGAATTCGGCGTTGCCGAGTCCGCAGTTGCCGCGCGCCAACTGTTGATGATCCGGCCATCGCCGCCAAGGTTTCTGAATTTCGGCGATCGGGCTGAAATTCCGGTCGTCATCCAGAACCGGACGAACAATCCGATGAAGGTTGCGGTCGCCGCCCGGACCGTGAACGCAAAGGTCGTCGGCGGTGCCGGTCGCGAGGTCGTCGTTCCGGCAAACGATCGGGCGGAGATCCGCTTTCCGGTCGCGACCGAAGCCGCCGGCATCGCCCGGTTTCAGGTCGGAGCCGTTTCGGGTGAGTTCGCCGATGCCGCCGAATTCGCGTTTCCGATCGAGGTGCCGGCGACGGCCGAGTCTTTCGCGATGTACGGCTCGACCGAAGCATCCGGTGCGATCAGCGTTCCGGTCAAGTCGCCGAGCGACATCTTTCCGAATGTCGGCGGACTTGAAGTCGCAACGTCTTCAACCCAACTTCAGGAACTGACGGACGCCTTCGTCTATCTGCAGAAATATCCGTATGAATGCACCGAGCAGATGTCGTCACGGATGCTTGCAACGGCGGCGCTCCGCGATGTTCTCACGGCGTTCAAGTCAAAAGAGATGCCGACGAAAGACGCGCTTGACGCACGTTTTCAGGCCGATATCGACAAAATTCGACGGCTGCAGCATAGCGATGGCGGATGGAGCTACTGGCGATCGGACGACGCAAGTATCGGATTTGTCACGGTTCACGTCGCGCACGCACTGGCGCGCGCAAAGCAAAAGGGCTACGCGGTTCCCGAAAAGACGCTAGAGCGCGCGGCGGAGTTCTTGAAGAAGATCGTTTCTTCGGCGGCAGATCGGCGGACGGAATTCGGCGGCGTCAATGAAGCGTATGCACTTTATGTGCTCGACCTGCTCGGTGAACGCGATGTCAGGCGCGCAAGGAAGCTGATCGATAAAATCGGCGTTGATTCACTTTCGAGCGAATCGATTGCGTGGTTGCTACCGATCGTCGCGGCTGACGCGGATTCGCGGGACGTTGCCGGTGAGATGCGCCGGAAGCTGCTAAATCGCGTCGCTGAAACGGCCGGAGCGGCGAAGTTTGTCGCCGGCTATTCGGATCGCGCGTTCACGATCCTGGCGTCCGACCTGCGGACCGATGCCGTCGTGCTCGAAGCGTTGTTGCGTACCCGATCGGCAGAAACCGATGAACTGCTCCCGAAACTCGTTCGCGGAATGCTTGCCGGGCGCGTCCGGGGTCATTGGCGAAATACGCAGGAAAACGTCTTTGCTCTGCTTGCGCTCGACCGCTATTTTACCGAGTTCGAAATGGAAACACCCGACATGCTGACGCGGATCTGGCTTGATGACCGGTTTGCCGCGCAGCACGAATTTCGCGGCCGAACTGCCGAAACATCCTCCGTTTCGATTCCGATGGCGGAGTTGAGCCGAAAAGAGACCTCGAACCTGATCGTCGAAAAGACCGGACCGGGAAGACTCTACTACCGGATCGGGTTGAATTATGCGCCGCGTCGCGTTCCGAACGAGCCGGCCGATTTCGGGTTCGAGGTGATCCGCACGTATGAGGCGGTTGACGATCCGTCGGATGTCCGCCGGGAATCTGACGGAAGCTGGACGGTCCGGGCCGGATCGCGGGTCCGGGTTCAGATCAGGATGGTCGCACCGGCGGATCGGGCGCACGTTGCGCTGGTAGATAATCTGCCCGCAGGTTTCGAGATCATCAATCCGGATCTGCTCACCAGCGAGCGCCTGCCCATGCGGCCGTCTGACTCACGCGGGCGCTGGTATGAGCATCTCAACATCCGCGACAGCCGGGCCGAAGCGTTCAGGTCGTTCGTTCCGGCCGGGATCTGGGATCTGACGTTCGTCGTCCGCGCCACCACGCCCGGCAGTTTCACAGCCCCGCCCGCGAAGGCCGAAGAAATGTATTCGCCCGAAGTTTTCGGCCGGACCTCGAGCGATATCGTCAATGTCTCAGATGGTAGGCGGTAGATTTCAGACGTCAGACGTCAGACGGCAGATTTCAGACATTCCAGGTTCCAGGAATTCCAGATTCCACGACCCAAGATCAAAGACCAAAGACCAAAAACCAAAGACCCAAGATCAAAGTTCAAAGATCAAAGACCAAAGATCAAAGACCAAAGACCAAAGATCAAGAATCGACTCACGCCTAAAGGCGTAACTCTAACAAGAAATTGACCGGAAAAAGGAATCTCAACATCCCAACTGTGCCGCCGCCGACGAATGCGAGGACGATTCCGTAACAGATGAGGTTCATGACCGGCAGGACGATCAGGGTTTTGATGAATCCTGCCTTTTTGATATCGGGCTGTCTGAAACTTGTTTCCGCCCAGTTCGTCACAAGGTGGAATGCGGATGTCCAGCCGAGCACGGCCGGCAGGTATTTTGAATCAAAACTTGCGGCCCATGCGATGAGTACGGCGAAGATCGAAACCGTGGGAAAAAAATACGGTGCGAGCGTGATCCAGGTTTCACCTGTCGTTCCGCGGCCGATGTACTTAACCTCGCCGCCATGGTACGCCGTGACCCGAAATCCGACCGGCAATTTGAAAAAGAGAAGCCCGAAAATCAGATGCGTCAGTTCGTGTTCGAACGTCGCGAGCCAGTTCCAGACGGGTTCGATCAGCCGGCGGGCGACGAAAAAGGTCGGCACGAATGCCAACGCGCCGGCGATGAACATCTGCCAGCGCGGATTCGAGATCGATGCCGCTGAGAGAACCCGCCATGTTTCGGCGCCGTAGCCGTACAGAAGGAACGGGACCGAAAGCGAAAACGCAACAAACATGATCCGCGCAATGTTCTTCATCGATTGAAAGGTTCGGGGCCGGATCGCTCGACCGAGCGCGATCCGGTCAAAAAAGCGAATCGCGGATCGGATTGCGGACGGTAAGCCTGACTTCGACCGGGACGACGCGTTTGAACTTCATCCCCCATTTCTTGAACTTGCCAAAGACGAAAACGGTTCCGGTCACTTCCCATTCGGGTTTCGAATCCCGGATTTCGCCGATTGCGCCGCGAAGCGTCTGCCACGTACCGATGAAAACCTCGATCGGGCGCGGTAACGTGATCGTCGACTTTTTCTTGAAATCGAAGCCGTGGTTGTAATCGTCGATGCGGACATCAAGGCCGTTCACCTTGAAATCTTTGAAGGCGAGAAAGTCGATGGTTCCGCTGTGCCCGAGCGTCTCGATCGCGCCCGTGACCTCGATCGACAATCCCTTGAGCGATTTGTCCTTGATCGTCGGATCGTCGATCCGGGCGATGGCGTCGGGCTTTTTCTCATCGACACGATCCGTCCGGTTGGTGATCAGAACCTTGGCGTTATGGACTTTGTAACCGCGGATCTCATCGGGCAGGTCCTGTGCCGTCGCCGTCACGGCGAAAGTCATCAGCGTTGCAATCAGGATAAAAATTCTCATGGCTCACTATGGAAGCACGATTTCAAAACGCGTGCCCAAGTCTTTACGTGAACTGATGGAGATTTTGCCGTTGACGGCCTCGACTTCGGTTTTGACGATGTTCAGTCCGTAGCCGCGGCCCGAATTCCGGCGGGCGACGGAGAGCGTCGAAAAGCCGGGCTCAAAAAGCTTCAGTCCGTCTTCAGGATCCGATTCAAGTCCGCTGCCGTCGTCCGCGACAGAGAGATAAACGCCCGAACCTGATCGGAGAACAGCCAACTCGATCGAGCCGAACCGGTCGATGCCGTGATCGACCGCGTTTGATGTCAGATGCATGAGGATCTCGAACGCACGTTTGACGTGGTCGCCGATCATGACATCCCCGAGGATCGCACGGAACCGGACGATCTTGCCGGAATCATTGACGATCCGGGCGACGTGTTCGGACACTTCGGCGTGAAAGTTCGTGTCCTGCTTCGGCGATCCGGGCGCAAGAGTCGAGTAGTTTCGGAACTCATGCTGACGTCCTTCGTCACACGCGATAAGGAACCGGAATTTGCTTGAAACCTCGTCGTCAGGGACGCCCGGCAAAACGGCGATGACGTTCCCCGAACGGCTGAGCCGATTGCGGACGGCGCCGAAATCCTCGGTCAGTTCGCTGTGTCCGATCGATTCTTCAACGAAAAGAATTTGCCTGCCCGATTCGAGCGCGCCGAACAATCCGGCCTTTTCACCGGTCGTCAAAGAGCCGAAACCATCGGCGTCGATGTCGCAGAAATTGAAGCTGAACTTCGAAACGAACTCGCGCGACGGCAGCGGTTCGAGCGACTCGGCGCCGATCCGCGGCCGATTCAGTGTTTCGATCAGAAGTGCGAGTCGCTCAAGCACCAGCGAATGCTGATCGTCGTCGTCGACGCCGCCCGCAAGGATCGATTCGAGATCGGCGGCATGCGTCGCGCTACGCTTGAGTCCGAAAGTGCGGGCGCAACCTTTGACGCTGTGGACGAGCCGCAGCGCTTCCTGGCGGTTGTTCTCGGAGAAATCGTCGGAAATGAGCTGATGAAGCCGGCCGAGCGGTTCCATGAATTCACGCAATAGATTTTGACGGAACTCGTTCATCGGCGAGGGTAACTAAACCGAAGATACCTGGGTTTTTTCTTCCGACGGGGAATCGGGTTCGGTGCCGGCGGCCTTCTCAAGATCGTGTTTGATCGCGTCGAGGATGCCGTTGATGAATTGTGTGGCTTCAAAAGTCGAGAACCGCCGCGCGATTTCAAGCGCTTCATTGATGACAACCGTGTGAGGCGTGTCTTCAAACAAAAACTCAAAAACGGCGAGCCTCAGAACGTTGCGGTCGACGATCGCCATCCGTTCGATGCGCCAATGTTCGGCCCGCGTCCGGATTCGGTCATCGACCGTTTGGAGCCGTTCGAGAGTTCCCAACGTCAAACGATTGGAAAAATTGCGCAGCGCCTCATCATTTTCGCCGTCGCCGATCTCAAGCCAATACGCATCGGTCAACCGGCTGCCGGACGTTTTGGCAACGTCCGCCGCGAACAACATCTGCAGTGCGCATTCACGAGCTTTACGCCGTGTTCCCATAAAATTTAATTATCAAACGACATGCGGAAAAACCTTTTCACGCGGTTCTGCCGGAATTGTCTCGATGGACCTGTATAAATTTACGACTTCGACGGCGGCCATCGCGACCTCAAAGCCTTTGTTGCCCGACTTTACGCCGGCACGATTGATCGCCTGCTCGACGGTGTCGGTGGTGATGACGCCAAACAGCGTCGGTACGCCGGTCTGCATCCCGACTTGCGTCGCACCGCTTGCGGCCTCGCCGGCGACGTATTCAAAATGCGGGGTCTCACCGCGGATCACCGCTCCGAGACAAATGACGGCATCGAAACGGCCGGTTTCAGCCGCCTTTTTCGCGGTCAGCGGAAGTTCAAACGATCCGGGAACCTTGAAGATCTCGATCGCGGATTCATCGGCTCCGGTCCGTTCAAGCGCGTCAAGCGCGCCTTCAAGCAGCTTCGAGGTCAGAAAATCGTTCCATCGAGCAACGACGATCGCATACCGATGTCCGGCCGATGAAAGCACTCCCTGATGTGTCTTTGGATTCAATCTAAACTCCTGACGCGACCCGCGCGCCGTATCTGCAAGTATAAAGAAGCAGGAAGACTATTGACAAGTAGGCGGTATACGGCAGAGAGCAGATGTTTGAAAGTGCAGAGTGCCGAGTAGAGTGCAGAGTGCAGAGTGCAGAGTGCAGAGTTCGAAGGTCGAAGGTCAATGGTCAAAGGTCAAAGGTCGAAGGTCAAAGGTCGAAGGTCAAAGGTCGAAGGTCAAAGGTCAAAGGCCAAAGGTCAAAGGTCAAAGGTCAAAGGTCAAGGATCGTTGTCCCGCTGTCCATTGTCCGTTGTCAATTGTCCACACTGCACTTGCACTCAAATTCCGCTGTCCGAAGTCTCTTGTCTGACATCCGTTGTTGCGACCCGCGGCGCAACTGATATAGCATCAAAATCGTGACGCCGCCGACACATGCAAACGAATCCGAGACACCCTCCGGACGGCGGCGGCCGTCCTTGATGCATCTCAAGATAGCCGCCGTATTGATGACCGCCGCCGGCGTTTCGCTCTTCACATACTTCATTTACTCGGTCGGGATCCGCGAGGTTATCGCCGGGATCTCGCGCATCGGTTTTGACGGTTTTGCGATCGTTCTCGTTCTCTATTTTGCGAGAATCGTGATCCGGGCGATAGCCTGGTCTCTCGCGGTGCATGATCCGTACAGTCTAAGACTTCGGGACACAGTTCCGGCCGTCATAATCGGCGAGGCAATGAGCAGCGTCATACCGCTTGGGATCGTCGTTTCCGGAACGGCAAAGGCGATCGCCGTCCGCGAGCGCGTGCCGATCGTCGTCGGACTTTCATCGGTCGCGACCGAGAATCTGTTTTACTCGCTCGCAACCGGCCTGTTTATCGTCATCGGTGCCGTCGCATTCACGACGACGTTTGAACTGGCTGAAAGTTCGCGATTGACGATCCAAATGCTGATCGCCGGAATATTTCTGCTTTTGCTTTTCATCGTTCTGATGGTTGTCCGTCAATGGCACATCGCATCGGCAGTTTGCGACCGCCTTTACGACCGTGGTCATCTGCGTGGAATTCTCGAGCACGGACGACTTCAGGTCAGGCTCTTCGAGAATTTGATTTATGGATTTTACCGACGATATCCAGGACGGTTCTTCCCGATCCTCGGACTTCAGACTGTTTTTCATGCGCTCGGGGTCGCCGAGGCACTGTTTATTTTGTCTAAACTCGGCGAGGTCGCGAGTCTTTTCAACGCCGTTCTGCTCGAGTCGGTCAGCCGGCTGATCGCGATCGTGTTTAAACTTGTCCCGTTCGTGATTGGAGTCGACGAAGCCGGAACGCAATTTGTCGGTGAGACGATCGCGATCGCGGCGGGTGCCGGACTAGCGCTCGCCATCATTCGCAAGGGCCGGATTCTTTTTTGGGCGATTGTCGGCGCGATTCTGATCTTCATCCGCGGGCTCTCATGGAGTGAACTGAAACGAATCAGTAGTCAGTAGTCGGTCGTCAGACGCCAGCCGCCAGCCGTCAGACGTCGGTCGTCAGACGCCAGCCGTCAGCCGTCAGACTTCAGCAAGCGGCCAGGAATCTGAAATCTACGTCTGAAATCTACGTCTGAAATCTGACGTCTGACGTCTGAGATCTGGCGTCTGACCTCTGGCGTCTGACCTCTGTTTTTGAAACCTTCCGGCGTCGTTCCCGTTTCATTCCGCAAGATGAAACTAACGCTGGCTATATCTTGGATTCTGGTGTTTGTCGGGATGACTGCGGCACAGCAGCCCGGCAACGCGACGCGCGATGCTTATACGCGGGGTCTTGCGATCGTCGAACGGGCGTACGCGGCATCCGGCGGCGATGCGGCGATCGAGCGTGCGAACCTTCTCAGGTACTCGATGAACGGCAAGCTGTCCGCCCGCAATCAAAGTTTCCGGCCCGAAACGCCGTTCGATGCGTTTGCGGTCGAAACCGCCGTGACGTTCGATCTAAAATCGGAAACTATCGTCACCGAACAGCGGAGTTCATTGCCCGGCGGACTGACATTTGCGAACCGCTCGGTTGCGTCGCGGACGCGCGAAGGCTTCAATCTCAATCTTGAACGCAACAATTACACGGTTCTCCCGGCGAATTCGCCGGTCTTCGGCCAGGGCGCCCGGCTGATGCCGGTTTATTTTCTGCGCCGGCTGCTCGAGCAGCGTGCGACCTTGCGGTTTGCCGGTACGGTCCGATTCGCCGGCCGCACGCATGATCTGGTGACGACGGTTTGGAACAATCAGGTCTTCACGCTTTATTTCGACCGAGCGACCGGGCATTTGTCGAAAAGCGAAACGCTCGCTGCCGACGCTGCCTCCGGAGACGATCTGTTTGAGTTCATCACGTCCGATTACAAACAATTCGGACCGTTTTGGCTGCCGACAAAACTTGAACAGAAGCGATCAGGCAAGACCGTCAGAATATCGGAATACCGCTACGAAACTCCGGTTGCGGGCGCGATCGATCCGCGACTGCTGACCAGATCGGCGGACGCGGTCGCGTTTCAGCCGACGCCTTTCGCCGTCAAAAAACTGTCGGACACGGCCTATCTCGCCGAAGGCGTCAATGGCGGCGGCTACCGGGTATTGTTCGTTGAACTTGAAGACGGCGTGCTCGTCGTTGATGCGCCCGGTACGAGCAGCGTTTCACGATCGGTGATCGACGAGATCCGGAAGGCGATTCCTTCAAAACCGATCAAGTATCTGGTGCTGACGCATTTTCACGAGGATCACACCGGCGGGATCCGCGAGTATGTTGCGGAAGGCGCGACGATCGTCACGACGACCGGGAACCGTCCGTTTTTTGATTCGATCGTGAACACAAGATACACGATCCAATTGGACCGTCTGGCCCGATCGCCGGCTGTTCCGAAGTATCTCATTGTCGATTCAGACCGGAATTTCGGCAATCGCGTCACGGTCCGCAACGCCGGGAACCCGCATGCGAAGGACATGTATCTAGTTTATCTCCCGAACGAAAAGCTCGTTTTTCAGTCGGATCTCTACAACTGGCCGGACCGCGCCGTGACCGATTCGACCGTCGATATGCTGGCGAAGATCGATCAGTTCGGGTGGGACGTCGTGAACGTCATCAGTTCGCACGGCGGAACGGTGCCGATGGCGCAGATCCGTGATGAAGTCGCGGCATTCAAAGCTCGCGCGACCAAGTGAAACCGCAACCCGCAAAGATTTCAGCCGCGTTGCCCGAACCCGGCGCGCCTCGCTTGAGACGCGCCGTTTCTTATGATGTAATTACTTGAACTTATCAGAACAAAATATCAAAGAAGGACCTTTTTATGAGTGCAACGCAAATGAGCAGAGAAGATTACACACCGGCGCTGACCGATCTTTCGGAAGAAGAAGAACTTTTTCGGGCATCCGTCCGCGAATTCGCGGAAGGCGAAGTCCGGCCGCGCGTCGAAGCGATGGAGCATGGATCGAAGCTCGATCCGGATTTGATCAAACAGTGTTTTGAACTCGGACTGATGGCGATCGAATCGCCGGAGGAGTACGGCGGAGCCGGATCGACGATCTTCAACGCGATCCTCGCGATAGAGGAACTGGCGCGGGTCGATGCCAGCGTTTCGGTATTTGTCGACGTTCACAACACGCTTTGCACCAACGCGTTCATGCGCTGGGGCAGCGACGAACTCAAAAAGAAATATCTGCCGCAGATGGCATCGGGTCGCGTCGGCGCATACGCGCTGAGCGAAGCCGGATCGGGTTCGGACGCGTTCGCGCTTAAAACGAAAGCGGTCGACAAGGGCGATCATTGGGAAATCAACGGACAGAAACTCTGGATCACGAACGGTAACGAGGCCGAGATTTTCATCGTCTTCGCGAACATCAATCCGGAGGCCGGATACCGCGGAATCACGGCGTTTATCGTTGAAAAGGGATTTGAAGGATTCACGGTCGGGAAGAAAGAAGACAAACTCGGCATCCGCGCGAGTTCAACGACCGAACTGATCTTCGAAAATTGCCGCGTGCCGAAAGAAAACGTGCTCGGCGAGGTCGGCAAGGGCTACAAGGTCTCGATCGAAACGCTCAACGAAGGCCGCATCGGGATCGCTGCCCAAATGCTCGGGATCGCCCAGGGCGCGTACGAATGCGCGCTTTCGTACACGGCCGAGCGCGAGCAGTTTGGGCAGGCGCTCAACAACTTTCAGGCAGTGCAGTTCCAACTCGCCGAAATGGCGGTCGAGATCGAAGCCGCGCGTTTGGTGACATATAACGCGGCTCGGCTGAAGGACGCCGGAAAGCCGTTTTTGAAAGAGGCCGCAATCGCCAAGCTCTACACCTCGCGCGTCGCGGAAAAGGTCTCGTCAAAGGCGATCGAGCTTTACGGCGGTTACGGCTACGTCAAGGATTATCCGGTTGAAAAGTTCTGGCGCGACTCGAAGATCGGCGCAATTTACGAAGGTACGTCGAACATGCAGCTGCAGACGATCGCGAAGATCATTACCAGCGGCAAATAGTCACATCACGCAGCGTGAAAAGAAAGCGGAGGAGCGCAAATTGCGGTCCGCCGTTTTTTTTTCGAAAAGCGGTCGATCGACCGCGCCGGACCCTGGGTTGAATCCGACGTCCAAACGTCGCTGAAATCGATCTTTTGATGACTCGCGGCGTTGACTTATACTGTTGCAAAACGGCAGAGATGAAGATAAAGCAATGATCATTCGAAGGGTTACGGCCGATGAATTTGAGATGCTCAGCGAATTGGCGCTGACGACGTTTCGTGACGCGTTTGAAGGACATCCGAAAAACGCGCCCGCTGACATGAAGACATATATGGACGCGGCGTTTGATCCGGCCACGCTATGTGCCGAACTCGAGGATCCGGCATCGCTATTTCTTTTGTGCGAGATCGACGGGGAACCGTGCGGTTACGCGAAGCTTCTGTTCGGAAACGTCGAAGAACCGATCACAGGCGACTCGCCGGTTGAACTTTGCCGACTCTACTCGGTGACCGACAAGATCGGCAAGGGTATCGGTCAGGCGCTGATGGACGAATGTCTGAGGATCGCGAAGGACCGCGGCTGCGACGTAATGTGGCTCGGGGTCTGGGAATTCAACCCGCGGGCGGAGCGTTTCTATTCAAAACAAGGCTTTGAGATCGTCGGGAAACATGTTTTCCAACTCGGTTCGGATCCGCAAACGGACAATCTGATGTGTCTGCGCCTCAGTTAGGCGCTACCCGATCTCAGCCTTGACGCGTGACGTCAGCGCGTCGAAATGGTCTTCAAGTCCGGCGTTCGCGCCGCGAAGCCCGGCAACGACCTTCTCGCCCCATTCGACATATTCGAGACGGCGTTCACGCGACCAGTCATGCGGCGGATTTGCGGCGACATCGGTGATGTTGCTGATCTTGTCCGCCATCTTGACGAGTTTCGCTTCGAGCGAGAGCATCGGAGCATGTTCGATCTGCCTTGCTTTTCTCTCGGATTTCGGCAGCGACCGGTCATCAGTCACCTCAAGCACGATCGCGCAGACGCGTGATCCGAACTCCGCCGTCAGTTCTTCGGCAGTTGTTTCAGTATCTTCGACGGTGTCATGAAGGATCGCCGCGATCAGCACGTCGGCATCGACGACACCGCCGACCTCAGCAAGAATCCTCGCGACCTCGAGCGGATGATTGATATACGGTTCGGCGGCGGCGCCTTTGCGTGTCTGAAAGCGGTGTTTTCCGGCGGCAAAGCTTGCAGCCTTTACGAGCCGCGACAATTCGTTTTCCATTCTCTCATACTCCGCGGACAGCGATCAGCGGACGATCTCGATCGCCAGTGTCTGTTGCCCGGAAATGATAAAGTTTGCCGGCGGAAGCTCCTTTTCGGCCAACACTGACTGGACCGTCGGTTTGAATGACCCGGTCGTCCGATCGTTATTGAGCGTCGCCAGCACCGATGGCGGAAGGTTCGGCATTTCGTTGGCGCCGATAACCGCGCCGTTTGTCGTCCGCGAGGCAAGAACGTAGAGCCGGTCGGACTTTTTCATGCTGTTGATGACCGAGATCAACTCAGCCGCGTTCTTCGGAATGAACTGCTGGATCGCCGACAATTGCTGGATCGAATTCCCATCGCCGATCGTCAGCGATACCGGTCCCAACGGAGCATCAGCCGGAATCGTAACCGGAATCTTCTCCATGAACGTTCGCCCCGAATCGGTCCGCACAAAAGCCTGAACCTCGACCGTTTCACCGACGCGGACGCGCGTCCGGTCGACGGCGATGCGCTCGAGCAATGCCGCCTGCGCGCCGTCGTGCGTCTTCATCCGAACCTTGATCCCGGTGATCTCGAGTTCGTCAAAACTGCTTCGCAGCAGTGTATTGACGGGCAATGCGAACGAAAGCGGCGCAAACTGCAGCGATTGCATTCCGCCGAGCCGCGATGCGACCAACACCGGCGCCTGATTCCTGATCCCGATCTCGCCGGAGATATCGATCGTCGCTTCACCCAAACCGCGTTCATTGGCGACCAGCGCGTTGTAAATCGTAATGTTGAGCAGAAGCGGCGTCAAAAAGTCATCTTTGACGACTTCATAGCTGAATTTTTCGATTTGGCCTCGGCTCGTTTCGTGCTCGACCTCGACCGGAATCATTTTCGGTGCGATGCCGAGTTTACCGTAAACACCGGTCGCACGGTCCTGCTTCGTCGAGCCGACCATTGAATCGGGAACGGCGAGTTTGAATGAATTATTGACGTTCGGAACAACCGTCACGACGTGCGATTCAGACATCGGCAAATCGGAGGATCCAAGATTCAAAAACTGATGTCCGAAGGCGTAGATCTGATCGCCGTTGCGCCAAGTAACGGTTCCGGCCGCGGCGAGACTGAAGTCGCCGCGCGTGAGCTGGACCGAGACCGAATCGCCGCCGATAAGCGTCGTTTCATCGGCCGGTTTGAGTGATGTGATTCGCGCCGCGCCGCCGGCAGCTGCGACAGGTAGCAGACCGGCGTTGATCAATTGCGGCGCGAAAACCTTTAATGTTTCGGGAGAAAATCCGCTGAATGCGATCGGGGTTGCGATCGGCTGGAAGGCCTGACCGGCAACCGCCGCCATCGCCGGATTTCCAGGCGCAAGCAGACCGCCGGCGGCGCGCACCGTCGGCAACTCGGGATTCCAGTTTGTCGCCGCCAATTCCGCGAACGAGACGGCGCGCGGCTCTGCGGACCGGACGTTCTCGTTTCGCCGCTGCTCAAAAATATCGATCATCTGAGAGATCGGGGTGATTCCGCATATCGGCTCTTTGGCGAACGGGAAACTGTATGAGATCGCGCCGACCAGTTTGCCGTCGACATAGACCGGCGATCCGGACATGCCGGCGAAAACGAAGGTCCGATCGGCCTCGCCGCCGCTGATCCTGCCGATGATCATGTCCTGTTTCGGCCCGATCGCGCCGGGAACGACCCCGAGGATCTCGACATTGAACTCTTCCGACTTCGTTCCCTTGAAAACCGTCCGCGACGTACCCTTCAGACCAGGCCTTATTTCAGCCAGCGGAAAGAACTCCGTTCCGTTGCCCTGAACCGATTTGGTTTGGGCCGAAATGGGCGAAAATACTGATGCGAAAACGACAAAAAAGGTAAGTAAAAGCAGTTTCATCGGCATGAAAAAAATCTTCCTAACTAAGTGGCGACTATGGTAACATTTTAAACAGCTTCCCGAAAGTCTTTTTCAGAAGGACTATCACTAAGACACACAGTCAAGCTTACACGTTGCATTTCGAATTCGAATTTTTCAAATCAGCATAGGTTTTATGGCAACAACAAGACGTCTTTTCAAGAGTTTTTGGCGACTCACGCTTCCGGTTATTCTGCTGTTGTGCGGCGCCGGTATCGGGTCGTCGATCTGGCTTGTTTTTCAAAGTTCGCAGGCCCCGAAAAACAGTTACCTGATCACGCCCGAAAAATACGGACAGTTGAGTTCGCGCGGCGCCCAGATCACCGATGAAACGTGGATCAACAACGACGGCACGCAGGCGCGCGGCTGGCTGCTTAAGGGCGCGCCGGGCGCGCCGGCCGTGATCATGCTCCATTCTTACGGGGCTGATCGGTCATATCTTCTGAATCTGAGCGTCAAGATTAATGAAGCTACGGATTTTACTATCCTGATGCCGGATCACCGCGGACATGGTGAAAAACCGCCGGTGCGATTTTCGACGTTCGGAGGATGCGAAACACAGGACGCGGTCGCCGCGATCGGTTATCTTCGCGGACTAAAAGTGGACGAAACGACGCCGCTGGTCGGCGCAAACATCGGAATCTACGGGGTCGAACTCGGCGCGCTCGTCGGCGCGATGACGGCGTCAAAAGACCAGACGGTGAAGACGCTGGTGCTTGATTCAGTGCCGGCAAGCTCAGACGATCTTCTCGCGATGATCGTCGGCAAGCGGTTTCCATTCGCCAGCGGAGTGACTTCAAGATTCGCGAAATTCGGCGCCCCGATGTTTTTCTACAACAGCTGCTACATGAAGGAAACCGTTTGCGAGACGGCGAAATCACTCGAAAACCGAAACATTTTGCTGCTCGCCGGCGGCGATAACGGTGAACTTCAGGCGTCGACAAACGCCGTCCCGAGATGTTTCCCGACATCGGCCAAGGTCGAATCGAAAACCGATCTTTACCCGTCCGGCACAAATCTCGTCAATGCATCGCTGCAGCAATTTGAAGAATATGACAATCGCGTCATCGGATTCTTCAAACAAACGCTTGCGCCGCCGCCGACCGATCCGGTTCCGGCTCAGTAATCGATTTTCTTTTTCAAATGTCCGTTTGTCCGCGCCGTCTTTTGGATCTGCGCGGACTCTTCCGTTTTTGCGACTGCGGCAGTGACAATCTTGTAGAGCGGTCCGATTCTCACAATCGCTCAAGTTCGAATCACACTTGCGGGTCGGG
>JBGASE010000055.1:0-18085 GCA_044229875.1 Pyrinomonadaceae bacterium | reverse complement strand
GCCGGCGTTAATTGCGTTCGGAGTCGAAACGAGCCAACTAATTCAGATTTGGGTTGAATGTGGCGGAATTGTGCTCAGGTCAGCGATCACAGCCGCAGTCTTTGCCGCAGGAATGCTTTCTTGCGCGGAGGGCTGAGAGTTGTTTTGAGATCATACTGGCGACGTATCCGGCGGCGCCGATGATTATCAATATGACGACTATGTTTTCGATGCTCATATCAAAACCCAAGGAGCTTTCCGCCCTGATACGTGACGAGCGAACCGAAATATGCGATCGCCGTCATGTATCCGAGCATGAATCCGGTCCACGCCCATGAATTGGTTTCGCGCCGGACGATCGCGATCGTCGACATGCACTGCATCGCAAGCACGAAAAAGACCATCAGTGACAACGCGGTCAACGGGCTCCAAGCCGGAGTACCATCGGAACGCTTGGCATCGCGGATCGCCGACATCAGCGTTTCCGATTCCTCGTTGGCGTCGCTGCCGACGTTGTATATGATACTGAGCGTCGAAACCAGCACTTCGCGGGCCGCAAAACTCGCGATCAGGGCAACGCCGATCTTCCAATCGAAACCGAGAGGTTCGATCGCAGGCTCGATCGTACGGCCAAGCGTTCCGGCGTAACTATGCGTCAATTGATAAGAGGCGACATCCTGGCCATCGGCCGCTGCCGGATCGGGTGGGACCGATCTCGGAAAATACATCAGTGCCCAAAGCACGATCGAGATCGCCAGGATGACCGTGCCGGCTCGTTTCACAAAGAGCCACGCGCGAAGGAACATATTCTGAAAAACGTTCCTGAAATTCGGCAGGCGGTAAGGTGGAAGTTCCATCAAAAACGGCGGCTGGGCCGTTGTTTTGAGAACTGACTTTTTCAATATCAGCGCGATCAGCAAAGCGACTGTGATCCCGAGAAAATACATTGCGAGCATCAACACCGCGCCGAGTGACAGAAATCCAAACACCGACTGACCGGAAAAAAACGTCGCGATCATCAGCGTGTAAACCGGCAGCCGGGCCGAACAGCTCATGAACGGCGCGATCAGGATCGTCGCCAGCCGATCTTTCGGATTCTCGATCGTGCGAGTCGCCATGATGCCCGGAATCGCACATGCAAAGCTGCTCATCAACGGCAGAAACGCTTTCCCGTGAAGCCCGACCCGCGACATCAGCTTATCGAGCAAAAACGCCGCCCGTGCCATGTAGCCTGAGTCTTCGAGGATAGAAATGAAGAGAAAAAGCAGTAATATCTGCGGCAGGAACACGAGTACCCCGCCGACGCCGGCGATGATGCCGTCGACGATCAGATCCGTCAGCATTCCCTCGGGCAGTTGGCCCCGCGCAAATCCGCCGAGCGCGCCGAATCCCTGTTCAAGCAGATCCATCGGCACATTCGCCCACGAAAAAATCGTTTGAAAGACAAGCAAAAGAACCGCGACGAGGATCACGATCCCAAAGAATTTGTGGGTCAGTATCCGATCGACCTTCTCAGAAAAATTGTGGGCATCGAGATCACGATGCCTGACCGATTTCTGAACGAGATCGGAAATGAAATTGTAACGCGCAAAGATCCGGCCGTTTCGCGATTCGTCATCTTTGAACCTCAGCGATTCAGGAACGTCCGGAGTCGATCCGATCGCTTTTGAGACGGCACTGCCCAGATCGTCGATGCCGCGCTTCGATCCCGCGTTGACGGCGACCACCGGAACGCCGAGCATCGCCGCCATGCGTTCCGTGTCAATCTCATGTTTCTGACGCTCGAACTCATCGATCATTGTCAGCGCGACCACCGTCGGAACGCGATGTTCGAGCATTTGCGTGACAAGATAAAGATTTCTCTCGAGATTCGTCGAATCGACGACGGCGACAACCGCATCGGGATGGGGCATCGACCGATCGAAACCGGTCAGAACGTCGCGCGCGATCTGTTCATCGATCGAGGTCGCATCCAAACTGTAAAGTCCGGGCAAATCAATCAAACGCGCTGAACGGCCGTCGAAGTCCCATGAACCTTCTTTCCTTTCAACGGTCACTCCCGGATAGTTCGCGACCTTCTGCCGCAGACCTGTTAGCGCGTTGAACAGCGTCGTCTTGCCGGTGTTCGGATTGCCGGCGAGGGCAATCGTCAGTTCGCCTGGAAGGCTGCTCATTCGGCCACCTCGATCGACTCAGCTTCATTGCGGCGGACCGCGAGACTGTACCCGCGTACCCTGATCTGGATCGGATCACCGAAAGGCGCGGTCTTGACGACGCGCACGGTGACACCCGGAACAACACCCATTTCCATCAGGCGTTTCGACACTTGCGTGTCGCCGACGACCCGAACCACGGTGACTGAGGCTCCAACTGCAATGCTTGAAAGAAATACGGCCACGAAACAACTTCCTTATTCGGAATTCATCGATCAGATCGACTGGTTCAAGTTTAGTTCACATGAAAACGATTTTCAATTAAGGAAGTTATTTGATCAAATCGGCCTGGTATGAACCGACTGCAAATCGAAGCGGAACGCGGCTCTCTTCGTTGCTCAGCCAGACTTTAATGTTGAGCGCGTCGAGCTGCGGATTCCCGGTCAGGACCGTGATCATCTGCGCCGGAACCTTCTCGCCGCTGAGCGTGATGATCTGCGCGCTCGACGGTCGAAGCGTGAAGACATGGAAATTGTCGTCGTAAAATACAGAAACACGCGTGTCGTTGACCGGGTTCGTCGCGTCCTTGCTCGGTTTCAGATTAAACGATCGCGAGGCATAAAGGAGCGAAAGCAGCGTGTGCGTATTGACCGGAACCTGGACCGACTTCGCGCCGGACATCGCGACACCGCGAACCTGATCGAATCGGAGAAGCGACGACAACTGGGGCATAGCCGCGATTGAGCCCTCGGACATGATCGGTTGCAGGTCAAACGGATCAACCCACGTTTTGAGGATGCCGCCCGATGAACCAGGAAGTTTCAGATCGGCCTCGAGAAGCAACGAATCCCGGTTCTGTGATCCGAAGTTGACCTGTTTTCTCTCTTTGACTTCGAGCTTGACTTTGCCGGCGTCGTTTCCGCCCGAGGTCAGGCGATATTCGAGTTTTTCGCCGATGACAAATGGAATTCCCGTTCCGAGCGGCGAATTGTCGACATACGGAGTCGGCGTTTGACGCGGTCTCACGGTCGATCCCGGAACCGGACTTTTGGCAATCGTCACGGACGGCGTCGGCGTGGTGACGACCGGTTCCGGAAGGGCGGCTAAGAGAATCCGCAGCTCGCGCTTGCCGGACGTCGCTCGAATCAGAACCGGGAGCCGGCGGCCGTCATTGCTGAAGTTGATACGAACATCGGAAAAGCCGCTTTTTGAAAAAAGTTCAGACTGGAGCGTAACGAGCGTCGTATCGAACTCGCCGGCTGCTGACTTGATTTTCTCAATGACCGATTCAGCCGTTGTTATGCCGTACTCGGTGCCGGATTCGAAAATCGTGAACGATCCTGCGCCCGGCGTTCGACGAAGCCGATATATCAACGTTGTCAGTTCGAACTCAGAGCCAGACCGTGTACGAAAGTCGATGGACGAGGAATCCGTTCCGATTCCGATATTTTTGCGGACGCGCATCAACGCCGGAAATCCGGTCGACGCATCGGCGATCACCGTCCGACTTTCGTCGATCATGAAGAATGCCGACGCGACGATCTCATTCGTCTTCATCCGCGAACGGAGTTCAACGACATCCTGCGTCGCCAGTTTCCCTTTGGAGACGACCGCGATCTCGGCAAAACCTGCGTTCTTGAAGCGGTCGAATTCAATCGTGTAAGTCAATCTTTCACCGATCGCAAAGCCGGCATCGGTCTGGGCGCACGTTGTACCCGACTTAAAAACACCCGCCGCCGCCCCACCCGCGGCGACGACTGAGGCGGATAAAAGGAGTAAGAGGCGAAGTGGTCTGCTGCTCAAAAATTGATTCATCTGATTTGTGCGATCTGAGCTTGAATTTCAGTCACTGCCCTGACGCGGTCCGGCGCGTTCAGGATCGGTCTGCCGATGACGAGATAGTCCGATCCGGCCGCGACTGCGCGGCCCGGAGTCATTACACGCTTCTGATCATCCGAAGTTTCATTGGTTCCGGGGTCGGCGAACGGCCTGACTCCGGGCGTAACGATGACGAAGCCGTCGCCGTTCCGTGATCGGATCGACCCAGTTTCGAGCGGCGATGCAACAACGCCGTCGAATCCGGAACCGTTCGCGAGATCAGCCAAACGCAGAACCTCGCGATCGACGTCGGGATCAATTCCGGTTGCGGCGAGAGTCGTTGAATCTGAACTCGTTAGAATCGTCACCGCGATCAGAATCGGCTTGCGATATTTACCATCGGCGCAAACGGTCTCAACCTCCGATTTGGTCCGCATCATCATCTCCTTTCCGCCGAGCGCATGTACATTGAGCATCCAAACATCCAATTTCACAAGCTCGCCCGCTGCACGTGCGACCGTATTCGGAATATCGTGGAGCTTCAGATCAAGAAAGACGCGGATCCCTGATTCGGTCAGGCTTTTGACAAAAGCCGGCCCTTCGGCCGCAAAAAGTTCGAGTCCGATTTTGAATGCTCCGACATGTTTGCCGAGCTCAGCCACGACCGAGCGCGCCTGTGACGCGTTTGGAACGTCGAGAGCAACGATTATCCTTTCATTCGGTTTCATTGATTTGGCCATTTTCGAGCGATTCGGAACCGATTACCGCCGCCCTAACAAAATCTCGGATTCTTCGCGCGCCGCCCGAAATCGCGGCCGTCTTCCGGTTCTCGATATGTCGGAACGGAAGCGCCGCCGACGGCGTCCGAACGCCATTGAGAAACTCACGGCACTGCGCGTTTCGTTCTTCAGCCGCTCGCGCGCGATCGAGGATTTCGAACGCAGAATCAACATCTCCCTTCAACCTGGATGCGAGCGATGTCATATACCAGCCATCGGCGTAATCCGGATCGAGCATCGTCGATCTCGACAGATGGCGGACTGTCATCGCGAATCGTCCGATTTCGAAATAACAGCAACCGATGAGATATTCGATCTCCGGCGTCTTCGTAATTGCGAGACAACGCTTGAAAGCGGCGGCGGCGGCGGTCCAATCCGAACTGAGAACGGAGACAAGCCCGTGGATCAGATACCCCGCGAAACGCACTTTCGGATATTCCAACAGCCGCTCCGCCAATTGCGACGCACGTTCCATTTGGCGGGTTTCAACCGCGAGCAAGGCTTCAAATCTAATCGCTCCGATATTCTCACGATCGATGACGCGCGCCGAGTCAACCCACTGCAACGCCGAGTGAATCCGATCGGCATGGTAATAACAACGCGCGGCAAAAAGACAGAGCTCTGCATTTCGCGGCGACAACGAACGCGATCGTTCGAGCATCTGACCGCCCTGGCGCTCGCTTCCAGCTTCGAAAAGACGCCGCGCTTCATTCAACATTGACCGCAATTGCTCCGAGTCAGGACCGGAGTGTGCAGCGATCACCGTTGCCAATTCCGGATCAACGGCTGAGTCCGGGGCATCCGAATCAGGCATCGTAAGCTGATCCCATGCGTCACGCAGTTTACGCGCCTCGGCCGTATCGAGAAGTCCGAGTATGGAATAGAACCGTCCGATAAGCTGGTTCTGCTCGCCGAGCATTTTGCTCTGTTCACGGACGATCGAAACGAGGTCGGAAACAGCTTCGGAGAACTGTTCGTTTTTGATCTCCAGCGCCGTTACGCGTTCAAGCAGGTGATCCTCATAAAACGTCGGCGTCTGGTTTGTATCGTATTGGAGCGATGCCGGAAACGTCACGAGCAACAGTTTCGTCCCGCACTCAACGCAGTTTGAGTTGGAAGCCGAGTTGGCGGAGCGGCAGAACTGACAGTGGACGATCGTGTATTTCACTTTCGGTTTTACTAATCGAGATCGAGCGGATTTCGAAACGGAAGATCTTTGTCGGTGTCCGCGCGTTTCATCGCTTCCTTGAACTTTTCCGCGAGCAGTCTTTCACGGTCCTTCTGGCTCGACATCTCTTGTGCAAACAACTGATCGCGCAAATCCTTTTGCTTGTCGAGATCGCTCTTCAGATCATCGAACGAAGCAAGAGCCTTCTTTTTCTCCTCATGCGAAAGAAGCGCGCCGGTTCCGGCGTCGATCACAAGCGTCGACTGGCAGCACGGACAGATGATACTGTACTTTTCCATAATCAATTCCCGGTCTTCGACCCGTTTCGCGCCGGCGATGAGTCAGGCTTGGGCAACATTCCGATCGCATCGAGAATATTTGCCGGCGCCAACGATCTGAAACCCGTCATCTTTTCGGCGTTTGCCTCAACAACTTTTCCATTCCGAAGATAAACGAGATATTTCGAGTTTCTGCCAATCACCTTGCGTTCGACCTTTTTGATGTCCGGTTCATCTTTGAACACACGGACTTCCATAAAGTTGCCGTCTTTGTCCATCGTTGAAGTAAACGTTGAATTATCCGGGGCGGGAACGGCCGCCAATGTTGACTCCTTAAGGGTTGAAGTCGTTCCGGAATTTGTCGGAAGGTTGTTTACTTTCGAGTTTGCCGGCGTCTCCGCAGCCTTCGGAGTCGGACTCACCTTCTTTTCAGGCAACTGCGTGTTGCGGTTGACATTTGCTTCCGGATTCTCACCAGTTTGACTCGAACACGCAGAAATAACCGCAATCGAAAGTGCTAACCCGCAAAATGATAAATGTCTCAGCATAACTTCAAACCTTCGTCGGTATTCAATCAAAATAGCGAAAATCCGAGGGTGTCGCAATATCGGGTTCGATTTTGTCGCGACGTGTGTCAGAGCTGGTTTTCGAGGTCCGCACCGCGGTCTAGAAACTGTTTCAAGTGTTTAACTTTCGATACTGCATCAATTAACAAATTTTTTTTCTTTACTTTACCGCAAAATTCATGTTAGTTTACGTTCTATCGACATAAACTGTGAAACTTGGCAGTCATTAGACATTTAGGGCTACCAAAGGACAGCATTGCTATCACTCGCGAAATTCGCGATTAGCAGTTTTGAGGCCATCTCGGTCTGCTTCGCCGTTTACAGGCACTAGAAGGCTTTTTGCGCCTTCCTGAAGGTTAACTGAAACGATTTGAAATTTTGCAAATCAAGCTGCTATCCCCTGGCTTCGGCAGGTTGGTACTTGATTTGACCCAATTATCCCCGTCTCGAAGGGGATTCTGTAAAAAAAGGAATTATTCGAGAAGCGACCGGCGTCTAAGAGTGCCGGTCTGGAGGTCAAATGAATCGAAACAAATTTACTAATTGCATTAAAGGATTTGCCATGACGGCGTTTCTGGCGGCGCTTGTAATTGCTGGCACGCCGAACGCGTTTTCGGCAACTGAGTTTGAGAGCGCGATTTCACAATCGGTGTTCAGTTCTGGACCGGCGGTGATGGCAACCCGCTATGGCGGCACGTTCATTATCACCGGCAGTGGATTTCAGAAAGGCGACCTGTTGGCACTTTCTGCGGGCACCGGACGCGAAGTCGATTCTGTCGTTTCCGAATGGCAAGTGTTTACGGACGGGAACGGAGAGTTCATTACCGAATTTCGTGCCGACGCGTTTGCAACGGCCACCGGTAAGTTCATCATTCGCGTCACCGGAAGCGATTCAAAGTCCGGGGTCGAGACTGAAATCAACGCACTGCCCAATCCTTCAGCCGACCTCGATCAGTGTGCGAACGGACCGTTCACAACACCGGTTCTTTGTACCGGTTCAAACTGGCAGAACGGAAACGTCGGACAGAACAGCGGCCATTATTACGAGGGCGACGCAATCCCGTATCGCATGAGATTCGCCAATCTGACGATCGGCGCGCCGACCACGGTAACGATCGAATGGGATACGACGAAGGGCGGCAAGCATGCGATCGATTATTTGATGAGCTACAACTTCACCGAACCGTCGCCGGGCAACAATCCTTGTTCCGGTGTAACCGGAAACGCAAGCTGCACCAACAATACGCCGACCACATTCTCGATCCCGCTCGACCCGAACGTATCGGGTCAGGGCGTCACCCAGATCGGCGGGCAACAATTCACGATGTGGGGCGGAACGATCACGTCGGTGAGTGCTTATGTGCTCTCCGGATCGTATGCCGGTAACAGTTCGACAAGCATTCAACTGACATTCACGCCGAGCGTCGACAACCCGGTATTGGCTTGGGCCGGACATATTGCCGATCGTAACGACTGGTCGGGCCTTGGAGGATCGGCTTCGGATATTCCGGGAAGCCCCTACCACATGCGCCTTATCGAACTGAATGGATCGGGCGGCAACCAGGACCGTTCATTGTCGAACGTCGCCGTGCGTTTGAACACGCGCATCACGATCATTAAACAGGCGAATCCGCCGACGACGCAGTCGTTCGCTTTCACAACCACCGGTACCGGTCTGTCGAACTTCAACCTTGTCGACAACAGCGCCGTGACAGATGCCAGCATCACCTTCAGCAATCTGCTTGGTCCGTTGGGATCTGCAACCTTTACAGTTACCGAAGGTTTGCCGATCGACTACTATGTTCTTCAGAGCCTGACGTGTTCGATTGCGGCCGGTGGAACGGGAAATACGAGCGTCTCAGTTCCGACGCGTACCGCGACACTGAATCTGAATTATGGTGACGTTGCGACCTGTACCTTCATCAACAACGTTGTGACGGCCGCTTCCGCATCCGTCTCCGGACAGGTCGTCGACAGTGCGGGAAATCCGATCGCCAGAACGCTGGTGACGGTTGTGAATACGACCACCGGTTCGACCAGTGAAGTGTACACGAATCAACTCGGCAAATATCGTGTCGATGAACTTCCGGTTGGCGATTTCTACATCGTCACGGTTTCGAGTCGTCGGCACACGTTCGTCAACGATACGATGTCATTTACGCTCGACGATGCGATTGACGGGGTCGACTTTACCGCAATTGCGCCGTAAAGGTGGCAAGCATGCCGGGGCATGAACGAGGCCCACGCAAACGTCCATGCCCCGGCTCAAAAGACTTTCTCAACAATTGAATTTACCCCCCGGGCCTTGAGGGCTTTATTTCAGGGCTGTCGAACTGTAATCAGTTTGGCTCAGGATTCAAATGAAAAAATTAAGATCAACGATTTCAATTTCGCTGTTGGCGGTGCTTTTCGTCGTCAGCAGTCAATTCGCAGCGGCTCAGGTCGTCCGGGAAAGGATAGATTCGGCGAACGTTTCGGCCGATCGGCAGAAGTTCGCGGCGGGCGATCAAGTCAAGATAAACGGTGCCGGCTTCGGTGCCGGTGAGAGCGTTACCCTCGAGGCAAGTTACGTCGCGCCGGATGAAACAAGGACGGCCATTGCGATTTGGACCGTAATTACCGGCAAGAACGGCGATTTCGAAACCTTTTGGACGGCCGGCTACGAAGGTAAGTTCATCATAAGGGCGACCGGTGTCGACTCGCGAACCCAGAGCGAAACGACCCCGCTGAGTGTCGTCACGCCGGTCGTGGTCAGCGGCAATCCAAGTTGCGCAACCCTTAATGGATCGTCGAATCCGGCGTTTGCGCACATCACGGAAAGCTGGGGATTGAAGATCGACCCGCCTGCGGGAGGAACATTCACGTTCACAAACGGAACCGGCAGATTGCTGACGGGCGGCGCTCCTTCGGACGCGTTGAATTCGATCTCAGTGCTCAATTTGACCGGTACGACCTTTGATTGGTCGGCGACAAAGCTGATCACCGCGGTAATTGTCAAAGGCGGACCAAACGCCAATGTCTACCCGTACAATCCTGAATCGCTCGGAGACACGCTGCTGACAACGGTTGGCGGCGGCGGTTTCGGAATCAGCCACCTCGAGTTCTGCTTTCAGAATACAAAGATGCCCTCGTCGGTGACCATCATCAAGGACGCGCAACCCAACACAACGCAGAATTTCAGTTTCGGCGCAACCGGACAGGTGACCCAGAATTTCAATCTTGTCGATAACGGTGTCGTCGGTCCTGACCGAATTACGTTCAGCGGTCTGACATTATACGGTCCGGGCAATTCAATCACGGTGACTGAAGGTGTTCCGAGCGGATTTTATCAGCTGACCCAGATCAATTGCACTTCAAATGCGACCAACAACAATACGATCAGTGTCGCCACTCGTACCGCGACGATCGTGCTTGAACCCGGTGAGAACGTCGTTTGCACATTCGTCAATACGGTTGTTACCGCCGCTAATGCGTCGGTCGGAGGTAGAGTCTTCGATGCGTTCGGCCGGCCGCTGCGACGTGCAACGGTAAGCGTCCAAAACGTCAGTACCGGTGAGATCCGTGTCGCGCAGACCAACCAATTCGGACGGTACCGGATCGACGATCTTCCGGTCGGCGAGTTTTATATCGCGACGGTTTCACACCGCAAGAACCAGTTCGTCAATGAAACGGTATCGTTCACGCTGAACGATGTCGTCGATGACCTCGACTTTACGGCAATTGCGCCGTAAAACTAGCGATTAGTAATCGCTGTTTCGATGCAGTGCCGGGCCCGCGAGGGCCCGTCCTGTACTCTTTTGAACCACAATTCAAACGCCGCGTTCCTGTTGCGGGAACGCGGCGTCTTTTCTTGAGAAATAGATCCGGCGAGCAAGCGCGCCGGCCGGGAATACGATCAGATGTCGTAATACATCGCGAATTCGAGCGGATGCGGACGGAGTCTCATCGGCTGAATCTCATTCTCACGCTTGTATTTGATCCACCGTTCGATCATCGAAGTCGTAAAGACGTCGCCCTTGAGGAGGAATTCATGATCGTCTTCGAGCGCCTTGAGCGCGTCGTCGAGATTTCCGGGAAGTGACGGCACGTTCGCCAACTCTTCCGGCGGAAGATCGTAAATGTCCTTATCGAGCGGTTCACCCGGATCGATCCGGTTCTGAACCCCGTCAAGCCCGGCCATCAACAGCGCGGCAAAGGTAATGTATGGATTGCAGCTCGGATCCGGCGGACGGAACTCGAGGCGTTTCGCTTTCGGTGATTGGGAAAACATCGGGATTCGAACCGCGGCCGAGCGGTTGCGCGCCGAATAAGCGAGGTTGACCGGTGCCTCAAAGCCAGGAACAAGTCGCTTGTAGCTGTTTGTCGTCGGAGCGGCGAAGGCGACGATCGCCGGTGCGTGCTTGAGCAGGCCGCCGATGTAATATTTGGCCATCTGCGAAAGGCCAGCGTACTCGTCGCCCGCAAACAGCGGCTTTCCATCCTTCCAAAGCGACTGATGGCAGTGCATTCCGGACCCGTTGTCGCCATAAAGCGGCTTCGGCATGAACGTTGCCGTTTTGCCGTGCGCGTAGGCCGTATTCTTGACAACGTATTTGAACAGCATCACGTTGTCCGCGGTATGAAGAAGGTTCGCGAATCGGAAGTCGATTTCGCATTGGCCGGCGGTTGCGACTTCATGATGATGACACTCGACGTGTATTCCGACTTCACCGAGGATCGTCGAGATTGAATTCCTGAGATCGATAAGCGAATCAACGGGAGCGACCGGCACGTAGCCTTCTTTCGGCCGGATATGATAACCGAAGTTCGGCGACATCTCGCTTCCCTGGCGACCGGTATTCCAATGACCTTCCTCGGAATTAACGGTAAAACCGGCGGAATGCTGGTTGTTGTGGAAATGAGCTTCGTCGAAAACAAAAAACTCAGCTTCGGGACCGACAAATATCGTATCGGCGAGCCCGGTGAACTTGAGATAGCTTTCTGCACGTACGGCGACGGATCGCGGGTCGAGGCCATATCCTTCTTTTGTGATCGGGTCGACGACGTTGGCGATCAGGCAGATCGTTGTTTCGTCGGCGAACGGATCGACCCAGCAACGTGCCGGATCAGGGATCAGCAACATGTCCGACTCGTTGATCGCCGCCCAACCGCGAAGGCTGGATGCATCAAAGCCGAAGCCGTCTTCAAAGCTGTCCTCGGTCAATTCGCTGATCGGATAGGTCAGATGATGCCAGGATCCCGGCAGGTCGGTAAATCGTACGGATACAAAACGCGCACCCTGTTCGGCGGCGTAATTCAGAACATTTTTTGCGTTCATTCATTCTCCTAAAGAAAAATATGATAAAGAAATCGGGGAAGATTGTCCTTTCACGCAAAAATTGTCTCAATTCTACATAATTGCAACAAAAGTTCAAAGCCGGATCACGGATTGAAAACGTCAACCTTTTCACCGTTGGCAAACCCCACGGCGCGGCCTTTTTCGTTGAGCAGGTGAACCCGCTTGAAGCCTTTTTCGGGTCCGATCAGCATGATCTTCTTGAGAAGTTCCTCTTTCTTCTCAAGCGTCAGATCGGTCCAGGTGTTGAGCGTAACGCCGTAAAACGTCTCTTCGTTGATCCGCGCCGATTGGATGAAAGACTTCAGCGAGGAATTTTCGAGATTTACTTTCTTGACCTTCGGCGACTGTGTTCCCGCTAATTCCTGCGATTTATATTCGGCCCAACTCCAGATTCCGCCGCACGCGATGACGGTCAGGATCGTGAAGCCGAGCAGCCATTTGTTCACGCCCCAAAGCCGGTTCTTTGGCGGCTTGAATTTCCGGAGAACGGTCTTCTGTTCGGCGTTGACGCGTACTTCAACAAGTTCCGCCATGGCGCCTTCCGGTAATCGCTCTTTGAGGAGTTCGACCAGATAGAAAGATTTTCCGGTTGAATCCGAGATCGCCTGGTCATGAAGGAATCCGTATTTCTCCTCAAGCACTGCGGCGTTTGCGCTGGCACGTTCCTTCTTGATGAGATCGATGTATCGGTTTCCGATTTTAACGTTGGCCTCTATCGACGCGATCGTGATCAACGGCGCAAAAAAGTTTTCGTGAAGGCTTTCTTTGAAGAGCCGCAAGCGGTTGAAAAAGTCATTCCGGATCAGTTCATCGAACGACTCCGTATTTTCAGCTTCCGTGACGAAGTCTTGAAATTTGAGCACCGCGATCAACACATCCGAATCGTCTTCGGCGACGGTATAAACCTGAATGCTCGACCAATCCGCATACAGATCTTTTGTCTGCGCGATCAGTTCTTCCCGGGGAAATATGAGTTCGCGCTTCTCGTCTTCATCTTCGACGCTAAACAACCGGGTCAGAACGAGATCGAATTTGTTCCGAACCTGCTCCGAAAACGGCGAATTCCGATAAAATCTTCCGAGTGCGATAAGCGCCTGAGGGCTGAGCGCCGGTTTCGTCGTTTCGCAGTACCGTCTGAGATGCGCAACCGAAACATGCCGGTCCCGATGTGAAAGCGACGAGTACCAACTTTCGGTTTCCTGCATCAGCTGAAACTCGGCGCGCGCATGATCCGCGGATTGTGCGTTTCCTGAAACCTGAATGAAGTCGTGCAGCGCCTTCTTTACCGGGATATCGTCGAACGGTTTCGGGATCAGTTTCATCTGTTCGCGCTCGACACCGGAAAGCACGTGATCAACCATTTGCAGTCCGGCAACCTCATCGATCGCGCGCTTGCGAAAGTACTCCTTATGATTGACGATGCCCCGTGACGACGTTTTGCCGGCACTGGTCTGCGCCGGCATCGAAAACGATGTCCGGCCGACCGGTGGCGCAAGATTGTCGGGAAGCGCCGGCGATGGCTGTATGGAGGGGATCACGGCAGGATTCCCAACATCTGGCGGATCAACATCGAACGATAAATCGTCGGCCAATGAAATATCGGGAAACGAATCGGTCACAATCGGTGAGGCCACCGACGGATCGACGTCCGCTTGGACGTCCGAAAACACCGTCGCTTCTTCTATTTCCGTCATCATCGGCACGGGCATCGGTACCGACCCATCAATTCCGAATGTCTCGTGGCCGAATTCGGAAACAGCCGCGGCAACTTCAAACGGTTCATCAAAAGCAGCCATAGGATCGGCGGCAAAGTTGTTATCCATTGAAGCGAATTGCTGCGGTTCTTCCGCCGGAGCCGGAATAACGGAATCGTTTCTTGCCGGAAAATCAGCGAAACCGCCGACATTTTCAGTCCGCGGCAGCTGAGCAGGCTCAGAAGGTTCGGATGAAACCCGCGCAAACGCGTTGGTTTCGATAACGGTCTCTTCGAGCAGGTTCTCTTCTTTGAGTTCCTCAATCAGATCTTCAAATACACTCATGATGGTTGCGTGCCGGAAAAATTAGAGGGCGGGAGGAAACGGCCAATTAAATCTTAGCAGTTTGAATTGAGGATTGGAAGACATTTTTCGCCCGACTACGGACTGAGCTGAACGATCTCGCCGGTCTGATTGAGCCGGTATGTTACGGGCGCGGATCCGACACCGTTTTCAGCCGATGCAACAATCACATACTCGTTTTTCAGCTCCTCATCGGTCGGCGCAACCGGGCTCATCTCAATATAAAACTTACCGCGAACGATGCCATTGCCTTCGGGCGTTCCGAGCGAACCGCCGTGCAGCCCGTTCAGTTCGCTGAGGCGTGCAAACCGACCGTTCTGCGAATAAAAACTCACCTGTGATCCGCTCATTGACCTGAGATTCGCATACATCGCGCCGTTGTCCGCCGATCGCATACCGCGTTGGAAATTCGGTACGCCGACCGCACTTACGATGCCGATGATCGTTACGACAAGCAACAGCTCAACGATCGAAAAGCCCTGCTCGGACTTTGAATTTTCTTTGTTCTTTAACATTTTTTGTCACTCCACCACTGACAAGTTTCGACATCAAATTCATTGGCTGCCTTAATCGGTGTGTTGCAAAAAAGGCGGCCTGACATGATCTCGGGATCTTCGCTACACGAAACTCCGCCCACGACACTGCAATGTTCGTGCCACTCGTCGCAACACGCTGGGATCTTTGGTACGTACCCGAAAATAGTTGTTGTTAGCGACTTTGATTTTTGTTAAATTTTCTATAAGTTATTAGTTTTTGTGAACTTTGTCCGATATCCTCGGCGTCAGCATTTATATGGAGAAAATCAGTTGAGCGCAATCATCGATCAGACCATCGAAACCTACGGGATAGACAACTGGGGCGCAGGTTATATCGGCGTCAACAAAAAGGGGCACCTGACGGTTCGGCCATCGGATAACGATACTCTTTCGGCCGATCTGCTCGAAGTGATTCAGGATCTCAAGAAACGCGGGATCAACCCGCCGATACTTCTTCGTTTTCCGCAACTGCTCGTCGGTCAGATCAGGAAACTCCAGACCGCATTTAAAAAGTCGATCAAAGAATTCGAATACCGGGGACGGCATCTCTGCGTTTTCCCGATGAAGGTCAATCAGAATCGGGCAGTCGTTGAAGAATATCTCCGTGAGGCGACACGGTATGACTTTGGCCTTGAGGCGGGTTCGAAAGCCGAACTCTATGCCGCGCTTTCGATGGAGCAATCGGCGTCGAGCCTGCTTGTCCTCAACGGTTTCAAGGACAGCGACTTCGTCCAGCTTGCGTTCACCGGAGCACAGGCGGGAAAGAACGTTGTGATTGTCATCGAGAAGCTTTCCGAACTTGATCACACCCTGCGGCTGACAGAGCAGATACTTGCCGAAAACCCGAAAGCGGATCTTCCGATGATCGGCGTCCGCGTGAAGCTTTATTCGAAGGGCTCCGGCAAGTGGGAGAAATCAGGCGGCGAGGCGGCAAAGTTCGGTTTGACGACGACCGAGATCCTTGAGGTCATCCGGCGGCTCAACGAGGCCGGACGGACCGATATGCTGAAACTTCTTCATTTTCATATCGGATCGCAGCTGACCGACATCAAGCGCATCAAAAATGCGATGAAGGAAGCGGCGCGGACGTACTCGAAGATCCGGCAGATGAACGTCCCGATCCAGTACCTCGATGTCGGCGGCGGAATGGCGGTCGACTATGACGGATCGCGGACATCGTTTGAATCTTCGGCAAACTACAATGCGCGGGAATTTGCAAACGACGTGATCTACGTCATCAAGACTGTCTGCGACGACGAAAACGTACCGCACCCCGATATCATTCAGGAATCGGGCCGTTATCTGTCGGCGTACCACGCGATTCTGATTACGAATGTCCAGGATGAGATTGAGACGGTTGTCGAGGATCTGACGCCGATGAAGATGGACGCCGATGACCCGCAGGTCGTCAAGGAACTCTACGATCTTCGTGAAACGATAAACGGCAAGAACTACCGCGAATACTATCACGACGCCCTCGAGCATCGCGAAGAACTGTTCCAGATGTTCAACCTTGGTTTGATTTCTCTCGAAGACCGTGGTAAGGGCGAGGTTTTGTTCTGGGATGTCTGCGAACGGGCAGATGGCTACGCACAGCAGAAGAAGTATGTTTCGGAAGAGTTTGACGAGCTCCGTAAACTGCTTTCAACAAAGTACTTGGCCAATTTTTCGGTGTTCCGTTCGATGCCCGACAATTGGGCACTCGAACAGCTTTTCCCGATCGTTCCGGTCCACCGTCTGAACAAGAAGCCGAACGAGTTTGCAACGCTTTGCGACATCACATGCGACTCAGACGGCATCGTCGAAAAATTTGTCGATTTGCACGATGTCAAACCTGTCTTAGAATTGCACAAGCTTGACAACGACGAACCGTATTATCTGGCAATGTTGCTGGTCGGGGCCTATCAGGAAGTGATGGGCAACAATCACAACCTTTTCGGGGTTCCGCACGAGGCGCACATCCACATCGGCGAAGACGGTCACATCATCAAGAAAGTGATTCAGGGCGCGACGCTCGGGGACGCGCTTGAGAGCGTCAGATTCGACGCCCGGCAAATGCATGATCAGTTTCGGCGGATCGTTCAGCGACGGATCAAGGAAGGTGATCTGACCGAGAAGACAGGCCATCAGCTGATCGAATTTTATGAGGATCAAATCGACGCATATACGTATCTGACGCCAAACGGCGCATAAGAATTTAAGACGTTGTTTCGTATTTTTGGAGAATTTTATGGTAGCTCAAAAGAAATCAAAATCATCGAAATTTTTGACCGTTCCGACGCGGCCGATCCCGGTGGATCGGGATCGTTCGGTCGCTGGTCTGCTTGAAAAAATGGAAGGCGCGGGTTTCGGTGCAAAACAACTGGCAGAGGCCCACCGGATCTGGCTCGACATGCTCGACGACAATTCGACGATTTACCTTTGCGGTTCGGGCAATCTGATCCCGTCCGGAATGCGCCGGCTGCTGGCGTACGTCATCAAAAACCGGTTTGTCGATGTCCTCGTGATGTCCGGAACCGTCCTGTTTCACGATATTCACGAGACGCTTGGCCGCAATCATTTCCAGGGTCACGCGTCGATGTCTGACGAAGAACTTGAAGCTTCGGACGTTTTGCGGGTCGGCGATACGCTCGCGAATTCCGAGGAGTATCACGAGGCAGACGAGTGGATCGGAAGCGTCATTAATCAGCTTGAACTGACGCGCCCGTACGCGATCCGCGAATTCCTTCATCTGCTTGGCCGCGAACTTGCGGAAATCGCACATGAGGACGGTTTGCTGACCGCCGCTTTCAAGTCGCGGGTTCCGGTCTTTTGTCCGGATATCCTGTCGAGCGAGTTTTCGGTCGGAATCGCCCGCGCCCGCTTCGAAAAGAAGATCCACTTCTCTTTCGACACGGCGCAGGATGCGCTTGAGATCATGCAGATCGCCAACCGTACACGCAATTCGGGCGTCATTACGCTCGGATCGACGCTCAGCCAGAAGATGCTCGACGTGACCGAAATTTCGTCATACATCACCCGGACGAATCCGCGCGGACACAAGTATGCGGTCAACATCACGACTGATGCCGTTCCGCTCGAAGTCCGGACGCCGAGCTACGGCGGTTCGCACACGCAGGTTTTCGGACGATTGCTCCGCGGCGCGACGACGGCGTTCGTGCCGGCTGATCCGTCGATCGCGCTTCCGATGCTGATCACGGCGCTGTCGCAGACGGCCGCAAAATACATGAAGGGCCGCAAACGCCCGAGCTTCTCGTTCAGCGGCAAGGATCTTGGGGTTGACGTTCCATAGTCAATTGCAGCCAGACAAACATGACTGAATCAGCAAATTTGCCGATGAACTTCGGCGGAATCGAAGAAGACGACTACTCGGGTTATGAAAACGCAAGGGTGGTCGTTTTCCCTGTTTCGTA
>JBGASE010000249.1:1316-5305 GCA_044229875.1 Pyrinomonadaceae bacterium | reverse complement strand
GACTTCGTCGGGATTGATCTCAGATGACGCCTCTTTGCCGAAGACTTCGGTTACCGTCTTGGTGATAATCGGAGAACGAGTCTGGCCGCCGACAAGAATGACCTTGTCGATGTCGGTCGGCTTGAGTTTCGCGTCCCACAGGGCCTTCTGACACGGTTCGACCGACGATTCAACCAGATCGCGTACGAGTTCTTCGAATTTGGTACGCGTCAGGATGGCGTTGATGTGCTTTGGCCCGGTCGCGTCGGCGGCGATAAACGGCAGATTGACGGTGGTTTCCAAAACAGTCGACAATTCGCATTTCGCGCGTTCCGCCGCTTCCTTGAGGCGCTGCAACGCGAGACGGTCGTCACGGAGGTTGATCTGATTCTCTTCAAGGAACGATTCAACCAGCCAATTGATGATCCGCTGGTCGAAGTCCTCGCCGCCGAGGAAGGTGTTTCCTGACGTCGAAAGAACCTCGAATACGCCGTCGTTGATTTCAAGGATCGTGATATCGAAAGTTCCGCCGCCGAGATCGTAAACGGCGACCTTTTCGTTCTTGTTCTTCCCGAATCCGTATGCCAGTGCAGCCGCCGTCGGTTCGTTGATGATCCGTTCGATCTCGAGGCCGGCGATCTTGCCGGCGTCGCGCGTCGCCTGACGCTGCATGTCGTCAAAATAGGCGGGAACCGTGATGATCGCTTCCGTGATCTTGTCGCCGAGAAATTCCTCGGCGGACATTTTCAACCGTTGCAGAACGATTGCCGAAATTTCCGGCGGCGAGTAATCCCGATCGAGAACACGAATATGTGCATCGCCGTTCGGCGATTCGACGATCTCGAACGGAACCGTTTCGCGCATCTTTTGAACCTCAGGCGAATCAAACTTCCTCCCGATCAGTCGCTTGACTGCCGACAGAGTGTTGGTCGGATTCGTCACGGCCTGTCGTTTCGCGATCTGGCCGACGAGCCTTTCGCCCTTATCGGTGAAGCCGACGACCGAAGGTGTTGTCCGGCCGCCTTCTTTGTTCGGAATGATCTGCACGGTTCCGCCTTCAAGCACGGAAACGCAGCAGTTTGTAGTTCCAAGATCAATTCCTATTACTTTGCTCATATTCGTTTTTGAGTCCTTTCTTATCTGGATTGCGGGGGAAAACGGGGGTTAGTCGCCGTCAATTGACGCTAGATTCGGCGACGGGGCGGGATTTTGTGCGGTGTCTTGGCGCGGGGCAACCGCGACACGCACCATTGCGGCGCGGATGACTTTGTCTCCGACGCGATAACCGCGAAGAAGTTCTGACGTAATCGTGTTGGGTGAAACGTCCGCCCGCGGTTCGGCGGCGACCGCCTCATGGAAGTTCGGATCGAACGGTTCTCCGAGGGCCATGATCGGCGCGATCCCCATCTCGGCCAAAACCTCGTTCAATTGCTGGCTGACAAGGACGATTCCTCTAAAAAACTCGTGGAAATCGCTCGATTTCCCCTCGCTGTGCTGTTCGGCGAACGTCAGTGCACGATCCATGTTGTCAATCACCGGCAGAATCTGCGTCGCAAGGTTGCCAAGTTGGTTGAGGAACGTTTCATCGCGTTCGCGTTCGGTTCGTTTACGGTAGTTGTCGAAGTCGAATTGCCGGCGACGCATCGCCTGCGACATTTCTGCGCGCTCGGCTTCGGCCTTTTCCAGCTTCATTCTGAGTTCGGCAATTTCATCTTCAAGATCGGAGAACGATCGCGAGTTCGGCCTCAGATTCTGCGCACGTATCGGCTCGATTTCAATCATTTGCGGCGGATTGAACTCGGATTTGATGAAATCGGGCGGATTCGTGTCGTCAAAATCGACCGTATCGATTTCGATCGAAGTCTCCGAGTCGATATCGAGATCGCGTTCGCGCGCTTCAAGCTGGCGAATAAACTCCTCGATCGAGATCGCAGCCTCGTCCTCAAACTTGACGGCCGAACCGTCGTTTTTTTCCAGATCTTGATTTGAATCCATGATTTGACTCGCAGTTGAGCGATCGAAAGATGACGATCAGTTGCTAGAGATGCCCTTCGCCATGTGCTTTTCAAGAATTCGGGCGACATACCCAACGATCGAGATGATCCTCGCGTACTCGAGCCGGGTTGGACCAAGAACGCTTAGAGTACCGATCGCGGAGCCGTTCCCGATCTTGTACGGTGCGGTTATCAAAGTGCAGTCACTGAGTGTCGATGAAACGTTCTCACTTCCGATGACTACCTGAACATTCCCTTTTGCACCCGATCCGCGGTCGACGCATTTGTTCAGAATATGCATCAGCCGCGTCTTCTCCTCGATCGTTCGGAGAAGATCCCGAAGTCGCTCCATGTTGGTGAAATCGCGGCTGGCGAGGATGTTCGACGTACCGTCAACAAATACCTCGCCTCCGTTTTCGTCCTCGTCCTCAATACTCTGAGAGCAGAGAATGATCGCGGTCTGGAGCAATTTGTCAAAAAGGCTCTTTTCTTCGTGCATCAGCCTGAGTATCTCGACGCGGATCTCAGCAAGACTCTTGCCGCCGAATTCAGCGTTGAGATATCGTGCCGTGCGGTCGAGTTCCTCTTGGGGGATCGCCTCGATCAGCCTGATTATCTTGTTGTGGACCAAGTTCGGTGCCGAAACCAAAACGACCAGAATCCGGCGATCTGAAAGATTTACGAATTCGATGTGCTGGAGGCGGTCATGACCGAGCGACGGCGACACGACAATGCCGATGTTGTTTGAAAGAGCAGACAGCAACTGTGAGGTTCGTTCCATCAACCGGTCGGGAGTTTCGGAAAACTCGCTTTCGAGCGATCCGAATTCTTCACCGATAAAGCGCAGGTCTTCATCGGACAACTTCAGAATTCCCAGCAGGTTGTCAACGTAAAATCGATAACCCTGATCAGTCGGGACGCGCCCGGCCGACGTATGGGGCTGCTCAAGCAATCCGCGTTCTTCAAGATCGCCCATCACATTGCGAATCGTCGCCGAACTCAGTCCGTGGACACTGACAAACTTTTCCGCAATGATTTTGGAACCGACCGGCTCACCTGTGATGAGATGTTCGCCGATAATCGCCGATAGGATCGCCTGCCCGCGTGTGTCGGGAAAATTACCAACTTTCTCGAACCCAAAGTTTGAACTGCGGACAGCCATTATCGAATTTCGTGAGAGGTGGCCTGCACGCATCCGAGTCTGATGCGGCTTGCCTTTAAAACAGATATCATTTTCGCGCTAAATATGTCAACAATTATTAGTTAAACGATGTTGGTCAACGATCAACGTTCACGCAGTTACGCACTGTTTTGAATCGTCAAAGTTGGCTTCCTGCGGCAAACTCCCTGATCCAGCGATCGGCTTCAGCGTAATAGTGAAACTCGCGCTCATGAGCGCGGAACTCGCGCGAATGGGTTATTCGCCGCGATCCGGTCGATTTGGATGGATAAATAATGTGAAGCATTTCATGAAACATGACGTACTCGACAACGAATTTCGGAACGTCGACCGAGTCCAGCGTTTTGCTGATTACGATCGTTTCATGAGCCGAATCCCAGTGCCCCAGAATGCGATATGTCTTTCGCGCCGACCAGGTCAGCACCGGTCGTTGGACGCGATTTCCAAAATAGACCTGGTTGACCTTTTCAAACACGCCCACCAGATCGTAGGCACGGCCGGTTGGTCCGGAAACAATTTTTCGACCGCGGATGCGCTTTGTGACGCGCGCGGCATCCTGAATTTCGCGGCTTTTTACGTATGCGGAGTAAAGGTCGCGGGCATCGGCGGGAATCCGCTTGCGAAGTATTTTCGCGATCAGCAGATACGCCAGCGCCCTATGTTCATTGAGCGGCATGTCGCGGCAAAGATCGCTGAGACGGACGACCATGACACCGTTTCTGACGCGGATCGTGTGATTGATGTTTACGTATTGAAAGAACTCGACACTGAATGCCGGAACATCGTGGCGCGAGCGATCAAGAGTTCTGAACGCTTCCTCATAAAACGGCTTGATC
>JBGASE010000249.1:0-1293 GCA_044229875.1 Pyrinomonadaceae bacterium | reverse complement strand
AGCAGCAACGCTTCGCCCATTTCGCCGAAGATCAGTTTCACGGCAAATTCCGGAAGCGGCAGGATCGTCGGCCGATTGAGAACCTTCCCGAGCGTTTTTGTGAATACCGCGTTGGTGACGGGGTTGGGCGAAGTCGCGTTGACAGGTCCCGAAATTGAATCGTTTTCGAGCGCAAAGACGATCAATCGAACCAGATCGTCGATCGCGATCCACGACATCCACTGTTCGCCCGAGCCGACGACTCCGCCGACTCCGAATTTGAACGGCGTCAACATCTTTTCAAGCGCGCCGCCGTCGGGCGCTACCACCACGCCGATCCGCAGCGCGACGACGCGTGTTCCGAACTCCTCCGCCCGAAAAGCTTCGGCTTCCCACGCCGCACAGATTTCGGGAAAGAAACCGTTTCCAGCCGCGGCACTCTCGGCAAGCGTTTCCGCGCCGCGATTTCCGTAGTATCCGATTCCTGATGCCGATACCAGTGTCTTCGGTTTCGACGCACATTGGCCGAGCGCTTCGATCAGCAACCGCGTCCCGTTGACGCGGCTTTCACGAATCCGCCGCTTCTTGTCCGCAGACCAGTTTTCCGAGGCGACATTGTCGCCGGCAAGATGGATGACCGCGTCGATTCCTTCAAGTTTCGCCGCCTCAATCTGATCAAAACCGGTTTCCGAGTTCCAGGCGATCTCGCCCTCGGCCGGGCTCTTGCCGCGAACCAGCCTGATGATGCCGTGGCCTTTTTTTTCCAGGACCGGAATAAGATGTTTGGCGACCAGACCGGTCGCACCGGAAATCAAAATTATCACGTTTCCCCCGATCTGTTTCGATCTATTCTACTGACGTCCCTGAAGATCTTTGTAAATGAACTTCGCGAGCCGGCGCATTTCTTCTTCCGTCATCTGAAACTTGAAAGAAGGCATCGGCGGTTTGCCGGTCGCGATCTGCTCGTAGATCTGTTCTTCGGTCTTTCCGGCGATATCGCCGTGCCGGAGTGACGGTATCTGTTGTCCCTGAAGGATTTTGCCGTAACCTTCAACTCCGTGGCAGAGCGCGCAGTTTTGGCGATACAACGACGCTTCATAACTCTTGTTCTCGGCGATCGTGATGCCGACGCGCGGTTGACCGGCCGGTTCCTTCGCCTGACACGCCGCGAATCCGGCCAACGCGGCAACAAAAACGATATACAATTTGAGCCCGTTCATTACTTGATCGCTCCCTCGATCGGGCTTGACGCCGAAGCATACAGCCTCTTCGGCATCCGACCCGAAAGATATGACATTCTTCCTGCCCTGACCG
>JBGASE010000248.1:0-4000 GCA_044229875.1 Pyrinomonadaceae bacterium | reverse complement strand
CTTCCCGGAATCGCTCCACGACGCGCACACGCACGCGATTCCGGTTTATTTCGAATCGGCCGCCGTGATCATCACGCTTGTATTGCTCGGCCAGGTACTTGAGCTCAAGGCCCGCTCGAGAACGTCTTCGGCGCTCAAAGAATTGCTTGGGCTGGCGCCGAAGACGGCGACCGTCGTCTTCGAGGACGGCTCTGAGGCGGAACTTCCCATCGGCGACCTGCAGGCCGGCGCGACCATCCGCGTGAAGGCAAACGAGCGCGTTCCGACCGATGGATCCGTGATCGACGGCGAATCGTTCGTCGATGAATCAATGATTACCGGCGAGCCCGTACCGGTCGAGAAATCCGCCGGATCAAAGGTCGTCGGCGGAACGATAAACGGTGGAAAGTCGTTTCTGATGCGCGCCGAACGGGTCGGAAGCGAAACGCTTTTGGCAAACATCGTGCGGATGGTCGGCGATGCGCAGCGTTCGCGCGCGCCGATCCAGCGGTTGGCCGACGTTGTCTCCGGCTGGTTTGTTCCCGCGGTCGTGCTCGTTTCCCTGATCGCGTTCGTCGTCTGGATGCTCCTCGGCAGTTTTGCGTCGGCGATCGTCGCGGCCGTTTCGGTCCTGATCATCGCCTGCCCGTGCGCTCTCGGGCTGGCGACACCGATGTCGATTATGGTCGGAACCGGAAAGGGCGCCCGGTCTGGCGTGCTTATCAAACGAGCCGATGCGCTTGAGACGCTCGAGACGATAGATACGCTGGTGATCGACAAAACCGGAACGCTGACCGAAGGCCGGCCGGAGGTGACGGGGATCTTCGCGGCCGAGCGTTTCAGCGAGGATGATGTCTTGTCTTATGCGGCGAGCGTCGAAAAACTCAGCGAGCACCCGATCGCAAAGGCGATTGTCCGACGTGCCGTGGAAATCAATTCGTCACCGGCCGATGCGTTCGAATCAACAACCGGAGTCGGCGTCGCCGGAACCGTCGGTGGCCGCCGGATCGAGATCTGCGCGGACTCGACGGACGCGCACGCGGATCGCCGTGATCGGGGCGAGACGATCGTCAACGTTCTGGTCGACGGCGTTCAGGCTGGATCGATCGCGATTGCTGACAAGATCAAGGAATCGGCAAAAGACGCTCTCGGCGATCTCCGGCGTGAAGGCGTGAAAATCGTCATGTTAACTGGTGACAACCATCGGACGGCCGTCTACGTCGCCGGTGAACTCGGGATTGACGAGTTTGCCGCGGACGTGCTTCCAGCCGACAAAGCGAGCAAAGTCAAAGAGTTGCAGGCCGCCGGACGGCGCGTCGCGTTCGCCGGCGACGGCGTCAACGACGCTCCGGCACTGGCGCAGGCCGATGTCGGAATCGCGTTTGCGACCGGAACGGACGTCGCGGTCGAGTCGGCCGGGATCACGCTCCTTGACGGCAGTCTGAGCGGAATCCTGAAGGCACGCCGGCTGTCATCGGCAACGATGCGAAACATCCGGCAGAACCTCTTTTTTGCGTTCGTTTACAATCTTTTGGGCGTGCCGCTTGCGGCCGGCGTCCTGTTTCCATTATTCGGAATACTTCTTTCACCGATGATCGCATCGGCGGCGATGACGTTCAGCTCGGTTTCGGTGATCACCAACGCGTTGCGTTTGAGAAATCTGAAACTGTAGAAGAGCGTGTTTTGCACGCAATACAGGAATTGTATGAAACCATCATTGGCAATCCACGGCGGCGCCGGGACGATCCACAAAAGCGAAATGACGCCCGAACTTGAACGCGAATATCGCGGCGGGCTCGATTCCGCGTTGCGCGCCGGTTGGACTATTCTTTCCCGAAAGGGCTCGGCGCTCGACGCGGTTGAGGCGGCGGTCGTGTCGCTTGAGGATTTTCCGCTGTTCAATGCCGGTCGGGGCTCGGTTTTCACCCATGCCGGCAAGAATGAAATGGACGCCTGCATCATGGACGGTTCGACGCTGAAATCCGGAGCGGTCGCCTTCGTTGCAAACGTCCGGAATCCGATCTGGCTTGCGCGGCGCGTCATGGAACAGACGGAACATTGTCTGCTTGCCGGCGACGGGGCGATCGAGTTCGCGCATCAGTGCGGTGCCGGATTCGAGCCGGATGAGTATTTCTTTACCGAACACCGATGGCGGCAACTACAGGCAGCGATCGCGGAAAACCGCGTCCAACTGGATCACAGCGGCGTTTCCGACGGCGCAAAATCAAAGATCGGCACTGTCGGCGCGGTCGCTTGCGATACGGATGGCAATCTGGCGGCGGCGACCTCGACCGGCGGGATGACGAACAAGAAGTTCGGACGAGTCGGAGACACGCCGATTATCGGTGCCGGCAATTATGCCGAGAATTCAACCTGCGCGGTAAGCTGCACCGGTCACGGCGAGTTCTTCATGCTCGGCGTGACGGCCTACGATGTTGCCGCAAGGATGAAATACAAGGGACAGAATCTTGACGATGCCTCGCGCGAGGCGCTCGCGCATTTGACCGCGATCGGCGGCGAGGGAGGATTCGTCGCCGTCGACCGGTTCGGGAACGTTGTCATGCCGTTCAATTCAGAAGGAATGTACCGCGGAAGAATTGACGCAACCGGCTCGCTGATCGAAATCTTCGGCTGAATTGGAGTTTGGAGTTCGGCCTTCAGGCGGCCCATTGCGTACCGAAGACGAAGGGCCGCCTGAAGGCGGAACTCCAAACTCCAAACCCGAAAATCATTGGCGTTCGTCCCGGTATTGTTTGACGATCGCGATGTCCTTGTCGACGCTGTCGGCCAGGATCGAAACCAATTCGCCCTTTTTCGCCTTTTTGAACGCGTGATAGATCGCATCCTTTGTTTCAGGGACGATCTCGACGACCGGATTCTTCTTCGATGCCTTGATTCCCTTTTGAAGCAGCGCAAGAACCTCTTTCTCCGTCCGGCCTCGCAGATAATCGCCGCGGCGGATGATGATCTTGTCGAACGTCTGTCCGGCAAGCTTGCCCATTTCGCGGATATCTTCGTCGCGACGGTCACCGACACCCGACAGCACTCCCGTTTTGTGCTTGAACGGAAGCTTGCCGATGAATTTCTGCAAACCGGCGAAACCGGCCGGATTGTGCGCGAAGTCCATAAGAACCGTGAAATCGTCGATCTCAATGAAATTGAGACGTCCGGGCGTCTGCGCGACCGACGGCGTAAAGGTCGTCAGACCGACGCGGATATCTTCAAGCGAGACGCCGTGGACAAAGCACGCGAGCGTCGCCGCCAGCACATTCTGGATCATGAATTCCGCCCGGCCGCCATAGGTCAGTGGAATGTTCACTGCCTTTTCGATCCGGACCTTCCACTTTCCTTTGAGAATCGTCACGTAGCCGTTCTCGAAAACGCATGAAACGCGGCCGCGACGCGCCTGGCGCTCGATGTTCGGATGATTTTCGTTCATCGAAAAATAGACCAGATGGCCGTCGACCAACTCCTTCATTCCGTAAACCAACGGATCTTCGGCGTTGAGCACGGCGTAGCCCTTTTTGCTGACCGATCGCGGAACAACCGATTTGACGCGCGCCAGGTCTTCGAGCGTGTTGACGTCCTTGAGGCCGAGATGATCGGCCGCGATATTTGTCACGATTCCGATGTCGCAGTGATCGAATCCAAGGCCGGCTCGGATGATTCCGCCGCGTGCTGTTTCAAGGACGGCGACTTCGACCGTCGGATCACGCAGGACGAGTTGGGCCGAAACCGGCCCCGTGTTGTCGCCGGTGACGATCTGATTATTGCCGATGTAAGTTCCGTCGGTGGTCGTGAATCCGACGGTCTTGCCGCCGTTTCGCAGAATATGCGCGATAAGGCGCGTCGTTGTCGTTTTGCCGTTCGTCCCGGTGATCGAAAAAATCGGAATGCGCGATGGCGTTCCCGGCGGAAAGAGCATATCGACGACGTGCTCGGCGACGTTTCGGCCGATTCCTTCGCTCGGCGCCAGGTGCATCCTGAATCCGGGCGCGGCGTTGACTTCAATGATCCCGCC
>JBGASE010000247.1:0-6667 GCA_044229875.1 Pyrinomonadaceae bacterium | reverse complement strand
AAAGCTGTGCAATCCACGAACCTGCACGATAAACCGTAAGATCGTTCTTGCCATCGCCGTCCCAATCACCAGCGACAGGGACATCGCCGGCCTGACCGAAGACGGTAATGGTGTTCGCCGGAGCGCCGCCGCTGTTCAGGACGAACCAGGTATTGCTCGATGGACGGAATACCGCCACATCTTCCTTGTCGTCGCCATCGTAGTCGGCAACGACCGGAATATCGCCGGCAAGACCCCAAGAGGCGCCGCGCAGTGTCGAAGTTCCGCTATTGAAGATGTAGAAGTCCGGCTGCGCGCTGTCGGCAGTCGCACGGAAGACGGCAAAGTCAGTCTTGTTATCGCCGTCGAAATCACCCGGCGTCAGAACGTCGGAATTGATACCCCAGTTGAACACCTGGAATCCTGCCGTCGAACGGTTCAGGTACCAGTTGCCTTCTGAGCCACGGAAAACCGAAACGTCCGTTCTGCCGTCGCCGTCAAAGTCGGCACGTGATTCAACGCTTGATGCGACCGAACAGCTGAAGTCGTTCGATTCAAACGTGATCTTCCATTCCTGCATCGTTCCGACGTCGCCTGAGGCGTCGTCAACAACCCACAGTTTCCACGTGCCGTTCCACGCCGAGCTGTTTGTTCCGAAGACCGAAGCAAACGTCCCAGCACCGGCCGGAGCAGAATCAACATACGGGCCTGCCGGAGCCGGAGCCGCAAATGTATCGCCGGCCGTGTGATTGGTCGGTCTGAAGTCGGCAACCGCCGGCCAAACACCGGATGTCGGCATCGTCGCTGCCGCATCGTCACGAATTGTCATCGTCGTCGTCACCGTTCCGGTCTGGTTGCTCGTGTTGAACGCGTCCGACATAATGATGAATTTCTGGCCGCCCGGTCCTTCGAGAAGAATGTCAAGGTCAGCGCCCCACGTATGATTATTGGTCGTCAGTTCGACTTTGATCTTCTTGTTGCCGCTAAGGCCCGAAACCGCGATATCCGATGAATACGGTCCGGCAGGTCCGGAAGTAGTTGCCGGTTGTCCATTCGGAATATTCATCACGGTATTGCTTTCAAACGTCACTGGCGCGCCGCCTACCGGAGCACCGAGTTGGAAGGAATGCTGACGCGGATTCAACGCGCCGAGATCGCTCGTACCCGTAACCGTGACGGTGTGGATGCTTCCGCAAACGGCGCCGCCAGGAACGGTGTAGCTGATGTTACGAATCACGGTCGCGCCGTCAGCGATCGTGCCGTAGCTGGCCGAGCCGCCGCCGGTGATCGAACCGTTGACATTTGTAATCGAAGCGCCCGAGCTGTTCAGGATCGGAACCGAAATAGATAGGGTTTCACCCGGTTCGGGGAAACCGTCGTTGTCGCCGGTCGAATCACTGACCGTGATACCCGGTTGAATGATCGCGTTCGGAACATCGAATGCTTCCGTTACGACCGTGTTGTTTGCACCGGTACCGGCGTTGTTGACGACGGCACTGAAGCCGGCGCCGCGAACACGGAAGCCTTCACGAACATCAAGAACGTCGGCCGAAGCTTCCGGAGCAACCGGAAGTGCGCTGGCCGCCGCGACGATCGCATCACGTTCCTGCAGGATTGTCGGGCCGACCGGAGCAAGTTTCATGCCGTCGGTAACGACCTGAAGCGCACGAGTCGTTCCGGCCGTGAAGCCGAGACGGGTCACGAAGCGATTGCGGACTTCCCAAAGCATCGAGCTCCAGATTTCACCGATGTTGTGAACCTGGTCGCACGTCGCCGAGCCGACCGGGCCGCGCGGGAACGCGCTGTTCGGCGGCGGGTTGGATGTCGTCGTACCGATCAGCGTGTTGCAGTTCGAGTTGATGTACTGGAATGTATACGGATTGTGCGGCTTGCCGTTAGCACCGAGAAAAGTGATCGGCGCGCGCGGGAAGCGGCGAATTCCGTAGTAGTAATTGCCGGTAAAGCCGGCGGCGATCAAATAGGTTGCGTAGCCACCAGTTGTGTAAATGCCATTGATCGGGTCGGTCGGTTCGGCAAGCAAAGTATACGAATACCAGTCCGACCAGCCTTCACCCATACCACGGGCCATATTGGTCGAGAGACCGGCCGAGTTTCCGTGGAGACGGTTCGATGTGCCGTGCGTAACTTCATGAATGATGACTTCGGCATCGGCCGTTCCGTCATAATCCGGCGTCGGTCCGGTCCAGACGAACATCTGCATACGTCCGCGGCCGCCGTCTGCCGGCGTCGAGAAGTTTGCGTTGTTGGTTCCCGATGAATCCTGGCCTTCCGCCGAAACCCGGTCAGCACCGACACCGCCGCGGCCAAAGTTGTCGGCCTGGAAGTTGAACGATTGCTCCGTGAAGCCTAGTCTGTAAAGCTCATCGTGATAGCGGTTCATGACGTAGAACATCTGAATGACCGCACCGCGTTGAGCTTGGGCCGTCAACGGATCGTCACCCGGTGCCGGGCTGCCGGGAGCCGGATTCCACGTCGAATCAAAAACGCGGTTCGGTGAGCCCGTCTGCGGGGCGTCGACGCCGTTCGTGCCGTCACGGTCGATACCGGCTTCAAGCGCGTTTCCGTCCGTGATGTTGGCAGCGTCGGTGATCCATCCGTTATTGTTGAACGTGTACGGGGCTTCGTTTCCGATAAGAGTTACGTTGGTCCTCGTCAAGAGAGCACCCTCCATGACGGAACCGCAACGCCCGGTTCGGTCGGGAAATACATTTTCTCGGCGGTCGTTGCCCAGTCTCCATTTCCGAATACCGCCTTAAGATCGGTCGAAGCGGCCGAATTGATCTCGACATCGAGTTTCGTCGGTTCGGCATTGATGTTGCGGAAAGCCGCGCGGACCGCATCCGCCGGATTGCGGAAATCGGTCGAAACCGCTTCGTAATCGAGACCCGGCGCCAGATTGTTGATGACGCGGATCATCTGACCGGATTTCGTGAAACCGGCCTTGATTTCGCCACGGAAAACCGGAACGCCATTGATCTGCTGCTCAAGATGTGCAAACGAAAGGTAGCCGTTCGGATTCGTGTAATCGGCGGTGACTTTGAGCGAATTCGCTTGTTCGTCGTTCATGCCGATAAGGTTGCTGTTCTCTTTAACGAAGTTGCGGAGAATTTCCGACCGCTTGACCGTCGAAGGAGCGCTCAAACGCTCGATATCCGTTTTCCAAACGTCGGGGGTAATGACTTCAATCTGTCCAAGTTCGGGATTGTAGTCCGTTTTGAGCGACGGAACGCGGCTGCGAAGCTGTTCTTCACCGCTTACGAATCCGGCTTTGATGTCAGCGATGACCGCTGCATCTTTGCCCGACTGATTGCGATATTTCATCAGCGCATCGGCGACTTCGTCATTCTTTTGGGTTCGAATGTCGTAATTCTCAAGACCCGGAACATGGCTTTCGGTGCGGGAGATCAATCCCTCCGAACCGCCACCGGCCTCAGTTTGGAACTGGCGCGGCACGATCACAAGTGCCACCATCAGAGCCAAAACAAAAACACAAAGCATCAGCGGATTACGCGCCGATACCGTGGAACTCTTCTGCATTTGTAAGCCCTCCTCAAGCTAAAAACAGGAAAATCCAACTGTCTCGTGTGACAGTTGCGTTAATCGAATAACCTAAAAAATTAGGACAATTTCGTCGCCGTCAATTATCAAGAAAAAGAAAAAACCATTTGCCCGGCAACGAATCCGCCAAAAATAAGGCGGTCAACCAACATAATCCGAAACAGCACGAAAACGGGTAAGTTAAGGTCAACTGTGAAATCTTCTGAAAAGACTAGCAAGCTGTTGCGGATTCATCATTCTGATTGCCGATATCATAAGTCAGAACCGAATTTGCGTCAATCGAAATCCTGCCGTTTCGGGTGAATGTAAGAAAATCTAACGAAAAACGCCGCCGTGCATCGATCACACGACGGCGTTTTCTGTTTGTCGGCTCAAAATTACGGGACGTACGCAACCGGAACCGGTGCGTCGCTCGCAATTCCGAACGTGATCGCGGTGACTCCGGCGGTTGATCGGTTCAGCCACCACTGTCCGGTTGACGGGCGATAGATCGCAAAATCGTCTTTTCCGTCACCATCGTAGTCGCCCGGCACCGGAATATCGGCCGTGATCCCGAAGGTCGTTGCCGAGGGCAATCCGGTCGAGCTCGACATGAACCACCATTGGCCCGACGACGGTCGCCAGATCGCGATGTCGTCCTTATTGTCGCCGTCGTAATCGGCGGGGACGAGTTTGTCGCCCGCCGCTCCAAAGGTCAGAGCCGAGACGCTGCCGCCGGAATTCGAGATCCACCACTGGTTCGCCGACGGTCGGAAGATCGCGATATCCGTCTTGCCGTCACCGTTGTAATCAGCCCGAACCGGGATGTCGCCGGCCGCGCCGAAGGCGAGTCCGGTCGAGCCTCCGCCGGAATTCAGAACAAACCAGGTGTTTGTCGAAGGTCGGAAGACGGCGGCGTCAGCTTTTCCGTCGCCATCGTAATCGCCGACCTGCGAAATATCTCCGGTTGTTCCCCACTCGCGCGTGGCGAGCGTGTTTGTCGCAGATTGAAGGATCCAGAAATCGGGCGTTCCTGAAGCCGCAGCCGGACGGAACACCGCGACGTCGGCCTTGTTGTCGCCGTCCCAATCGGCCGGCGCCAGAATATCGCTTGCCAGACCGAAGTTCGTGACGGCAAAGCCCGCGGTTGACCGATTCAGGTACCAGTTGCTCTCGGCGCTCCGGAAAACCGAAACGTCCGTCTTGCCGTCACCGTCGAAATCGGCGCGCGATTTGACGGTCGTCGGCGAGAAGGAACAGCTGTAATTTCCGACGACGCTGACGTTGTCGATGTACCAGCCCGGATTCGGTCCGGTTCCGACGGTGTTGTCGTCGGAGCCGAAGCGCCATTTCAACTGGACGTTCTGTCCTGCGGCGGACGCCGGCAGACGGACCGTCGAGGTCACGAAGCCGCCGGAGTTGCCGTTCCACGAATTTCGGTTCGCCAGCGGATTGTTCGTTCCGGCACCGAGCGTTCCCGTGTAACCGTTCGATACGAACGCGCCGCCGGCCGTGATCACATCCTGAAACGCGCCGCCTGCGATGCTGATTTCGAGGACGCCGCCATCCCAGCCCGGTTCGGTGTCAAAACGGTTGCGGAACGAAACGGTTGCCGCCGCAGATGTGATTGCGAGCGTCGGCGAAGTCAGGTCAGTGCCACCGCCGACCGTTGCCGGGTTGAGCGCGAATGCCGAGTTCGCCGGCGAATCGGCAAAGTTCGTCGAAGTCACGAAGTTTTGACCGTTCTGGACAACCGCGGCCGTCCAACCCGCCGGGAAGGCCGGCGCCGTGACGCCGTCGAAGTTCTCCGAAAACGTTACCTGCGACTGACCGATAAGCATGGTCCGGTTGAAACTCGTCGCCCCGAGACTGCTGTTCACGTTAAAGGTCAGATTCAGGACGCTACCGCACGGCGTTCCGCCCGGAATCGTGTAGTTGATAACCTGAACAACGGTCTGACCGCTGTTAATGGTTCCGTAATTGGCCGAACCGCCGCCGACGATCTGAAGCGTCGCGCCGGTCGCCGTTTCTCCGGTATTGTTGGAAAGCGGAATGCTGAGCGCGACGGTTTCGCCGGGTTCCGGGAATCCGTCGTTGTCGCCCGGCGAGTCGGAAACGGTAAATGTCGGCGTCTGAACAAGATTCGGAAGATCAAACGCCTCGACGACGCGGGTGTTGCTGGTGCCCGTTCCGGCGTTGGTGACGACGGCGCTGGCGCCCATTCCGCGAATCGCAAATCCCTGCCAGATGTCGGAAACATCAGCCGCAGCTTCCGGAGCAAGCGGACTCGCCAAACCGGCCGCGATGATCGCGTCGCGTTCCTGCAGGAAGGTCGGGCCGAGCGGAGCAAGCTTCATACCGTCGGTAACGAGCTGAAGCGTTTTGCGGTTGCCGACCGCCCATCCGAGCCGTGTCACGAATTTGGCGCGGACTTCCCAGAGCGCGGAACTCCAGATCTCGCCAAGATTGTGAACCTGATCGACGGTCGCCGAGCCGACCGGGCCGCGCGGGAACGCGCCGTCCCCGATATTGAACTGGGTCGAATCCGTATCGGCGAACGTCATCGGGTTATGCGGAAGATTGCCCGCGCCGCCGGTGAACGCGCGGACCGCTTTCGGGAAACGCCGGATGCCGTAATAAAAATTGTTTGTAAATCCGGCCTGGATCAAATAGGTGTCGTAACCGCCGGCGGTGTAGATGCCGTTGATCGGATCTGTCGGTTCCGACAACAGGCAGTGCGCGTAAAAGTCGGACCAGCCCTCGCCCATTCCGCGCGACATGTTTGTCGACAAACCGCCGCCGTTTCCGTGAAGCCGGTTTGAAAGTCCGTGCGTGTGTTCGTGGATCACGACTTCAGCGTCGAAATCGCCGTCGAGATCCGGGTTCGGGCCGGTCCACAGGTACATCTGCATCCGGCCACGCGCGCCGTCGGCCGGCGTCGCGAAGTTTGCGTTGTTGGTTCCCGAACAATCCTGCGCTTCGGCGGAAACGCGATCCGCCTCAGCTCCGCCGCGGGCGAAGTTGCTCTGTTGGAAGTTGCGTGCCTGTTCGGTGAACCCGAGCCGGTAAAGTTCGTCGTGATACCAGTTGTTGATGTAGAAAAGCTGCGTTACCGCGGCTCGTTGTGCAT
>JBGASE010000246.1:0-4001 GCA_044229875.1 Pyrinomonadaceae bacterium | reverse complement strand
GATACCAAACGTCATAGGTGATCAGCGTCATCAGCATGTATGTTCCGACCTCCCAAAGCCGCATCCGGTCACCAAAGAGCTGGAACGCGATCGACAGGATGACGAACAGAACGACGCTCGATTTATAAGCGATCCGGTGCAACGTCCGGTTTGTCAGAAAATTCTCCGCGTCCTCGCGTTTTTCCGGCAAAAGCTGCCAGATGAAGATCACGAGGAACAAAAGGCCGGTGAGAATTTCGTAGACGGCAAAGGCGTACGTCAGACCGATCGCCGCTTTCGGCGGCACATGGATCGTCTTGAAATAGCTGATCATCTGGTTCTCATAGTTCACCCCGAACCATCCGACCGTGTTGTTCGGTTGGACGGTAAAGACCGTGTTTCCCTGATTGTCGATGACGGTTCCTTTTGACGCCCATTTTTCATGGAGAATTTCGGTCTTTCCGTCGAAGAATTTATCGAGGCCGTCGGCCGTCCAGAAGATCGCCCAGAACAAAAGCAAAAGCGTGACCAAATTCAGTCGTTGGTCGAACAGGTAGATCAGTTTTTTCATTGTCCGTTCACCTCCATATCGTAAGAAGACGCCTGCAGCGATTCCTGACTTTCATCGCGCCGGGCCTTTTTCTGCTCAAGGAAAAACAAATCGGTGCGATACCAAAGATCGTAGGTGACGATCGTCATCGCAAGATAGGTTCCGTGCTCCCAAACTTCGATCCGGTCGCCGAACAAAATGTCGCCGGTGATGAAGGCGATAAAGATCCAAATGCTCGCCTTGAAAATGAGTCGGTGGACCGTCCGGTCGGCGATGAGGTTGCGTTTGCCCTCGATCAAATCGTCCGTACGGTCATAAAATTGGCGAAGAAACAGCCAGAAGAACAGAATCGCCAGAATTATCTCAAGAATCGCGAAGAAATAGAGCGTAACCGACGCGATCTCGGGCGGCAGATTCAGCGTCCGGAAGTAGTTCGCGAACTTCGCGTCGCGGTTGACACCGTACCACCCGATCCTTTCGGAAGGCTGGATCGAATATTGGACGTTCTTGTCTTTGTCAACAAGAAACCCGAGAGACGCCCAAGGCTCTTTGATGAGCTGAGTCGTGTTGTTGAAGAATTTGTCGAACCCGTTCAGACCCCAAAAGAGCGTCCAGAACAGAAACAAAATCGTTATCAGATTGATCTTGCTGTCGATCGCGTAAATTAGCTTTCTCATTCCTCTCCTCCGTTTTGAAATCCGGATGCCGCCGATTTGCGCGACGCCCGAATTCCCGATTTCAAAATCTGAAAACCGTATCGAACTGCAGACGGTTCGTGAACCGATTCAACGACCCCTGCGGGTTGTTGCCGAATGCGCCGGCCAGACCGTTAGCGCGTTGATTGAAAAGTCCCGTGAAATTGAACGTGACCCGCGGATCAACCGTGTAACCAAAAAAGACCCGATGCCCGCGGATGTCCGTTCCCTGAATCAGATCGTCCCAGTTGAACGGAGTCAGCACGGCGTCCTTTTCGATTCGCAGGAACGTGTAACTGAGCGTGAAATCGCCTTTGACGGGTGCGTTGAAGTCGCTGCCACGCTGGCGCCGCAGACTCTGAAGCCTGAACTCTGCCCAGATGCCGTCGTTCTCGTTGTTCTTGAGGATGACGTCGGCGCCGCCGGCACCGGCCGCGACGACATCGCGCGTCCGGGTGTTGCGGACATAGTTCAGGATCATCGTTACCGGCATGTATTTGAATTGCTTGAATTCGAGCTGCGCGAGGAGATCGACGAGGTTGAACCCCGATGACAGACGCCCGTTCCGGTTGACTGCATTGTTGGTCGCGGCTGAAAGTCCGAGATTTCCGTTACCCGGCACAAGGAATTCACGCGGAATGCTGACGACCGTCGTCACTGTTTGTGCCGGTGTCGAGCCGCTTGCCGGAATCGTCACCTGAACCGGCAGCTGCAGGTTTCCGCCGAAGACCTGAATCGGATTGATCGCGTCGGTTCCTGAATAGAGCAGGTCGGCGACGGAGAGCGTCAGATTCGTTTCACGATTGAGCGCGAAACGGGTTTGAAGCTGCGCACCGTAAAGCCCCAGATCCTTTCCGCCGCGCTGCGATTCGTCAATGTTGACGGTACCGTTTGAATTGCGGACGAACGTCGTTCCGCGTTCAAGCATCGGCAATTGCCACGCGCTCAACGTGACATTCTTGAGGAAAGAGTTCTTGATGTCGCGCGAATAGACCTCGCCGAGTCCCTCGACCTGCACATCGTTGTCGAACGTCATTTCAGTATGCGTCCACGGCGTCTCGAATTTTCCGGCAATGATCCGCAGTCCGGGTATCGGCCGAGGCCGCCAGGAAACGTAGACCTGATCGAGCCCGATCGGCTTGCGCGAGAAAAAGTCGGTCAGCACCGGATTCGGCGATGCCGGATTGGCGAGAGTGCCGGCCACGAGGCGGATGCCCCATTCAAACTCCTTTTCCATCCGCTTTTCGCCGGAATTTGTAAACGCCCCGGAAAACACGTCACCGCCGATCTTCCCGCGGACCGCAAAACGGAGCCGATACCGAATCCGCTGGCGCGATGACAGCTCGTTCCCCAAAATTGCCGGATTATTCACGTTTGCGGAATTGTTCAGGAGTCCGTAAAGCGAGTCGTACTGCATCCGCAGGTCTCCGCTGAACGTCATTCGGCCAAGCTGATTGCCGGCGATCGCGTCCGATGTTTTCTTTGCCTGTTCTTCGACCTTTGCCAACCGCCCTTCGATCGCATCCGCCTGATTGTTCGCCGCAGCGGTGGTGGCCGTCGTCTGGTTGATCTGGGGCGTGCTTCCGCTCTGCAGCCGCTCGATCATTTGAGCCTGCTGAACCAGCATTTTCTGAAGCAACTCAATCTGATTCTGCTGGTCGCGAAGCTGCCGCCTGATATCCTCCAACTCCGGATTTTCCTTTGCGGAGGGTTGGGTTTGAGCAACATCCGGACGCGGCTGAAAGGGCTGCGCGGAAACGACCATATGCGCGGAAACGATCGAGGCGATCACGAGAATTGCATTCGTTAGTATTCGAAACATAGAAACCTCTCGACTGTAAAGATGAACCTGCAACAAACGATGATTGTGGAACCATCGAAGATTACCAAAGACGCGAGATTGCGTTTGACCAAAGAGATCCGTTGAGCGCGCTGCGCGCTTTTCCCGGAACGACGCGGAACTTTATCGCGATCGCGAATGATCATCGCCCCGCGGCGGAAATAGAGTAAATCTTCGGTTTGGAAAAGCACAAAATGCGAAGATGCTGAACCTTCGTCAATTTGCAAATACCGATCTTGGCTTGGAGTAAAGATATTCCTATTCGCGGAATAAGTAAATCGCGTCTCAGGCGTAACTCCAACGTGCGCAACTCTTTTTCACGAACAAATCCGTTCCGATCGCCGTAAAGCGGTTTAACTAGCCCTGCCAATTTCGGTTGGAATTTAATAAACGAACATGAAAAACGGAGAACTACGTGACTTTCCGATAAACGTGAAGATCAAACTTTCGGCACTCTGGGCATCGGTGATGTTCCTTTATGTCTACGGCGATTTCTTCACGCTCTTTCTGCCGGGCCGGATCCAGAATCTGATGAACGGACAATCGGGCGTCGGTGCGACTACGCCGACGCAACTGCTGATCTTTGCGATCCTGATGACGCTTCCTTCGTTGATGATCTTCTTGTCGGCGACGCTCCGACCGGGCATCAACCGATGGCTGAACATCATTCTCGGCGCGTTCTATTCAGCGGTCATGATCCTCATCGGTTGGATGTCGATCGATCCGTGGCGGATCTATTACGTTTATCTCGCCGCGGTTGAAGTCATTCTGACGCTGATGATCGTCGGATATGCGTGGTCGTGGGAGCGCGCCAACGGAGAACCGCAATCATGATCGGCGTCAACAAACAAACGGCACGGCTGGCCGGTGCGCTGTATCTGATCGTTGTCGTCACCGGAATTTTTAGTCTGGCTTATGTTCCGTCGATGCTCTTTGA
>JBGASE010000245.1:0-4028 GCA_044229875.1 Pyrinomonadaceae bacterium | reverse complement strand
GGCGTCTTTGCGGGAAGACAAACCGGGTGTTCCCGCAAAGACGCCAAGGCGCGAAGCAATCATGAATCCTGCTTCAAGATTCAAAATTCAAGACTCAACATTCAAGAATTCCAACCAATCGTGAATGTTGAATTTTGAACAAACTATCAAAATCAGAGGGTTCTCATTCCGCTCGTTTCACCTCGTCCAACGCAGGGATTCCGGAAACTTCGACGATCAATCTAAATCATTTAGGTCAGCATTGATCCAAAATCGAAAATCTAAGATCCAAAATCGTCAGATCCTGATATTCCCGATCTTTTCGGTCTTTTTGCCCGAATCGGGTTTCAAGTACGGCGAATTTCCCTCATCGCGCTTCGAACTGGAATCGGGCGAGTGCCATTTTTGCCATTCGGCCGGCGCGTCGAACGTTTCACCGCCGTGTTTCGTGAGCCGCTGACGGATGCGGCACATGACCGGCGTGTTGATGCCGACACCCGAAATCACGGCCTGGCCTTTTGTCAGAGCGGGCAATTCGGCGAGCATCGCACGGCCTGCGCCTTCGACCGATTGCGCGACCGTCTGCTGATCGATCGGGTTGACGATGCGCATGATGATCTGCGTCATGCATTGCGACAATACGTCCTGATCGAGCTTGCCCGGGCGCTGCGTGATGAGTCCGATGCCGACACCGAATTTACGGCCCTCACTCAATATCTGCTTGAGAATGTTGGTCGAAACGACGCTCGCGCCGGCCGGAGCGAAGCGATGCGCTTCTTCGAGCAGCGTGAACACAGGATAGCCGACTGCATCGCCGTTTTCCCTCGGCGTTTCGCCGCGGACCATCATCATCCGCGCCTTGTTTATCCGCCGCAGAAGCGTTCCGACGATGACTTGCTGCTCATGCTGCTCGATATCCGAAAGCTGCAGGATCGTGCATCGCCCCGGTTTGAAAAGATCGGTCAGCTCGATGTGTTCTTTCGGATCGAAGATCGAATTCTGTTTGTCGAACCGCGATTGCAGACGCCACAAAAGGCCGTCGATCGAGGAAACGTTTCCGCCGTCGGCAATCGGTTTCTGCTCCGGATCCTTTTTGTCGTGTTTGTTTCCGGCGCCGTCAAACTTCTGCGCGATAACCTCGGTTTCGAGATCGTAATAGCTGTATTGATAGTCAGGCCGACCCTCGGCGCGCAGCCGAAGTTCGAGCGATCTGAATGCCTGCGACAGAAAATGAAGCATCTTGTCGCTCGTCCCGTCGGGCAACAAATATCGGATATCGGCCTCTGTCAGCGACGAGAACCGGACCTTGATTTTGTCCGGGGTAAAGATCCTCACTTCCGGCGAATAACCGTTCGGTCCTTTGAAGTTCGGATCTCCCTGGATCGAACTCATCGTGTGATATTCGCCGTGCGGATCGACGATCAGCACCGCCGCGCCGTTGTGCGGCAGCATCAGTTCCTCAACCAGAACGCCCGCCGTGTATGACTTTCCGGATCCCGTCGACGCGAGGATCGCAAGATGGGTCGAAACGACGTCTTTGACCGACAGCACGACCGGGACTTCACCGGTCTTACGCGTCAGCACGCTGCCGACATGCGCCGCCCCGCTTTCGCCCGCGCGCCGCGGACTGAGCATTTCAGCCAACGTTTCGGACGATGCCAGACGGCACGGATCGCCGGGATTCGGCGGAATCCGCGGGTTGTTGAAGTCGCCGACCGATTTGTCGAAAAACCCGATCGTCTCGACCGTTACTTCATACAATTCGTTCGACTCCGAATCGAGTCCGATCATCGCTGCGACAGCCGCCGGTGACGTTCCGGGATCGGCGAGAAACGCATCCGGAAGGCCGCGGATCAATCGCCGCGATTTGATCGTTCCGACGATCTTCATTTCGTCGCCGCCATCCGACGCGAGATAGTAAATGAACTCGCCGATCCGCGTCCGCCGGTTGTCACGGGTAATAAAAACATACTCGTGAGGCTCGGCGCCCGGCCCTTTGACGGTTCCGACAAGTTCGTCAGTTACGCTCATATTTCGCCGAGATTATATCACGATGGAAATCGTCCGCCGTTCGGCCGCGTCGCGAAAATCGCCGGCCGTGGGATAATCCCGTCAATCTTGCAAGACAGACGAATTACGCGTTCTTGTTTTCCGGCGATTCGAATCAGCCAATCCCACACCGATCCATTGATGATTCGATCTTGCTTCAAGATTCAGAATTCAAGACTCAACTTTAAAGAACTCCAATCAATCTTGAATGTTGAATATCTGAGACTTGAAATTTGAGATCCCGGGAGCCCGTCGGAGTATTCAAAATCACGGGGTCACGTTGCGACTTGGCGTCTTTGCGGGAACACGCGGTTTGTCTTCCCGCAAAGACGCCTTCAAGATTCAAAATTCAAGACTCAACATTCAAGAATTCCAATCAGTCTTGAATGTTGAATATGTTGAATGTTGAATCTTGAATCTTGAACAAACTGTTCCGGGAACTTTATTTCAAAACAATTGTCTAAACGGTTACAGCACCCGCGGCCGCGATGTTGAAAATCCTGGAGGACACACATCATGACGAAATATATTTGGATCGGGATCAACGCGATCGCGCTGGTTTTGGCGCTCACGGTTTGGTTCGGATACGAATCCGAGACACTCCGTAACGTCTGTCTCGGGCTCAACGCGATCGCGTTCGCGCTCTCGCTTCCGGCCGGTTTGATTCTCATTCCGGTCGCGTTCGCGGTCAACTATTATCTCGACATCAATCCGTTGTCGACCGGCGGAATCTACTTCAACACGTTCATACTGTTGGTCGTCGGCGGCGTTCAGCACACGCTGATCGCCAATCTCAAGAAACCGGTCGAGGCGACGATGCAGCGGATCGGAATCTGAACACCGTCGTTTTTCAATCATCAAAGATCGCCGGATCGGACGCGTTCCCGAATCCGGCGATTTTGATTTACAATCCGGTTATGAAAATCGTAACCGCGCTTCTTCTTGGCCTGTTTGCTTTCGGAAACGTTCTGGCACTGGATCTGAAAGCCGATCTCATCGTATTCAACGGAAATGTCCGAACGCTCGACCGATCCACGCCGACGGCTCAGGCGTTCGCCGTGCTCAACGGTCGCGTCGTTGCCGTCGGATCGAATGCCGCCGTCAAACTGCTTGCCGGGCCGCGCACCGAACGGATCGACGCCGGCGGAAAACTCGTCATTCCCGGATTCAACGACGCGCACGTACATTTTCTCGACGGCGGTGCCGGACTTTCGTCGGTCGATCTGCGTGACGCGGCGACACCCGCCGAATTCGTCAAACGGATCAAGGAGTTCGCGCTCACGATCCCGAAAGGCCGATGGATCCAGAACGGAAACTGGGATCATGAGAACTGGACGCCGAACAATTTGCCGACGGCGGCGATGATAGACGCCGTGACGCCCGACAATCCGGTCTTTATTAATCGGCTCGACGGCCACATGGCACTTGCAAATTCGCTCGCGCTAAAACTCGCCGGGGTCGACAAATCGACAAAAGAAGTTCCCGGCGGCGAGATCGTCCGCGACGCCGACGGAAACCCGACCGGGATTTTTCGCGATGAGGCGATGGGTTACATCAATCGCGTCATCCCGGCGTGGTCGTATGAAGAACGGAGCGATTATCTGATCGCGGCGACGAATTATGCGGCGAGCCTCGGCGTCACGAGCGTTCAGGACATGTCGGCAGGAACGGACGTCGGCGTACTTCAGGATCTGGCGCGGGCCGGGAAACTCAAGACTCGCGTTTACGCCGTTTCAGCGCTCGGGGACTGGAAGCGCTGGTCGCGGACTGGTGTCACGCGGGCGTTCGGCGATGGTCTGATCCGCGTCGGCGGGCTAAAGGGCTTCGTCGACGGCAGTCTCGGTTCGACGACCGCGTGGTTCTATCAGCCGTATCTCGATCGGCCGGACTCGGTCGGGCTCGCCGTCGAAGAGCCTTCAAAAATCTATGAAAATGTCGTCGGCGCCGACAAAGCCGGGCTTCAGATCATGATCCACGCGATCGGCGACCGCGGCAATGAC
>JBGASE010000244.1:0-4122 GCA_044229875.1 Pyrinomonadaceae bacterium | reverse complement strand
CACGGACCGGGCCGCCCGCAGGCGGAACTCAAATCCCCGGAAGCAATCGCAAATCGCAAATCGAAAATTGCAAATGCCCCGTGGTTTGTCATTCTCATCATCGCCGTCGTCGCGCTCGGCGTGTTCGGGACGGGGATGAGCATGCTCGAACAGTCCGCCAAGGATGAGATGCTCGCGCGGAAGTCGCCCGACTATCAGCCGACATTGCTCGGACGCGTCAATCCGTTCCTTCCCGCACCAACGCCGACTCCGACGCCGCAGCTCAGCAAGGAATACATCTACGCCGGATCAAGACTGCTCGCGGTCGAAGACGCGAACGCCAACGCCGCGCCGCCGGCCGATCTCGCCGTCTGGCGCCCGTCGAGCGGGGTCTGGTGGGTTCTGAACGCCAATCAGCAATCGACTTCGCAGCAATGGGGATTATCTGGCGACGTTCCGGCTCCCGGCGACTACGACGGCGACGGCAAGACGGATTTCGCGATCTTCCGCAACGGCGACTGGTGGATCATGAAGAGTTCGGACGGAGGGAACATCAACTTCACGCTCGGCGCGGCTGGCGACAAGACGGCGCAGGCCGATTTCGACGGCGACGGCAAGACGGATGCCGCCGTTTATCACAAAGACGGACAGAACGGAATCTGGAAGATCCTCAAGAGCTCGACGAGTCAGATCCATGAGCAGCAGTTCGGGCTTGAAGCCGACACGCCCGCTCCGGCCGACTACGATGGTGACGGCCGCGCCGACATCGCCGTCTGGCGCGATTCGAACACGACCTTCTATTCCTCAAACAGCAGCAACGGACAATTCCAGCAGATACTCATCGGAACGACCGGCGACAAGTCTGTCCCGTCCGATTACGACGGCGACGGCCGCGCCGACTACGCCTTGTTCCGCGACCTGACCGCGACCTGGTACATCCGCCAGAGCACGACGCAATCGATCGTCCAGTTCCAATGGGGAATCTCCGGCGACAAACTCGTCCAGAACGACTACGACGGCGACGGCAAAACCGACCTCGCCGTCTGGCGCGAATCAAACGGCAACTGGTACATCCGCCAGTCGGCGACAAACAGCTCGCTCCGCCAGCAACAATGGGGAATCGCTGGCGACATCCCGGTCCCGGCGTTCTATCGAAGGTAGAAAGCGATCGTTTTGAAACCCTTAACCATTTGCTCGGACAGCAGAATATGAGGACACATCCTATGAATCCGAAAAAAGTATCCAGACTCAATCATGCATTTCATTTGAACATTCTTTTGCTGACTTTCGCCATTTTCGCAGGGTCGCTCTATGGCCAGAATACTCAGAAAACCACGGGCAAAGCGGATCAGGATCTTAAGTCAAACGCACGGATAAATCCATCGACCTTGGCAATGGAATTCTCTTTGCCGGTCGCCGCATATCCGGGCCGTAACGGTAACTCGGTCCCAATCACACTCGACTACTCGTCGAAAGTCTGGAGCATGGAACGCACAAATTATCGGTCCGAAGCCCAGCAGGTTTCCGGAAACGAATATTACAACACTTTGGTTTATCAAAGCACTGACGTTACCGCACTGTTTTCATTCGGCAGAAGCGCGGGATGGAGCGCGAACATGGGCCCCGTTTTGATTCTTTCGCCAGAGGTCTTCAATCAATGGGGTAGCTCCTTTTTCGCCGGACCGTTTAATAGTGGCGAGAATACGATGGAGGAAGGCTGTGTTTTGCATTCAAGCACAACAAGGCCGAACACTGCATGCCAGTTTGGGTTCGAGTTTCACAATTTTTGGATTTGTCCGCTTCCCGACGGCACTGGTGGACGTTTCGTTGAAGAAACAATGTGTCTCGATTCGATTCCTACCGGCGGCGGTAACGGAGGGATAGTGCCCCCTATCGGGAGCGGCGGGGAACCGCAGGTGGCATACGTTTCGGACAGTTTGCGCGTTCAGTTTCAAGATGGCTCCAAGAAGGAGTTCCGTCGAAGCGATCGTATCTTCGGTCCCGATAATCTTCAACCAGCAATTCCCACTGAGCCCTCAACTTACTTTTCGGTCGACGGCTCCCGAATGCGGTTGGAAATGAACGAGGCGCAGGGCAATCAACAGTTCCGCAATGTCCTATATCTTCCCGACGGGAGCCGATATGAATTTCCGATAATAACTGCCTCCAACAACGGAATATTGGCCGAGCGTCTCATTGACAGCGACGGCAATGTGACTCGGTTTTCTGAATCTACTTGGCGTTGGATTGATTCACTGGGGCGGGAACTCGTGGATCCATTGCCGCTAAACGGTGGCAACACAACCGGCAACCAGACAATAATCAGAAAGGGAATTAACAACTCGAATGTGTCGTATCAAATCGGATGGGAAACATTAGCCAATCTTCTTGAGTTCCCGCAGGATACCCAATTGAAATATTCAGGTGAAGATAATTGTCAAACCCCAATCACGAACGCAACTCCGATCACACCATCGCTATTTCAAAATCAGCCAACCGACGTTCTTGACGATCAGATTGAAAACACTACTCGCTACATAAGGAAACACCGAGCTTGTGCCTCGATTGCATTGTTCAATCCAGTTGTGGTGTCCGGCATAATGCTTCCCAACGGCGAAAGATATCGATTCCGCTACAACGAATATGCCGAGATCACACGAATCGATTACCCGACCGGTGGATATGAAAGATTTGAATATGGCTATGTTGACCCTATCGGTTACACCGCGCTTGAAATCTACAAACAATCGAATCGCGGTGTTCTCAGGCATTTCGTTAGTTCTGATGGTGTAACAGAATTCGAGGCTTGGACCTACTCAGGATCCGGATCGGGAACGGTTATCACTCGACCCGACGGCACAAAGAGCGAGCGGGACCTATTTCATTCAGAAACATCGTCGTTCGGAACGGAAGACCCGCGAAACGGGTTGATTAAAGAAGAACGGGTCAAGGATGCAAACGGTCTCCTGCGGAGCCGAACATTGACCGACTGGCAGATTAAAAACCCATCCGGAACCGGGATGCTCGTACCGAACGGCCGTGATCCGCGCCCGGCCCGAACGATATCAATTTCCTACGAAGGCGGACTGATTCTCGCAACAATGAGCGAAACTGTCTTCGATGAGCCCGGTCCGGGAAGCAATGCGCCAACCGACGCGGGATATTTTGCGCATCTTAATCCCAAGCAAACGAAGTCTTATCATTTCATCACGCTCACACCGGCCGAAGCCAACGCTCCGTATCAGGATGCAATCGTTAATCTCGCGAACAAGTTCCATACAGCGGGCCAGCTTGCCGCCATTTCGGAAACGGACTACCTGTATGACGCACGGTACAAGAGGGCTGGAATCCCGAGTCTTCCGACAGAGTCCAGGTCGCTCAACCCCTTGAGTCCAACCGAGGCGATCGTGAAGACACAAACGATCTATGATGAACCCGGCTTTGCCTTGTCGGGTTCGCTGACCGGATCGCAGACCGCAACGTGGATCGATCCGGCGACTCAGCCGCATCAGCAGGATTGTCTGAGCCAACTCGAAAAACAATGTCGCGGAAAGCCGACTTCGATACGACTCTGGGACAGCGACCGGGGAACCTGGATAACTGCCCGCTCGCAATACGATCAATACGGAAATGCTCGAAAAGTCTGGGAAGCGGATGAGCCGACAACAAGCGACCGCTTCGTCGAAACCGAGTATTCCGCGGATTATCATTTTGCGTATCCGACTCGGGTCATAACTCCGGCACCGGATCCGAGCGGCACGAACGGAATGAACCAGAAATCGGAGGCGGTCAGTTTATATGACATGACGACGGGCTTGGTCCTGAGCACAACGGCGTTGAACGATCTGACGACGTCATCTGATGATCTGACAACCGCGACCGAGTACGATGATCTCCTCAGACCGATTCGTTCGTATCCGGTCAATTTCAGCGCGCCGGAAGCGGTGACTGAGTTCGGCGTGCCCGATTCGACGGGGCAGCTTCCGGCAGGCCAGCGATTTGTTCGAATCAGGAAACAAATTGACCCGACCAGTTGGGACGTGGCGACGACCTGGTTCGATGGGCTCGGGCGGGCGGTCAAGACACAGGCAACCGATTCCCAGGGCGATATCTTCGTCGAAACCGAATACGACCTGTTCGGCC
>JBGASE010000243.1:0-4210 GCA_044229875.1 Pyrinomonadaceae bacterium | reverse complement strand
GACCGGGATGCCGCTGCCGAGCGATTTGGCGAGCGTCACGATATCCGGTTCGACGCCGCCGGCAAGTTCGCTCCCAGCGAAAAACCAATTTCCGGTCCGTCCGATTCCGGTCTGGACCTCGTCAAAAATCAGCGCGATCCCGAGACTGTCGCAATGCTCGCGCAAATCGCGGACAAATTGCGGCGGCGCTTCGGTGACGCCGGCCATTGACTGGATCGGTTCGAGCATGATCGCCACCGTTTCGTCGTCGGCGACCGATCGGACCGACTCGATATCGCCGAAAACGGCCGAAACATGACCCGGAACATTCGGACGGCCGATCTCGCGGTATTTTCCGAGGAACGTTGCCGAGATCGCGTCAGCCGTCCGTCCGTGAAATCCGCCGGTAAACGTGACGATCTTTTCGCGTCCGGTCGCGAACCTCGCCATCCGCATCGCGTTTTCGTTCGCTTCCGTCCCCGAATTGCAGAAAAACGCCTTAGTCAGCGTGTCCGGTGCGATCGAAACGAGTTTTTCGGCCGCCATCGCGCGGATCTCGGAATAGACGAGATTCGAATAAAAAAGAACCTTTTCCGATTGTTCCCGGATCGCCCGGACCACGTGCGGATGCGAATGACCGGTGGCACAAACGGCGTGACCGCCATAGAGATCGAGATACTCGACGCCGTCGCTGGTCCAGATGCGCGCACCCCGGCCGCGCGCGACCGCGATCTCCATTTTGGCGTAGGATTCGACCTGGAACCGGTCTTCGGTCTCCTTGATTGCTTCAAAATTCATGATCATTAGTGACGGCCGTTGACGTACCGCAGCGCGTCGTTATGGTTGAGAACCGCGTCGGGATTCGTCGCCAGCGCGGTCTGGAACTTGTTGTTGAAGTCATCGTCCGAATCCTCGAAATTGAGCACGATCCGGGCTTCCGACAATAATCCGAGCGCCTCCGGCTGCGATGCCGGCCGACGGATCGAAACCGCTTCGTCGATCAGCGCGATCAGCGATGACAGCTTGCGGAGCCAGGCAAAATGCTCGTCGTCGATGACGAGCTGAAAATAGTGATTGACGCTCTGGATCCGGCCGTGTTTCTCTTCAAAATCGACCTTCGCGGCATCGAGCAGTGTTTTGTGGAGCCGAAGCATCGCCCGGCTCAGATCCTTCAAATGCGCCCGCGTTTCGTCGGCAAGTTTTTCGTGTCCGTTTTCCATAAAAAAGTGAAAAAGTGAAAAAGTAAAAAGTAAAAAGTAAAAAGTGTAAAAGTGTAAAAGTGTAAAAGTGTAAAAGTAGAAATGTCGGTACCGCCTGCGTTAGCGGGCGGGTCAGCCCGACAATTTCCCGCCCGCTGACGCAGGCGGTACCGACAATTCTCACGGATTCGTTCCGACCAATCTGAGGCCGGTCGTTTCGTCGAGGCCGAACATCAGGTTCATGTTCTGTACGGCCTGGCCGGCGGCGCCTTTGACGAGATTGTCGATCGCCGAAAACACAACGATCTGGCGGCCCTTCGAATGAACCGCGATGTCACAGAAATTCGTTGTCTTGACCCAGTTGATGTCGGGGGATCCGTCAACGATCCTGATAAACGGACTCGTTCGGTCGCGATGATAAAAGCCCTCGAAGATCGACCGCAGTTCGTCAATTGCGATCGTTTCAGCGCATTCGATGTAGCACGACGCAAAGATCCCGCGCGATACCGGCAGGCTGTGGGTCATGAAAACGAAGTCCTGACCGAATTCGCCGATCGTCCGAAGATGCTGTGCGATTTCCGGAACATGTTGATGCATGAACGGTTTGTAGGCGTAGAACGAGTTCATCCGTTGCGGATGATGCGTGTTCGTCGCTGGCTTCGCGCCCGATCCTGACGAGCCGGTTTTGGCGTCAACGATGATCCGTCCCGACGCGATTCCGGCATCGACGACCGGCGCCAGCGCAAGCAGCGTCGCGGTGGCGAAACATCCGGGATTGGCGATATACCGCGCCGACCGGATCGCCTCCGCGTTTGTTTCCGCAAGCCCGTAGACAAATTCAGACTGAAGCGCATCAGCCGTGTGCGCGAGTTTGTAAAATTCCTCAAAAACCGATTTGTCATCGATCCGGAAATCCCCGGAAAGATCGACCACCTTGACCGATTTCGGGAGTTGCGGAACCAGTTTGAGCGCCTGACCGTGAGGCAACGCGAAAAACGCGACGTCGCACGACAGCGTCGAAAGATCATCCGGCGCCGGTTCGAATCGCAGGTCGGAAACGCCAAGCAGATTGCGATGGACGTCGGATACGCGCTTGCCGGCATGCTCGTTCGCGGTGACGAGCACGATCTCCGCGTTCGGATGCGCGATAAGGATCCGGAGAAGTTCGCTGCCGCCGTAACCGGAGCCGCCGAAAATTGCAATTCTGATGTTCTTCATCGTTTTTTCGGAGAAAATTCAATCAGATCCCAAAGATTGCCGTAAAGATCCTTGAAAACCGCGACCGTGCCGTATTCCTCGACCGATCGCGGCCTGACGAATTCAACGCCACGGGACATGAAAAGCTGATAATCCCGGTCGAAATCGTCGGTTTCAAGGAACAGGAAGACTCGCCCGCCGGTCTGGTTTCCGATGCGCGAAATCTGCTCGTCGCCGACCCCTTTTGCAAGCAGAAGGCTGCAACCGGTTGAGTTTGGCGGACGAACTACGACCCATCGCTTGGTTTCGGACTGCGGCGTGTCTTCGACGAGTTCGAAATCGAGCATGTTCGTATAAAAGTCGATCGCGTGGTCGTAATCGCCGACAACAAGCGCGAGATGTGCGATTGATCTTCTCATTCCAAAAAGTATCTTATTCTATCCCGCAGATGATCGGAAGCCGTCCGGTTCGGCGAGGTCCGGTTCGACGAACGTCGTTTTGGCCGTCGCCGTCGCCAGCAGATCCTGACTGTAGAACCTGTGCGGATGGTCTTTGCTGAAATCGGCCTCGACGCGTTCGCAAAATCCGAGCAGATCAAGATCCGGGTATCGTTCTCGGTGGGCCGCGATCGTCCGCATCCAGAAGACGGTAAGCGTTTCATGGTACGGATAATTTTCGTCCTTCGGAATCCCGAACGCGCGCAACAGATTCATGATACCGCTCCGCATCTTGTCGGTCGCTGCGTTCAGGTCGCTCTCCAGAATGTAGCTGCAAGCGACAAAAAGATGCTCGGAGTGCTTCCATACATCGCGGCTGATCGATCCTGACTCAAATCCGGTGATCATCGCATTTAGTTCGTCGATAGTTCGATATTTCATAGTTTCTATCTCAATCAAAAAGGCCGGCCGGCAAAATTGCCGGTCCGACCTGAATTCAGAATAACCAAACCGCGATTAAGATGCCAACCGTTAGATTGGAGCCGCGACAACAATCTGTTTCGGTGAACTTCCGGAAAATGGCGATTCGTCGAAGTCGCCGAACTTGGCTTCGATCCGGAAGCCGTTTGATCTGAATATCGCGTCGAATTCCTGCGGGAAAAACTGGCGCATTTTGAATGAAAGCGTTTGTTCGTCGCGCATATACTGGTTTTTGTAGTGCCAGTCAATGTGATTTATCTGCGTTGCGGCGTCGTATCGGACGTTTTCGGTGACGACGACCCAGCCGTCGTCGGTCCGGTATTCGCCGACGAAATGACGCTTGTCGCCCGGCCGGCAAAGCAGCGGCAGCGACGGATTGAATATTTCGACAACGAATTTCCCGAACGGGAACAGATGGCGGCGGACGGAATCGAAGCAGGCTTCGATGTCCTCGGCCGTGAGCAAATGCTGGAGCGAGTTGCCGGCCGAAAAGATAAGTTTGAACTTCTGATCGATCGAGAAGTTGCGCATGTCGCCGACATGTAAATCGGTCGCGACGCCTTCAGCATCGGCCTTGCGGCTGGCGGCGCCGAGCATCTCCTCCGAAAGATCGAGTCCCGAAATATTCTGCAGATTGTTTGACAGCGCGACCAGATAATTGCCTGAACCGCATCCGAGCTCAAGAACCGGTTCGCCGAAACGCTCTATCTGACGCTGATAGAAGTTGATCTGCGCTTCACCGACCTTGTCGCCGTGAACGAGATCATAAAGCCATGTGTTTTCGTAAAGATCCACGGGAAAGTAGTAGATTAAGGGCAAAGGGCAAAGTGCAAAGTGCAAAGTGCAGAGATTTAAGTGCAGAGTGCAGAGTGCAGAGTGCAGAGTTTAGAGTGCAAAGTGCAGAGTGCAGAGTGGACA
>JBGASE010000242.1:0-4214 GCA_044229875.1 Pyrinomonadaceae bacterium | reverse complement strand
TTCGCGTTAAGGACGGTATCAATAATCAGCCGGAACCGCTCTTTTCCTTCAAGATGCTCAACATTCGAATATCGTCCCGTCGACAGATTGTCGATGACGGTGATGTCGTGCCCTTCGGCATGAAGTTTGTCGGCGAGATGTGAACCGACAAAGCCGGCGCCGCCTGTAATCAGTATCTTCATAGTAGTCAGTAGTCAGTAGTCAGTAGTCAGATTTCAGACGTCAGAATTCAGCCGTCAGCCCCTGGAGATAATATGATCGACGGAAAAGCGTGGCTATCGATCGCCGCTGATCCGCTCCTTGAAATAAGAAACGGTTTTCTGCAATCCGTCCTTTAGCTGCACGGTCGGGGACCAGCCCAGAACTTTGCGGGCGCGGTCGATATTCGGTTGACGCTGTTTCGGATCGTCCTGCGGCAGAGGCAAGTGGGTAACCTTGATCTCGCGCCCAACGGCCGCCGCGACTTCCTGCGCCAGTTCGTTCATCGTGAATTCACCCGGATTGCCGATGTTGACCGGCAGATGCATGTCGTCGCCTTCAGTGTTCATCAGTCGGATCAGGCCTTCGACCAGATCGTCGACATAGCAGAATGAGCGCGTCTGTTCGCCCGTGCCGTAGATCGTCAGGTCGTCGCCGCGCAACGCCTGAACGATAAAATTCGACACCACGCGTCCGTCGTTTTCAAGCATTCTCGGACCGTAAGTGTTGAAAATGCGCACTATGCGGGTATCGACGCCATTCTGCCGCTGATAATCCATGAACAGCGTTTCGGCAAGCCGCTTGCCTTCGTCATAACACGAACGCAGTCCGATCGGGTTGACGTTGCCCCAATAATCTTCGGTCTGCGGATGTATCTCCGGATCGCCGTAGACCTCTGAAGTCGAAGCCTGTAGAATTCTCGCCCGGACCCTTTTCGCCATCCCGAGCATGTTGATTGCGCCCATAACGCTCGTCTTGACCGTTTTCACCGGATTGTATTGGTAATGAACGGGCGACGCCGGGCACGCAAGATTGTAGATTTGATCGACCTCGAGAAATATCGATTCGGTGACATCGTGACGTATCAACTCGAACCGATGGTTGTCCATCAGGTGGAAGATATTCTCCTTCCGGCCGGTGAAATAGTTATCGAGGCAAATAACTTCATTTCCCTCGTTCAGGAGCCGTTCGCACAGATGCGATCCGATGAAACCGGCACCGCCGGTGATCAAAATTCTCATTTATCCGTTTATTTGAATTGAGTCTGTTTAACTTCGCGTCGTCAAACATGGATTATCCAACAACCAATATCGAATATCAATCGGCGTTCATCTATCGTGTTAGCCGAGGTCGCCGCAGGTTGGCAGTCGAGATCGATCGACAGCGAATCGTACGGACGAATTCGCGTCGACGTTACGGCATTTCGAGCACCGCGGCGCGTCTTTCAGCTTTTTCTGCCTCACTCAACCGCTTGTATTCGTAAATTGCGTTCTCCCATTCGCCGTACATCGCATTCGGCAGGACGATGAAACGCGTGCCGAAAAACTCACGTACCCGATCGGTCTCGGCAAAACGGTCGGCGACGCTCTTTTTCTCGAAATAATTCGCGTGATCGTTGAGGTTGTCACCAATCAGGATGACGATCCGATGCGTTTCTGCGATCTTCGTACGTCGCGGTTCCTTGGTCGATTCGGTCGTCCGCAACAGCACGTTCTCCGCCGAAATGTCCGGAAATCCGACAGATTTCAGATTGTCGATCGTCGCCGCCTTTTCCGATTCGTCGCGGTTTGAGACGTAAACGACCTTGACTCCGGCCGATTCTGCGTAGTTCGCGAAATCGACCGCTCCCGGAATTGCCTTCGCCTTCCGCATCTCGGTCCACCGAGCCCAGTCTTTTTGATTAAACGACGTGTTTGTCATGATCCCGGCCGCCTGTGCCGGCGAGTTATCGAGCATCGTCTCATCAATATCGACGACAACCGCCCGCGGTTTGCGGCGTTCCGTTTTCGGCAACCTCTTCATCGATTTCGCATCTTCCTCAAGCGTCCGCCGCGCCCAATAGAAAGCCTGATAGCAAAGCGCGCGGTATTCGGCCGATTTCTGCATAAAAAGCGTACCGCCGGTTTGGTAATCGAGTTTCGATTGGAACGGCGTCGGTTGCTGAGCGGTCTGAACCTGCGTGAAAAACATCGACGCCAGCGAAATCGCCGCCAAACTAAATGAAAGAAAGTAGTGTTTGTGTATCATCAGGTTGTAATTCTCCTTTCTGCGGCTAAAATTATAGCCGAAGCATGCCTGAATCGCAGAAATTGAACAACGAAGAAGAAGTTGCGGGAAGTTACTATTATGACGACGCGACCGGATATCAGCGGTACGATCCCGACGCCGCAAACGAAGATGAGGACGAAGAAACGGTGTGCGATTCAGCGACCGCAGAAACGGAGTCCGAGGTCGACGAATCCAAGCGGGGCTGAAGCGGTGAAGTTACGCGCCGGCGCAGGCGTCGGCCTCTGAATCGTACACCTCGAGAATCGGAAGGATGCTGCTCAAGGTCAATACTTCTTTGACTTTCGGCGAGAGATTAACGAGTTTCAGATGGCCGCCGAGTTCGTTCAACGTTCCGACCGCAGAGAGGATTTCACCCGTCCCGCTTGAATCGATATATTTGACCTTTTCGAGATTGAGAACGATATCGGTGCGTTCCTCGCCGACCAGCCGCTTGATCTCGTCCCTCAAACGCGACGATCCGCCGCCCATGATGATATTTCCTTCGAGATCAAGCACCGTCAGATCGCCGTTATTTCTTTCCTGTATTTCGAGCATTTTTTCGTTACTTCCAGATTCGAAATTATCCGAAAAAACCGGAGATCAAGTCAATTTGACCCCGGAATTTTCGGCTGCGGAACCCGACTTTTCATTTCAAAACCGTTATTTTTTCGGCCTTTCGTTCGATTTCAAGACGCGTTTTCTGAGCCGGATCGTCTTCGGTGTGACTTCGACAAGCTCATCGTCCGCAATGAATTCAAGCGCTTCTTCAAGCGACAGATCCTTGACCGGAACAAGCCGCAGCGCTTCGTCGGCGCTCGCCGCGCGCATGTTCGTCAGCTTTTTTTCCTTGACCGCATTGACGTCAAGATCAACAAACCGCGCGTTTTCGCCGATAATCATTCCTTCATACACCTTGGTCTGCGGTTTGACAAAGAGCTTTCCGCGTTCCTGCAAGGCATAAAGCGCGTACGTTGTGGCTTCGCCGATCCGGTCGGCGACAAGCGAGCCGGTGCCGCGTCCCTTCATCTCGCCCTGCCACTGATCGAACCGAAGAAACATCGTATTGAGCAATCCGGTTCCCTTGGTTTCGGTCAGGAATTCGCCGCGAAAGCCGATCAATCCGCGCGACGGAACATCGTATTCCAGCCTGACGCGCCCGGATCCGTTGTTGATCATCTTCGTCATCTGGCCTTTCCGGCGGCCAAGTGCCTCCGTTACGACGCCGATGAATTCTTCAGGGACGTCGATCACGACCAGTTCGATCGGTTCCTGCGTCTCGCCGTTCGCGCCCTTCCGGGTGATGACCTCCGGCTTCGAAACCTGGAGTTCGTAACCCTCGCGCCGCATCATTTCGATGAGGATCGAAAGCTGAAGCTCGCCGCGCCCGGAAACACGGAAACTGTCCGCCGTTTCGGTTTCGGCGACGCGAAGCGCGACGTTTCCGAGAAGTTCCTTTTCAAGCCGATCCTTGATTTGGCGAGATGTAACGTATTTGCCTTCGGTGCCTGAGAACGGCGACGTGTTGACGCCGAAGATCATCGCGATCGTCGGTTCATCGACCGCGATCACCGGCAACGGCCGCGGGTTATCGACAAGCGTGATCGTTTCACCGATGTTGATGTCATCAAATCCCGCGAGGGCGACGATTTCGCCTACACCCGCTGCATCGGTCGTCATTCTTTCAAGTCCTTCAAACACGTAAAGTTCCTTGACCCGCGTCTTTTGTGTCGAACCGTCGCGTTTTGAAACGATGACCTCCTGATTTTTCGCGATATCGCCCGAGAAAATACGTCCGATCGCGAGACGGCCGACGAACGGATTGTAGTCGATGTTGGCAACCAGCAACTGCAGCGAGTCGTCACGGATCGCCGTCGGCGCCGGTACGGTCTCGATGATCTGATCAAAAAGCGGTTTGAGGCTCGTCGAATCGTCGGACAGGTTTTTTTTCGCGATCCCGTCACGCGAAA
>JBGASE010000241.1:0-4217 GCA_044229875.1 Pyrinomonadaceae bacterium | reverse complement strand
GAGCAGTGAGCAGTGAGCAGTGCAGAACCGCGCACGAAGTAAGCGGGTGCGGAGGCAGTGAGCAGTGAGCAGTAAGCGGTGAGCAGTGCAGAACCGCGCACGAAGTAAGCGGGTGCGGAGGCAGTAAGCGGTGAGCAGTGCAGAACCGCGCACGAAATAAGCGGGTGCGGAGGCAGTGAGCAGTAAGCGGGGTTGTTGGTGAGTGGTGAGAAGTTGGGTTGTTGGTGTTATGAAGACGTTGTTTTGTTTGGTTCTTATTTTCGTCGCGGCGATTCATGTGACGGCGCAAGGTGCCGGAAAGCCGGATCGGGAGCGGATCGCCAATGAAATCCGGAGAGAATTTCGTCATGCCTGGGACGGGTACAAAAAGTTCGCCTGGGGACATGACGATCTGAAGCCGCTGTCGAAGTCGTATCGCGACTGGCATGCGCCGGAAACGGTGCTGATGACGCCGGTTGATTCGCTCGACTCGCTTTACATGCTCGGTTTCAAGGATGAGGCCGAGATGACGCGCCGTTACATCACCGCCAATCTATCGTTCAACAAAGACATCGAGGTCCAGAATTTCGAGATCACCATCCGCGTGCTCGGCGGGTTGATTTCAGCCCATCAAATTTCCGGCGACAAACAGCTTTTGGTTTTGGCCGAGGACCTCGGCAAGCGGTTGCTTCCGGTGTTTGAATCACCGACCGGAATGCCGTATCGCTATGTCAATCTGAAGACCGGAAAAACGCGCGGCGAGATTTCGAATCCCGCCGAAACCGGAACCTTGCTGATCGAATTCGGCGCCCTCTCAAAACTGACCGGCAATCCCGTCTTTTTCAACAAAGCCAAGCGAGCACTGGTCGAGACCTTCAATCGCCGGTCCGAGATCGGGCTCGTCGGCACGAACATCAACGTCAATACCGGCGAATGGACGAACACCGACAGCCATATCAGCGGCGCGATCGATTCCTACTACGAATATCTGCTCAAATGCGCGATCCTGTTTGACGACGCCGATTGCCGCCGGATGTGGGAGAAATCGATCGGTCCGGTCAACAAATATCTCGCCGACGAAATCCGCGGCGAACTCTGGTATGGCCACGCCGACATGAAGACCGGAAAGCGGACCGCGACGACGTTTGGCGCGCTCGACGCCTTTTTCCCGGGCGTCCTCGCGCTTTCGGGCGATCTGGTGCGCGCCCGCCGGCTCCAGGATTCAGCCTTCCGGATGTGGTCAAAACACGGGATCGAGCCCGAAACATTCGATTACGTCAAGGGCGAAGCAATCGATTCCGAGTATCAGCTTCGGCCGGAGATTATCGAATCTGCCTATTATCTGCATCGGTTTACGAACGATCCGAAGTATCTCGAAATGTCGGCGACGATGTCTCGCGATTTTGTCCGCCACTGCCGGACAGAGGTCGCCTTCGCCGGACTCAAAAGCGTCGTCACGAAAGAGAAAAACGATTACATGCACAGTTTCGCGCTCGCCGAAACGCTGAAATATTTTTATCTGACGTTTGCGCCGGCAGGCGAAATCGATCTCGCGAAAACGGTCTTCAATACCGAGGCGCATCCGATCCGCAAAACGTGGTGACATTCGAAAACTTCGTCGTTAAACGGAACGTAACAAACACAATATGAAAATCTTCTGCAGCATCGCCGTCCTTTTGAGTCTTTTCACTTCAGCGTTACCAGGTTTCGCCCAAACCAAAAAGGCGCCGAAACCGACGTTCAAGGTTCAGTTTGAGAAGTTCACGCTTCCTAACGGGCTTGAAGTCGTATTCCATGTCGATCGGTCCGATCCGGTCGTCGCCGTTGCGCTGACCGCTCACGTCGGATCGGCGCGTGAAAAGGCCGGGCGCACCGGTTTTGCTCATCTTTTCGAGCATTTGCTGTTTCTTGAATCCGAAAATCTCGGCAAGGGCGGTCTCGACAAGCTCAGCGCGCGCATCGGCGGATCGGGCGCAAACGGATCGACCTCGCGCGACCGGACTAACTACTTTCAGACGGTTCCGAAAGACGCGCTCGAGAAGATGCTGTGGGCCGAGGCGGACAAGCTCGGCTGGTTTATCAATACCGTCACCGAGCCCGTTCTGGCGAAAGAAAAGCAGGTCGTCAAAAACGAAAAACCGCAGGGCGTCGACAACCAGCCGTACGGCCATACGTCTTATGTCATCGACAAGGCGCTTTATCCTGAAGATCATCCGTACAACTGGCAAGTCATCGGATCGCTTGACGATCTCCAGAACGCGACGCTTTCGGACGTCAAGGAGTTCTTCCGCCGCTGGTACGTGCCGAACAATGTGACTCTTACGGTTGCCGGTGATTTTGATACCGTTCAGGCGAAAATGTGGGTTGAGAAATATTTTGGCGAGATCAAGCGCGGACCCGATGTTGCGCCGCTCCAGAAACGCTCGGGATTCGTCAAAGAGACCGTCAAGTTTTATCACGAGGACAATTTCGCGCAGCTTCCAGAGTTGACGATGGTCTGGCCGACTGTCGAGCAATACAATCCCGATTCCTACGCGTTGGCGGTGCTCGCCGATTATCTTTCGAACGGCAAGCGCGCGCCGTTTTATCAGGTACTGGTCGAAGACCGCAAACTGACATCGAACGTCAGCATGTCGAATCAGGATTCGGAACTTGCGGGGCAGTTCGAGCTTTCGCTTCGCGCGTTTCCCGGCAAGGATCTCGACGAAGCCGCCGCCGCGATCGCCGAAGCCTTTGCCAGGTTCGAGCGTGACGGAATCTCGGACCGTGATCTGAGCCGCATCAAAGCCGGTCAGGAAACGCAGTTTTACGCGTCGCTGTCGAGCGTTCTCGGGAAAGGATTCCAGCTCGCGCAATACAATATTTTCGCCAACGACCCGGGTTTCGTCGAAAAGGACATTCAGAACATCCTTTCGGTCACGTCTGCTGATGTTCGTCGCGTTTACGACAAATACATCAAGGGCAAAAACTTCGTCGCGACGAGTTTTGTTCCGAAAGGGAAGACGGCACTCGCGCTTGAAGGATCGAAGAAGGCAAACGTCGTTGAGGAGGCAATCGTCCAGGGCGCAGAGGATAATGTTGATCCGAACGTCAACGCCGAGTTCGAAAAGACGCCGTCGAAGTTTGACCGATCGGTCGAGCCGCCGTATGGTCCGGCGCCGAAAGTTTCTGTTCCCGTTGTCTGGCAAAAGCGGACCGCGAACGGAATTCGTGTTTTCGGGATCGACAATTCTGAAGTTCCGCTGGTCAATTTCGAGTTTGTAATCGACGGCGGAATGATGCTTGAGAAGATCGACAAAGTCGGCGTTGCAAACATGGTCGCACGGATGATGACTCAGGGAACCGCGAAACGGACGCCGGAGGAACTTGAAGAGTCAATCAGGCAACTCGGGGCATCGATCAACGTTTTCGCGGGAAGTGAGGACATCCGTATCGGTGTCACGACGCTGTCGAAGAACTACGGTCCGACGCTCGCGCTGGTCGAAGAAATGCTGCTCGAACCGCGCTGGGACGCCAAGGAATTCGATCTCGTCAAGCAGAGCATCGTCAGCCAGATCCGCCAGCAGGCCGCGAATCCGAACGCAATCGCGGGCAACAAGTTCAACGAGCTGATCTACGGCGCGGACAATCTTCGTTCGCGGAGTATTCTCGGCACCGAAGAATCCGTCAACGCGATCACGATCGACGATCTTAAGTCATTTTTCGACAACAACATCTCGCCATCGGTCACGCGCGTCCATGTGGTCGGCGACATCCGCCAAGCGGCGATGATCGCTTCGCTCGGTTCGATCGTCAAACGCTGGAAGGCGAAAAAAGTGACGATTCCTGAGATCCCGGTTCCGCCGGCTCCGGAAGCTTCGAAGGTTTATTTTTATGATGTTCCGGGCGCGAAACAGTCGGTCATCAGGTTCGGATATCCGGCGCTGGCCCAGACCGATCCCGATTTTTATCCGGCAACGGTGATGAATTACATCCTCGGCGGCGGCGGATTTGCGTCGCAGCTGACGCAGCAGCTTCGCGAGGGCAAGGGCTACACTTACGGCATCGGTTCGCAGTTTTCAGGGACAAAAGCGCGCGGCGCGTTTTCGATCGCGAGCGGCGTGCGTTCAAACGTAACGCTTGAATCGGCCCAATTGGTGAAACAGATCCTTGACGACTACGGCAAGAACTACACCGATGCGGATCTTGAAACGACGAAGAGCTTTTTGATCAAGAGTAACGCCCGCGCATTTGAAACC
>JBGASE010000240.1:0-4227 GCA_044229875.1 Pyrinomonadaceae bacterium | reverse complement strand
AGAACCGCCCCGTCGACCACGATTGCTCCAAAACTCGAAGGGAGAATTGTTAGAAAGTAGATGTCAGACGTCAGCTTTCAGACGTCAGAGGTCAGAGGTTAGACGTCAGACGTCAGAGGTCAGACGTCAGAGGTCAGACGTCAGAGTTCAGATTCAGGGATTCCTGACGTCAGATGTCAGACGGCCGAATTTCAGCGATTCCAGATTCCGTTATGGAACCTGGAATCTGAAGTTGGAACCTTCCGGAACCTGGCATCTGGCCTCTGACCTCTAGCGTTCGACGTCTGACGTCTGAAAGCTGGCGTCTGACCTCTGACGGCTGACGTCTGACCTCACTGAATCCGCCACGGGGCGCTGATCGGCTGATCTCCCTGTTGACCGAAGCTGACGATCTTATTCGTGTTGGTTTCGCTGTTGTTGATGTACCAGACACCGGTCGACGGTCGCCAGAGCGCGAAGTCCGACTTTCCGTCGCCGTCGTAGTCAGCCGGCTGCGGGATGTCGCCGTTTGCACCGAACCGGAAGACGTGCATCGTCAGATCACTGCTGCGGCGGACGTAGAAGTTGCCCTCGGACGGACGCCAGATCGCCATATCGGTGATGCTGTCACCGTCGTAATCTGCCGGCACCAGCTTATCGGTCGGCAATCCCCAATTGACCACTTCGTTGAAGCTAAGTCTGTAGTTGCTTTTGAGTACCCACCACGCAGAGCCGCTTGCGGATGGCCGGACGATCGCGAAGTCGGTGACCGTGTCGCCGTCGAAATCTCCGCTCACGGGAGTGTCGGTGCTCGCGCCCCATTGCCGCGCCTGAAGCGTTTCATCGCTGCTTCTCAGCGTGTAGAACGTTCCGTTCGATCCGCGGAAGATGCTGATGTCGTTGATTCCGTCGCCGTCGAAATCACCCGGAATGACGCGGTCGTTCGCGACGCCCCACGGCTGTGAATGGAAATTCTGATCCGGCGCCTGCGGATTTGTACCGTAATACCAGGTGTTATTGCCCGGCCGATAAACGCTGAGGTCGGTCTGACCATCGCCGGTATAGTCGCTGCCGCCGGTGACGAGGTCGCCGACCGTTCCGAAGCTCTTGACGCTGACCTCGTTCGTCAACGAATCGATTGTCCACCATTTCGACACAGTGCTCGGACGGTAGATCGCAATATCGGCACGACCATCGTTGGTGCTGTCGAATCCCGGCTGCCGGCAGTTTCTTAAATAACTGACCTTAAGTTTGTACAGCGGGCAGCCGGTGCTGGAATTGATCTCGTTGACGCCGACTGAAAACGCCGCGTTCGGGCCGACGCTGAATGAATATGAGCCGGTTCCGATCGTGCTGAATCCGGAATCGCCCAAAATACCAACACCCGGATTGAGCGGATTGAAATTCGAATACGCCACCGATTGCGTCTGGTTCCCGGCGCAACCGGTGAAATCCATTTCGACCCGTACGCAAACCGTTTCGTTGTAGGGGTTTACGAAATTGTGTGTGTCGCGGCGAACGCCGATTTGATTCTCAAGTGCGCCGGCGTCGCCAAAGCAGCTTGACGGCTTTCCGTCGCGCGTCAGACGGCCGAGCTGAAGCCCGTCACCGTCGCCGATCGAACCCTCAATTTCGATCGGGCCCGGCGCCCGCTGACAAACGAACTGGGCTGACGCGACTTGTGTCGAAACAATCAGAATGAATGCAAAAAAAGCGGTTAATGATTTCATCTCAAATTTCTCCTTTTCAAATTGCGGCCGAATTGAACCGCTACGTTGGTGAATGCGGGAAGCAGGGTCGAAAACTATCATCGCTTTATGATTTCGCTACATCATGAACGTTACGGCCGAGATAGGCGGACCGTTGATCGCAATACCGGCGTCGATCGGAGTCGCCGTTCCTTTACCGGCAATCGACGGTGTTGTAACGTGCTTATAGACGGAGGAAAAATCATGGGAAAACGGATCATCAACATATGTTCGATCGTTCTTGTGTTGGCGGTTTTCACGTTTGGACAAAAGCAATCGGGGACGATGATCGTTGCCGACGGCAAACTCGCGTGTCCGCAGGATCCCTCGCGTAACTGCATTGTTTACAAAGAATCTGAGAGTTCCGATTGGATGTACCTTGATTCGGCGATCGGCGGATTCAAGTTCCGCGAAGGATTCACCCAAACGATACGCGTCTTGACGATCGGGACGAAGCATGTTTTGCAGAAGACGTTGTCAGCGGTCAAGACTGACGGCAAAACGGCCGCTGCTGCTAAGGCGTTTTTTGAATCAAAGATTCCTCCGGTGTTGGCCGGCCGCAATTGGACGCTTGTCTCGATGGACGCAAAACCGGTCGCGGTTCCGGATGTCGTACTCAGGTTCGATCGGAATTCGAAACGATTCGGAATCCGGATCTGTAATCAGATCGGCGGAAACTTCGACCAATCCGGTTTTGATCTGAAGCTGACATCGGTCGTCGCGACGCAGATGGCCTGCCGTGAGCCGCAATCTTCCGTCGAAAGCCGCTTTGTCGAACTGCTTCCGATAATCACGCGGGCGCAAACGGCCGAAGGGCGGCTGTATTTGTTTGCGGGCAAGGAAAAGGTGCTTGAATTCGTCGAGCGCGTCGCGCTTGAAGACATCCGTTGGGCGATCGTCGAGATCGACGGCAAACCGGTCGTGACATCCGGCGATGTTCCGTATCTTATGCTTCAGAGGTCGGGATCGGCGCTCTCGGGATTTACGGGCTGCAACCAGCTTTTCGGAAAATATTTGCGAAACGGCGACAAGCTGACGTTCAGCGAGATCGGAATGACGAAAATGGCGTGCACCGAGGACGAGATGATGGGTGTCGAGATGGGCATTATGGAATCGGTCGAAAAAATCGACCGGTTCGAGATACGGAACGGCGCGCTTATGCTCTTCGTCGGTTCGCGGCTTCGGCTGAAGTTGATCGTGATGCCGAATTGACGATTGGTGTTCGAAATGAGCGAATTGACGATCCGATATGCCGAACGGCGTGACATTAAACTAATTTCGGCCCTTTCGATCACGACGTGCTATGAGGCTTATTTCAGGCTCGACCCGCCGCACGATCTGGCAGACTATTGTTTCAATTTTCTCAGTCCCGAGGCGACCGAGGCCGAGTATGACGATCCCGATTCGACCTTCCTGATCGCCGAACTTGATGGTTGCGCGGTCGGTTTCGCGAAGCTGCGGGAGAATAAGCAGGTCGATTGCCTCGCCGGCCGGCACGCGATCGAAGTCCAGCGGATCTACGTCCTTGAAAGCCAGAAAGGGCTCGGATTCGGACGACGATTGCTCGAACATTGCGCCGGTATCGGCCGCGACCGCGGATTCGACGTGCTGTGGCTCGGAGTTTGGGACAAGAATCTTGCCGCGCAAAGCTTTTATCGCCGATGCGGTATGAGCAATATCGGAACGACCGGATTTACGGACGGCAAATCGGACTTCGTCAATTATGTTTTTGCCCTTGAGCTTGGAAACGGAGATGTTTCATGACGCGACCGCTAGAAGGATTGAAGGTGCTCGAGACAGGACAATTGCTTGCCGGTCCGTTTTGCGCGGCGATGCTCGCCGGTTTCGGCGCCGACGTCATCAAGATCGAAAAGCCGAAAATCGGTGATCCGCTCCGGAATTGGCGCAAGGTGCACAACGGAACGTCGCTCTGGTGGTACTCGATGGGCCGCAACAAAAAGTCGGTGACGCTTGATCTGACGCATCCGATAGGTCAGGAGATCGCCCGGCGGCTCGCCTCGGAAGCCGACATTCTGGTTGAAAACTTCAAGCCAGGAACGATGGAGCGCTGGGGGCTCGGGTTCGACGACCTGAGAAAGCTGAACAAAGGCTTGATCATGGTCCGTGTTTCAGGTTACGGTCAAACCGGCCCGAACGCGTCGCGCCCCGGATACGCAAACGTCGCCGAAGGCTTTGGCGGGCTACGCTACATTTCGGGCTATCCCGACCGTCCGCCGGTCCGCACCGGACTTTCGATGGGTGACACGCTTTCCGGCATGCATGCCGCGCTCGGCGCGCTGACCGCCGTCTATCATCGCGACGTCAACGGCGGCAACGGCCAGGTCGTTGATGTCGCGCTTTATGAATCGGTCTTCAACATGCTTGAATCGACGCTCGCCGAATTCGACAAGCTCGGCGTCGTCCGCGAACGCAGCGGCGCGAAGCTTGACGGAATTGTCCCGACTTCGACCTATCCGACGCGTGACGGAAAGTTCATTAT
>JBGASE010000239.1:0-4306 GCA_044229875.1 Pyrinomonadaceae bacterium | reverse complement strand
TCCTTATCGCGCGTCAGAATGATCGCGATCGGGATCGCCGCGAGACCGAGAAGCGCCCACTTCGGAAATCCCCGACGCTTGACGATCTCGTCCTCGACGCAATCGCAAACTTCATCGCGAATGATGTCGGCGGTTGTCGTCCGGATCACTCGGTCGTCCTGAGTCGTTTCCGGTTTGGGGTCATCATCATCGCCGTCGGCGGTTGCCGCGGCTCCGTCCGTCGCCAACCGAAGTTGGGCAAACGAACCGGTCCGCGCCTTGCCGGCCTTGACGTTGACGACCTGGGTTACCTGTTTGAATTTAACCGGCGCCGCATTTGCGGAGAGCGTGAATGTCAGGAAAGACAACAAACTGAATGCCGCCAGAGTAAATCTGAAATTTAAGTTTTTCATTTTCGTTACCTTGTTGATTCCTGGCACAGAATCAACCAAGCAAGTCGGCACAAAACTTGCGAAATACAGAGTAATCTTGGGGCTTGACGGAGACTATAACAAAAACACAGGGCAATTGCATCCTTGAAAAGCCTTGAAAACCGCCGTTTTCGCCCGAATCTACTGCAAAATCCTTTTCGATTCACCTGAAAGAAGTTGCAATCGGAAGAGGATTCCAAAAATCCGCGATTTTTTTCTGCGCCGACCTGCCGGCAATAAAAAAGCGGCCTCCGGAACCGGAAGCCGCAATGTTTTTCGATCACTGGAAACTAATTTCCCTGGCCCTTTTCTTCCATAATGATCGCCTTTCTTGAAAGCTTGATCTTGTTGCCTTCCTTGCCGATGCACTTGACCATGATCTGCTGGCCTTCCTTCAGTTCGTCACGGACATCGCGGACGCGGCGGTCCGAGATCTCCGAGATATGAAGAAGTCCTTCGACACCCGGGAAGATCTCGACAAAGGCGCCGAAATCAACGATTCGCGTGACCGTACCGAGATACGTTTCACCAATTTCCGCCTCGGCCGTCAACGCCCGAATACGGTCGATTGCCGCCTGCGCCGCGGAACCGTCTGCGGTCGCGATCAGGATCGTGCCGTCGTCGTTGATATCGATCTTCGCACCGGTCTCTTCGGTGATCGAACGGATTGTCGAACCGCCCTTTCCGATAACGTCGCGGATCTTGTCCGGATGGATCGTGATCGTGATGATGCGCGGCGCGAACGGTGAAATGTCTTCACGCGGTTCGGCAATCGCCTCTTCCATGATCCCGAGGATATGCATGCGACCTTTTCGGGCCTGTTCCAGCGCTTCCTGCAGAATCATCGCGTTGATGCCGCCGATCTTGATATCCATCTGCAGCGCGGTGATTCCGTCAGCCGTTCCGGTAACCTTGAAATCCATGTCGCCGTAATGATCCTCGGCACCGGCAATGTCGGAAAGGATTGCGTATCGGTTGCCTTCCATGACAAGTCCCATGGCGACGCCGGCAACCGGCTTCGTGATCGGAACACCCGCGTCCATCAGCGAGAGACAGCCGCCGCAGACCGAAGCCATTGAACTCGAACCGTTCGATTCGGTGATCTCTGACACGATACGGATTGTGTACGGGAATTCGGTTTCTGTCGGGAGAATCGCTTCAAGCGCGCGGCGCGCCAGATTTCCGTGGCCGATCTCGCGGCGGCTCGACGAGCCGAAACGGCCGACTTCGCCGACCGAATACGGCGGGAAGTTGTAATGTAGCAGGAAACGACGCTTTACTTCGCCCTTTTCCAGATCGTCCATGTACTGCTCGTCCATTTTCGTGCCAAGCGTCGAGGTCACGATCGCCTGCGTTTCGCCGCGCGTGAAAAGCGCCGAACCGTGTACCCGCGGTAGCCAACCGACCTCGCAGCTGATCGGACGGATCTCGCTGAAACGGCGGCCGTCCGGACGACGCCGGTTTCCGAGAATGTCCTCACGGAAGATCTTTTCTTTGAGAACTCCGAAAACCTTGCCGGCCATCGAGCGCTTCTCCGGTTGATCCTCAGGAAAACTCGCGACGACTTCCTTCTTCAGCGCGTCGACTGCGGCATATGACGCAATCTTGTCCTGACCGGTGGTGTCGAGCGCGGCCCGAAGCTTGTCGCTGAAGTTCTTTTCAACTTCGGCCATGACGGTTTCATCAAGCGCCGGTGCGACGAATTCGCGCTTTTTGATGTCGAGCGCCTTGAACAGCTCCCGTTGCCACAGACAAAGCCGTTTGATCTCTTTGTGCGCCAGCATCAACGCTTCGACCATGATCGTTTCCGAAACTTCTTTGGCTTCAGATTCAACCATCACGATCGCCTCGTCGGTTCCGGCGACGACGAGATTCAACGATGATTCGCGACGTTCGTCATACGTCGGGTTGATGATGTATTTTCCGTCGACAAGTCCGATGCGGACACCCGCGATCGGATTGTGGAACGGGATGTCCGAGAGATAAAGCGCACACGACGCGCCAGTGATCGCGAGCACATCGGGATCATTGTCGTCGTCGGCGGAGATGACCATCGCGACGACTTGAGTTTCATTCTTGTAGCCGTCTGGAAACAGTGGACGGCACGGACGGTCGATGAGTCGCGCGGTCAGAACTTCTTTTTCGCCCGGGCGGCCTTCACGCCGGAAGTAATTGCCCGGAATTCGGCCGGCCGAATATGTCGATTCACGATATTCAACGGTGAGCGGGAAAAAGTCGATCCCCTCGCGCGGTGAGTTGGTGCTGACGGCAGCGACCAGCAGCATTGTGTCGCCGTATCTGACGACGACCGAACCATCGGCCTGCTTGGCGACTTTGCCGATTTCGACCGACAATTCGCCGTCGCCTAACTTAATAGACTCTTTCAAATATTTCTTAGATGTCATTTCTGTTCCTTTTTACACAAATAGCGGCAGGTCTGTGCCGTGAAGCCCTGCCGCTAAGTAAATTTTGTTTGACGATCTGTTCCCATTCCCAAGGACTTAACAGGCTGTCACGTTCAGCAACCCTTGGCGAATTCTTCGAGAGAACCTTTCTTACACTGACTCGAAGCAGTCACAATCTAAAGGATACAGTTCGGGCGAATTCCGGATGCCGCGAAGACAACAACGTCGCGGCCTGATCCGTTCCGCCCTCCTTTCGACCCTTCTACCTTCTCAGGCCAAGCCGTTCGATCACCTTGTGATATTCGTTGATATCACGGCGTTTGAGATAATCGAGCAGTTTTCTGCGACGCGAGACCATTTTCAGCAGTCCGCGGCGCGAATGATGATCCTTTTTGTGAATCTTGAAATGCTCCGTCAGTTCCTTGATCCGTTCCGTCAAAAGCGCGACCTGCACCTGCGACGAACCTGTGTCCGATGTATGTGTTTTGAAATCCTCAACGATTTGCGATTTCTTTTCCGTTGCTGTTGACATAATTGCTTATTTGCTGAAAATAGCCTCTCCTATTGGCTCGCAGTAACTCCGGTCGTTCGACCGGCAACCACGAAGATTTTTATTGATTGTCGATTGTAACCTTGCGATTGTCAACCAACTCGCGAAACTGAAATTGCCTGATTCCCTGCCCATGTGAGCATGTCGGCATCAAGCTATTTCCCGAATTCTTCCATAAACTTCGTCGAAAACTCGCCCTTCTGAAACCGCTCGTCGTTCATGATCTTCAAATGGAGCGGAATCGTCGTCTTGATTCCTTCGACGACCATTGCCTCGAGCGCCCGGCGCATGCGTGCGATCGCAGCCTCGCGCGTCCGCGCATGAACGATCAGCTTGGCGATCATCGAATCATAATAGGGCGGAACGACATATCCCGGATAAACCGCGGTATCGACGCGAACCCCAGGGCCGCCCGGAAGATTGAGACCGGTGATCTTTCCCGGGCTCGGCGTAAACTTCTCAGGATCCTCGGCATTGATCCGGCATTCGATCGAATGCCCGAAGATTTCGATCTCGTCCTGAGTGAATCCCAGTTTCTCACCGCGCGCAACGCGGATCTGGTTGCGGACGATATCGACGACGGTGACCATTTCGGTGACCGGATGCTCAACCTGAACGCGTGTGTTCATTTCCATGAAATAGAAAGAACCGTCTTCATCCAGCAAAAATTCGAACGTTCCCGCGTTTGAATAACCGATTTCCTTGCAAGCCTTGACCGCGACCGCACCCATTTTGTCGCGAAGTTCCTTGGAGATCGCGGCTGACGGTGCCTCTTCAAGTAGCTTTTGGTGACGGCGCTGGATCGAGCATTCGCGCTCACCGAGATGAATGCAGTTGCCGTGTTCGTCGGCAAGAACCTGTATTTCGATATGCCGCGGACGCTCGATGTAGCGTTCAATGTAAACCGAGCCGTTTTTGAAGGCCGCCAACGCTTCGGACTG
>JBGASE010000054.1:0-20763 GCA_044229875.1 Pyrinomonadaceae bacterium | reverse complement strand
AAATTCCGGCGGCGGAACGACGATCCAAGGGTTCGGCGCCGCAGGCGACAAACCGGTTCCGGCCGATTATGACGGCGACGGCAAGACCGACATCGCGATCTACCGTCCGAGCGCCGGGCAATGGTGGCTGAACCGATCGGCGGCCGGCGTGATCGCGATCAACTTCGGCAACTCGACCGACAAGCTCGTTCCGGGCGACTACACCGGAGACGGAAAGGCAGATCCGGCGTTCTTCCGCAACGGCGAATGGTTCGTCCTGCGAAGCGAGAATTCGACGTTCTACTCGTTCCCGTTCGGAATCGCGACCGACACGCCTGTTCCGGGCGATTATGACGGTGACGGCAAGATCGACGGCGCGGTGTTCCGAGCGTCGAACAACACATGGTACGCCCAGCGCTCGACCGCGGGAACGATGATTCAGGGATTCGGCGCCGCCGGAGATAGTGCAATTCCGGGCGTTTTCGCGAGGTAAGAAATCGGCGCCGGTCCGCACATCTCGCGGGCCGGCGCCGCGATTTATTTAGCGCATTTAGCGTATTTCGCGTTCAATCCTGCCACCCCACGCTAATCGCTGATCAACGATTTCTTCATGCAGACGCTGCTCTCGACACCGGCGTATTGCCCGTAATTCGGAATCCGATCATATCCCGATCTTTCGTAGAGTCTGATCGCTTCCGGCTGCTTGAATCCGGTTTCGAGAATCGCCGCCGAAAAGCCTTCTTCGATCGCCCACGCCTCCAGTTCCGTCAAAACGTCCGCCCCAATTCGCCGGCCGCGCGCCTCGGAACGTACGAACATCCGTTTAATCTCGGCGGTTACGACGTCATAACGCTTGAACGCGCCGCAACCGACGGGCTCTCCGTCGGCGTACGCGACGACAACGTGCCTGATCGAATCGATCTGGTTGAACTGCGCGAAAAATGAATGTTCGGCGCCGTCACGGATCGCGAGTTCCTCGTCGAGCAATTTGACGAGCGCGATGAAATCCGGATTCGATGAATCGGTTCTGACAATTTCGGGCATAACAAATCGGAAAATTACAAGTCAACGATGATCGGCGATTGCCGTGCGTCATACTCTTCGTCGCACGTTGAGGCGTTGACGAAACGGACGCAGCCTTCCTCATGGGTTCCGTAACCGCAATGGATGTGGCCGAACACATGGAGCCGGAGGTCTGACAGATCCGCGATTCGGTTGCGGAGTTGCGGAGTTCCTCGCAACCGGTGTTTTCAATAGAGTAAGCACGCGGAACCTCGTCCAGAATGCCGTGCGGCGGTCCGTGGGTGATCAGGATCTCGGTATCGTCCGGAATCTGCCGCCATTTTTCGGCGATCTCGGCGCCGCGATTGAGGTTGAAGGCCCAGTTAAAAAATCTCGGTTGCCACGGACTTCCGTAAATCCGGAATCCGCCGATCGTCACCGATGAATCCTGCAGATACGTAATACCCGCCTTTTTTGCCAAAAGCCGGGCCAGATTTTCGTTTCGTTCAAAGAGCCAGTCATGATTGCCGGCGACGAATACTTTATGCGCGTGCGGCAACCCGCCGAACCAAGCGAGAAACGCTCGGACCTCCGCCTCGGACCCGCGATTCGTTGCGTCGCCCGAATGGATAAGCAGATCGCCGTCCGGGACGGCGATCGATTCGTTGGCGTTGTGCGTGTCGGAAATGCAGACGATGCGCATCAGCTTTGATCCTCAATAAAAATGATCAGCTCGCCCTTGAATTTGAAAATGGACTTTCCCTTGAGCGCGATAGACTCTCCGGCCTTAAGACCGTTTGGCAGATCGACCGCAAGTTTTGCGCGATAACTGATGTCGACGACGACACGATCGGCCGTGAACGACAGAGCGGCGATCTTCTGTTGCCGGCTTTGGAAAAGTGATGTCCCGGAAATTGCCTGACGCTCGAATTCTTCGATGCCGTGTGTCGCGACCGTGACGGTTCCGTCCGAGACGTTTCGGAATTCGACCTCAGGCGCGAGTGTCGCGAGCATCCCCGGAATATCAAACGAATTGTAAGCGGTAATGTACCGCTGCACCGTCGCTACATGCCTCGCATCGATCGTCGTCATAGGATCGAGTATACGCGCGAAACGAATTTCCCGTGCATGAAACTTTCCGGATCGACCTCGCTTTGAAGGATGACACCCTTCCGATCGCCTCTGAGAAGCTGAATCGCCGATTCGCACAGCGGCGCGGCCGTCGTCGTCTGAATCGCGCGCAGCCGTTTGCCGTTGATCTCAAGCGGTTCGACATAATAGGCTTTTTCAATCATCCGCCGGCGGCCGTGGTTATCGAAGCCGTCGACCGATGCGTGAACGAGGACCAGGTCGTCTTCGACCGACGGAATCGCCTGCAGCATCAATTTTTCGAGAAGATCCGGCAGCCTTTCGTCTTGAGGAAGACCGGCGACCTGCTGTTCAACCCAACCGTAATGGCCGACATAACGGAGCGTTTTGTAGTCGAGCGAACGCGCCTTTCCGGCAAAATAGTCCGGAAGATCAGCCGCGCCGCCCGATGTCAGGTCCGCCTCATACGTCCGCGCGCCGATAACGATCGTTTCCCTGTCGGACAATGCCGGCCGTTCGGTGATCTCAAAATCGCGGATGACGCGCGAGCTTTTGACGTATTCGGTCGCGACGCCGATCGGCGACCATGTGAAGCCGTAAAAATGCGGAGCGTGGGCGTGCGCCGTCAACGCTCCGACCTTCATCCCGATCCGTTCCACTTTGTCGTTGCCGTAATCGGCGACAAATTGTTTATAAAGCGACATCGCGAGAACGTTGATGAAGCCCGGCGCAAGTCCCGTTTGAAGGATGAACCCCGTCGAAGCGTCTTTTGCAAGATCGATGATCTTGTCGGTTTCGGCGACATATTCGGTCAGGTTCGCGTAATGCATCCCGAAATCTTTCGCGAAACCCGCCATTTTCGGTGCCTGACCTCCGGGCGAACAATCGAGCAGACAATCGCACGATTCAAACGCCGCCTTCATCTCGCCGCTCAGCCCTTCGCGCGGCATGACGACGGTCTCGACCGACGTTGTCTTCATTGATCCGCCGAGGACAAACGCCCGCGCTTTGTCGAGGTTTTCCTGTGAAATATCGCCGAGGATCAGGTCGAGTTCAAAATCGCACCATTCCCTCAAGAGCAAAGCCGCGGCCTCGCCGATTCCACCCGAACCGGCAATAAATATCTTCTTTTTCATTGATTTAGAGACTCTCAGGAGTTTTCATCCGCAGCTTCACCGGAAGCGGCGTCCGCATCCTGAAGATGCAGGCTTCCCGCGCCGACGTTGTAATCGCCCTCGGCCTGGGTCACCGGATCGCCGGTAAGGATTCCGCCAATCTTCTCGATCTCGCCGACGATAATCTGGCCGACCGCTTCAAGTTTTTCCTTGGTTGAATGGTCAGAATGCTGCTTGTTTTTCTCTTCGGTCATGCTTCGATTTTACACCCAATGAAGAGGCGCTGGAAAGCGGGCCGAAGATCATTTTGGCATCCACGTCGGGAGCCGGAGGTGCAGGAAGGAATGATCGAGCGAGCAGGAAGTCAGAACCGGGAACGATAGTGACCGGTCAATCGCAAGCTCGCGGCGGAACCGCGGATTCTCAAGTCAAGCACTCTCGGAAAAGCTTACGAGGCTGTCCCAAAACGGTCGAAGACGTTTCTCCGACGTCGATTCCCGCGGCTTCGACTTTCAATGAATTGCCGTCTGCTTCAGCTGACGGCCAGGGGCAAATCCAATAATCGCGAAAGCGTTGATTGGCGCGACGGGTTCACGCGTAAACGCGTAACTCTGACTGACGGTTTATTTTGCTTTCAGAATTCCCTCAAATGACTTCCAGTTCGCGAAGATCAGGAAGCATTCGGCGGCAAAGACGGCGATCGCGGCCGGAATTCCGTCCGGCATCACCAGCAGATGCGTCAGCAGAATGTTGACCGCGATCGGGAAAAAGACGACCACCGCGAGCGGCACGAAATATCCCGAAACAAGCGCGATTCCACAAAGAAGTTCAAAGACCTTAACGACCGGCAGGATATATCTTGAGGCGACCAGCCCTTCCCAGAACGCCTTTTGCTGGCCGGTAAACTCAGGCGGCGGCGCAAGATTCGCGAAAAACGCGATCGAAGCAAACAACAGCAACAGACCAAGCAGGACGCGGACGACGATTGTGGCGATTCTCATTGATATTCTCCTTCTGTGCTTTTGCGAACATCCTAACATCAAACACCGCAAATCGACGCATCCCGTTACTCGTCGACGAGAATCGAGAACCCGCCGTAAACCATTCGATGAAAGTCAAAAAGCGGTTCTTCGCCGCACAGCTTCGCCATTTCAGTATCATTCATGATCGCCTTCATCGCTTCATTGCGCCGCTCTTCGGAATCGTACTCGACGGCGGCATAGATCAGGGTTTCTCCCGGTTCAAGCTTAACAATCTGGGGAAACGCGACGAGGTCAGGCGCGTTCATGTCAGCAGCTGCGTATTCGCGGTACCGCGTCGCCCCGTATTTGAGAAAGTACGCAGAGCATTTCTGCGCGAGATCCCGATAGGCTTCAAGCTTGCTCTCGGCTAACGGAAGCAAATAAACATCGACAAATTTTGACATACTCGTTCTCCAGCCTTACTCAGCGGCGTTGGTTTGATCGAAAAAATCATCTGGCAGCTCCTCGCCGTACAATCGGCGATAAAGTTCGGCCACTTTCTCCGTCTTGCTCAATGACGTCCGCGACATCGAACGCAGAATCAACTCGCGCGCGGCCATGTACATTTCGCAGGCCATCGCGATTCGTTTGGATGGCGGCATCGCACGAACCAAGTCGATCTGCATTCGCCGGATTTCAGAGGACGTATCGCTCATGCTGTTGATTTCGCTTTGCACTCCAGGTAAATCTCGGTGATCCCGAGCGAATCGATCCACGCCTCGGTGTAGGCGGCATCATATCCAAACGACATCAAGTTTTCAACATCCGTCATCTGCTTCTCCGAACGGCTTGGCGCGGCCCAAAGCAGCTTCGAAAGAATCAGATCTTCGCAGGTTATGATCCACACTTCACGACCGTAATAGTCGGTGCGCAAGCGACGATCGAATGCCGTCTTGTGATACGAACTATCTTTTCGAACGACGCAGTCGATCTTGTATGCGAACTCGATATTGATGACGTTGAATACGCGCCTTGCCGAAACTGCATCGTTCATCGACTTGACGGGGACATAATAATCGGGCTGCAACGCGCGCTCAAATGCGATCAAATCGCGTCCGTCAAATTCGACGACGATATCAATGTCCGCCGTCTGACGAAACATGCCGTAAAGCATCATCGCCATTGAACCGGTGAGCATGTACTTCATCCCTAAGGACTCGACGCGTCCTACGAAATCATGCAGAATCCGTGTCGGCAGATACTCTTGCTGTGCCATAGACGGAAATTCTACTCCACATTGAAGTATTTCGCATCGGGATGATGGACGATGATCGCCGACGTCGATTGTTCCGGATGGAGCTGGAATTCCTCGCTGAGTTCAACGTCGATCCGATCGGGTCCGAGCAGTTCGAAGATCTTCGCCTGGTCTTCGAGATTCGGGCACGCCGGATAGCCGAAACTAAAGCGCGAACCCTGATAGTTCTGTTTGAAAAGCTTGTTCAGATCGGCGGCGTCGTCACCGGCGATCCCGAGTTCTTCGCGGACACGTTTGTGCCACAGTTCGGCAAGCGCTTCTGCGGCTTCAACGGAAAGCCCGTGAAACAGAAGATAATCCGTGTAATTGTCGGATTTGAAAAGCTCGTTCGAGTATTCAGACGCCTTCCGTCCCATCGTCACGAGCTGGAACGCGACGACATCGACGCGGTCCGACGCAAAATAATCCGCGATGCACAGGTTCTTTGTCCCGCGCTGTTCGAGCGGCTGGCGCGGAAATCCGAATCTCATCCGTTCGGTCGTTTGGTCGTCGTCCAGGATAACAAGATCGTTGCCGTCGGCCCGGCATGGAAAGTATCCGTAGACCAGTTTCGCCTCAAGCAGCTTATCGCGGATCGCTTTCGCCTTGATCTCGCGATATCGCGGCCGAACCTCGTTTTCAAGCACCGCGGCGTACTCTTCGGCCGACTTCTTTCCCTGTTTGTACTGCCATTGGCCCTTAAACAACGCAGTTTCGTTGATGAATTCGAAAACCCTGTTGAGATCGGTAAGTTCGATCACTTTCGATCCGTAAAACGGAGCCACCGGAATATGGTCGACCGGAGCCACGCCCGACCTCGTCGTGTGCCGCGTCCGCGCGTCGTCCGCATCGGCGCGGTGCGACACGCGCGCGGCGACCATTCCGAGTTTCGCATCTTCACCGACAAGATCCTCGGCATCGGCGACGGTCGCGACCGTCTGCGCGTCATCTGAAGCGTCGTCACTGTTCCCGGTCGGCTGAGATTTCGATTCAACGGCCCCAACCTGCGTCACTTCATCCATCGCATGAAGCCCGTCAAACGCGTCGCGTGCATAAAAGAGCTTTCCGTCGTAAAGCGGAACAAGATCGTTGTCAACATATTTTCGGTTGAGCGCCGCGCCGCCGAGAATCACCGGCACGTTGATGCCGCGTTCCTTCATGATCTCAAGGTTGTCGCGCATGATAAGCGTCGATTTCACGAGCAGTCCGGACATCCCGATCGCATCACCGCCATGTTCGTCGTAAGCATTGAGAATGTCGTCGATCGGTTGCTTGATTCCGAGATTGATGACGCGATAACCGTTGTTCGTCAAAATGATATCGACAAGGTTTTTGCCGATGTCATGAACGTCGCCCTTGACGGTCGCGAGGATCATCGTTCCCTTGTTCGAGCCTTCGACCTTTTCCATGAACGGTTCAAGGAATTTGACCGCCGTTTTCATCGCTTCGGCCGATTGCAGCACGAACGGCAACTGCATCTGCCCTGAACCGAAGAGATCGCCGACGACCTTCATGCCGTCGAGCAGAATGTTGTTGATGATCTCAAGCGGCGGATATTTTTCGAGCGCCGTTTTCAGCGAATCTTCAAGGCCGATCTTCTCGCCGTCGATGATATGGCGTTTCAGTTTTTCCTCGACCGGCAGATTCGAAATGTCCTGCTTCATCGATTTCGCCGTCTTTCCTTCAAAGAGCGTCGTGAATTCGCCGAGTGGATCGTATGTGCAGATATCGCCTTCGAATTTCCGACGATCGTAGATCAGTTCGAGCGCGACGTCGATCTCGTGCTCATTGAATCGGTTGAGCGGCAGGATCTTTGACGCATTGACGATCGCCGAGTTCATCCCGGCCTCGACGCATTCATGAAGAAAGATCGAATTGAGCACGACCCGGGCGGCCGGATTGAGTCCGAACGAGATGTTCGAAACGCCAAGAATGATGTTCGTTTCCGGCATTTCGGCGTGAATCGTCCGGATCGCGTCGATAGTTTCCGCCGCGTTCCGGCGATCCTCTTCGATCCCGGTTGAAATCGGCAATGCGAGCGGATCGAAGAAAATGTCATGATCCTTGATCCCGAAATCGGTCGCCGCCTTGAACGCGCGCCGGGCGATCCGGATTTTATCCGCGGCGGTCCGCGCCATGCCGTCTTCATCGATGAGGCCGACGACGACGCCCGCGCCGTATTCCTTGGCGAGGCTCAGCACCTTCAGAAATCGTTCTTCACCGTCTTCGTAATTGGTTGAATTCAAAAGACATTTGCCGCCCGCATGCTTGAGTCCGGCCTCCATCTTTTCCCATTCGGTGGAATCGAGCATGAGCGGAATCCGAACATTCGTGACGAGCCGCGAGACGAGTTCGTTCATGTCGGCGACGCCGTCGCGTCCGACAAAATCGACATTGACGTCAAGCACGTGCGCGCCCTCGCGTTCCTGCGATTTGGCGAGACTGACAAGTCCGTCCCAGTCTTCCGCCTGAAGGAGATCGCGCATTTTCTTCGATCCCGACGCGTTGACGCGTTCGCCGACGATCAGGAATGAGCTGTCCTGAGTGTACGGTTGCTGAAAATAGATCGATGAAGCCGACGGCGTGAGTTTCGGATCGCGGAGTTTGGGCGAAAGACGTCCGACGCGCTCGATCGCGGCACGCAGATGTTCAAACGACGTTCCGCAGCAACCGCCGACGACGTTTGCGCCGAAATCGCGTGCGAAATGCTCGATCTTTCGGCCGAAGTCCTCGGGCGACTCTGTGTAATACTGCTGACCGTCCTTGACCTCGGGAAGTCCCGCGTTCGGCAGAACCGAAACCGGAAACGGCGAATTCTCGCACAGATATTTGACGCTTTCCGTCATCTGATCGGGACCGGTGCCGCAATTCATGCCGATGACGTCGATCGGGAAAGGTTCAAGCGCCGTCAGCGCAGCCGAGATCTCCGTTCCGTTGAGCATCGTCCCGAACGTTTCGATCGTCACCTGCGCGATGACCGGTATCCTGACGCGGTTTCGCTTGAAATGATCGAAGATCGCCGCGAGCGCTGCCTTCGTCTGAAGAATGTCCTGGCACGTTTCGACGATGAACATGTCGACACCGCCGTCGAACAGCCCGCGGACCTGCTGTTCGTAAGAGCGCTTGAGATCGTCGTACGTAATATGACCGAGCGTCGGCAGTTTGGTTCCGGGCCCGATCGAACCGGCAACGAATCTCGGCTTATCGGCCGTCGAATACTGATCGGCGAGGTTCTTGGCGAAGCTTGCCGCGAGTTTGTTGACGTCGTAAGCTTTATCGGCGATGCCGAACTCTGCGAGGACGACTTCCCCGCCGCCGAACGAATTCGTCTCAATCACGTCGCATCCGACATCGAGAAATCCGGTATGAACCTTTTCAATCGCTTCGGGTTTGGTGTACAGCAGATTTTCCGAACAGTTCTCAAAATTCGGGCCGCCCCAATCGTCGATCGTCAGATTCTGCGACTGCAAGTTGCTGCCCATCGCGCCGTCAAAAACGACAATCCGCTCTTTCAATAAATCCAGGAAATTATTTCGCATCAATATATTACCGACTGCTGATCTGGATCACGTTACCTTCCGGATCAAGCCCGTCACAAAATTCGATTCCGTCGTACCGGACGATTTCGCGCATTCTCACGCCTCGTGCCGTCAGGGATTCGCGCTCGCCGGCGACATCGTCCGAATGGAACACGAGTTTGAAATAGCTGTCCTCGCGCGCCGCGCCCGCGCCCTCCGGGTCGGCGTACAGTTCCGGCAACTGATGAAGCGCGAGTTCGATCGCACCGGCATAGAGGACGACAAACCCGTCACTGTTCGATTTGACGACGAGGCCGATGACGTTCGTGTAAAAATCGGTCATCCGCCCGATTTCATCGACAAAAAGAATTACACGGCTCGCAATTGCCGGCATAAGTCACCACCTGCCAAAAACAAAAAACTCCGGCCGGACAAAACAGCACAGAGTTTCACAAGCGTTGGAAAATCACTCAGCTGTTTAGCGGCTTATTTTACGTGGTCGCAAGTCGCCATAACTCACCACGTTTGACTTAAATTGAAGCATTTCAGGAAATTAAAGTCAAAGCTGATTCCGTGCCGGTTTTCTGCCGCGGACTATTCTTCGGTACTTTCGTAAATCGCGGCGATCTGCGGGCGAAGCACCGGTAAATCCTCGGTTGCAGTTTTCCAGACCACATCGAGATTTATCCGAAAGTAATGATGGGCGATCTTGTCTCGCATTCTTGCGATTTGGCTCCAGGCAATGTCGGGATACGCGGCGGTTATTTCTGAGGAAAGATTTTTCACGGCCTCGCCAACTACTTCGATGTTGCGAACGAGCGCGTCCTGAAGCATTGGGTTCAATTGATAATCCTTTTCACGAACGCCGCGGACATAATCGGCAACGCGGTCGCAGCATTCGATGATGTCGTAAAGAAATAGACGGTCGTGTCTACTTTTCATAAATCACTTGCAGATCGGCGAGAACGTTTTCACGGATAAGCGGGTGAAGGGATGCTTCGGTTGCGAGATCGACTTCGCGGCCAAAAATCTCTTTGAACTTATCTTCGAGGGCGATAAATTCGACAAATCCAACTGGTTTGGAGAGGCGGACGAGCAGATCGACATCGCTATTTGCAGTATCTTCGCCACGGGCTACCGATCCAAAGATGCCCAGCATTGCAACACCATTGTCGCGGCAAGCAGTTCTTAACCTGTTCATCAGTGGTTCCAGATTCATGTTCAGCCCAGGTAAATCATAGCACAACGATTCCACCAAAAACTCAACATTTTAGCGAGCCGGCCGTTGCTTCACCTCTGACTTCGTATGGAGCGTTAGGGTGGCTTCGCTTGCCGCGACCCGAAATCAAATGACGGGACGCGACCGATCGGAGGCCGCGTCCCGTTGATTCGTTAAACGTCCCGATTACTTGCCCGTCATATACTTGAGCGCCATCGAAGCGATGTCGTCCATCGCCGAACCGTCGCCGTCGCTGTCGAGCATGCGTTCGATGAACGAACCTTGCGGCGCCCGCTGGATCTGCTGCTGTTGGCCCGAAAGGAGATCCGAAAGACCGCCCGAATCGAGATTGTTTTGTTGTTTCTGCTTTCCGAGATAGCCCATCACGATCGGCGCAAGAAACATCAGGATCTGCGCGACCTGTCCCATGTTCAAACCGCTTTCGTTGCTGATCTGCTGAGTAACCTGTCCCTGACTTCCGCCGAGAATATGGCCGAGGATTCCGCCGGCATCCGCCTGCCGCGGTGCCTGGCCGCCACCGAAGATCAGACTTCCAAGCCCGCCGAGGTTGTCGAGCACGCTGCCGTCGTGGTCGTTCGTGAGCGCCTGGTCAAGACTCTGTGCGCCTTCGGGCGACTTCGCATTGTTCGCCAGACCGTTGATGATCGCCGGCAGCGCCATCTGGATCGCCGAATTTACAAGGCTTGGCTCGGCGCCGACTTGTTGGCTCATCTGACCGACCACTTCCGATCCCTGCTGTTGACCTAATAAATCTTCGAGTGAAAACATACTGAAAAAATCTCCTCTACAAAAAAACTATGGGGCAGTTCGGTGATAATACCAGATAAATTTTGATTTGTAAGCGAATGAAACGCTATTGTTAATGCCGATGAAATCCGCTTTTCTGTTTCTGCTTGCGCTCTCGGCGCTCAGCTTTTCGTGCAAGGTGCCGGAACCTGCCCAGCGGCCGGCCCAATTGGCAAGGACCTTCTTTTTCAACCCGGCTGAATTGTCCGATCCTTTCGGAATTGCCGAATCCGGCGGGCAACTGCTGGTTTCGGACGGCGAGCGTGGCCGGATCATGCGCGTCACAAATAACGGCGAATTCTCGGTCGTTGCGTCAGGTCTGAAAACACCATCGCACATCGCGGTCTCTGAATCAGGTGACATCTTCGTTGCCGACAGCGGATCGCATACGATCAAGCGCGTCACACGGGCGGGCGAAGCCTCGATCTTCGCCGGTGTCGACGGCAAAGCAGGATTCAGCGACGGCCCGGCAAATGCGGCGCTTTTTCGGGCACCGATCGGAATCGCCGTCCGCGGCGCGTCGATCTATGTCGCCGACACCTACAACGACCGCATCCGCGTCATTGAGAACGGAAATGTGAGAACGATCGCCGGCGGCGTCCGCGGATTCGCGGATTCTTCAAACGGATCGTCGTCGCGCTTCGATACGCCGACCGGCCTCGCTTTCGGAACCGACGGCTCACTTTTGGTCTGCGATCCCGGACACGGACGTGTCCGCGCTGTTCAGCTTTCCGGGACGACGAAAACGCTGATTGGCGGCGGCGGTGAGTTTGCGGACGGATCCGCCGATTCGGCCGGACTCTATCAGCCGCTGGCGATCGCCGTCTCCGGCAACGGCGAGATCTGGTTTACCGACGGAAGCGCGGTGCGCCGCGTCGATCTTACCCGCGCGCCGACCGTCGTCACGGTTTCTTCGCAGCGCGCGGGATTTGCGGACGGTGCCGCCGCCGACGGACGTTTCAATCGACCGGGCGGGATCGCGATCGCCCCCGATGGCGCAGTATTCGTTGCCGATAGTGAGAATCAGGCTTTGCGATCAATTTCGCCGGACGGCGTCGGGAAGATCATTGATCCCGACACGATCGCGGACAGCCGCCCGAATGCCGCCGATTTCAGAACACTTGCCCCGGCCCGCTGGCCGTATGACCCGCCCCAAAACACTCGTGAGATCGCCGGAACGCTCGGCGAGATCCGTGGCGAAAACGACGGCGGCGACGAAATGTGGTTTCACAACGGCCTTGACGTCGTCGGCGCGTACGGTGAGACGGCCCGCTTCGTACGTGACGAAACCGTTTTACGACCGCTGGCGGCGGAAAATTTCGGCACGTTACGCGAATTGATCCGGATGCCGACGCTCGGCTACATCCATATCAGGCTCGGCCGCGACTCAGCCGAACGCGGCTTCGGTGATCCAAGATTCGTTTTCGACTCCGACGAATCCGGCAAGACGACCGGCGTACGCGTCCCGCGCGGCTCGCGTTTTACCGCCGGAGAACCGATCGGAACGCTCAATCCGATGAACCACGTCCACCTGATCGCCGGACGCAGCGGCGCCGAATTCAACGCGCTCGCGGCGCTCGACCTGCCCGGAGTTTCCGACAAGATCGCGCCCGTTGTCGAATCCGTTGAACTCACCGACGAAAATTTCGGAATCATTGAAACCGGCGCGACGTCCTCGCGTATTAAACTCGTTGGAAAAACGCGAATTGTTGCCCGCGCTTTTGACCGCATGGACGGGAACGCCGAACGAAGGCGCCTCGGAATCTACCGTGCCGGTTACCAATTGCTACAAAACGGCGAAAAACCTGTCAGCGATCCCGTTTGGCCGATCACGTTCGATCGGCTGCCGGGAAACGACGCGGTCGGACTAGTCTATGATCGCGGAAGCAAATCCGGCGCGACCGGCGAAACCATCTTCCGGTACGTTGTCACCAACGAGGTTCACGCCAATGTCGCCCGTGAAGGGTTTATTGATCCGTTGACGCTTGAGCCCGGCACGTACACGCTCCGCGTTCTCGTCGCCGACTACTTCGGCAACATCGGATCGAAAGATCTAGCGATTGAAATTCCGGCGCGGCAGTGACGAAATTGATCGAAATCCTGGAGAAACAACAGATGACAAAACTGAGATTTGTATTTTCGCTCGCGGCAATGCTCGCAGCATCGGCGATCGGATTCGGGAATCCCGAACCGAAAAAACCGTCGGCAATTCGCGTCGCGCCGCCGTCGCCGGCGTTTTCGGATTCGGAACGCCAGCGTGAGCTCGCGGCCCGGCGCGCGCGCGTGCTCGACCGCATGGCCGACAATTCGGTGATGGTCCTGCTCAGCGCGGAACCGCGGATCTATTCGAACGATGTCGATTTCATGTATCGGCAGGAAAACAATCTTTACTATCTGACGGCGCTGAAACAGGCGAATGCAACGCTGGTGCTCGCCAAGATCGGCGGAACGCGTTCCGAGTTCCTCTTTTTGCCGAAACGCAATCCCCAGTTCGAAGCGTGGAACGGACGGATGTATTCGAACGACGACGCGACCCGGCTTTCGGGGATCACAACGATCGTCAACGCCGCCGATCAGAAAAAGTACATTGAAGCGCTGAAGTCGGGAACGCCGTTCACGACCGCAGACGGCGTCAGCGTTCCGTCGACCTCGGCGAAAACGTATCTCATCCTTCCCGACGGTGATCGTGATTTCAACGGCCACCGCGAATTCGGACAGGAAGCGGAACTGGCGAAGTCGCTTGTGAACGAGGTCAATGCCGCTCCGATCTTCGACGAACTGAGGTTGATCAAATCGCCGTACGAGATCCGGCTGATGCAGCAGGCGATCGACATCACGACCGAAGCCCAGATGCGCTCGATGGGAATCGTCGGCCGCGCGAACTGGGAGTATGAAGTCCAGGCCGAAGTCGAATACACTTTCCGCCGCCGCAACGCTGATTATTGGGGATACCCGTCGATCGTCGGTTGCGGCCCAAATGCGACGACGCTCCATTACGTCGAATCGCAGGGCGCGATCAAGCCGGGAAACCTTTTGCTGATGGACGTCGGCGCTGAATTCGATCACTACACGGCGGATGTCACCCGGACTTTCCCGGTCAACGGTAAATTCACCAAAGAACAGGCCGAGATCTATCAGATCGTTTACGACGCGCAGGAAGCCGCAGCGGCGACGATCCGGCCCGGTTCGAAGGTCGCGGACGCATCGGCAGCGGCCGCAAAGACGATCGAAGAAGGGCTTGCCAAACTCGGCTTGATCGAGGGCGTCGGAGCATTGGTTCCGGGAACGACCCAGTCTGTTCCGGACGGCAAAGGCGGCACGCGCATCGTCGGCGTTCCGCAATACAAGATGTGGTACATTCACGGCTGGGGTCACTGGCTCGGAATGAATGTCCATGACGTCGGCAACTACAACGCGCCGCTCGCACCCGGAATGATCATGACGAACGAGCCCGGAATCTACATGCGTGAAGACGCGCTCGACTATTTCGATCTTTCAAAACCGGAAATCAAGGCGTTTGTCGACAAGATCCGTCCGGTCTTTGAGAAATACCGCGCGATCGGCGTCCGGATCGAAGACGACATGCTGGTAACCGAAACGGGCGTCGAATGGATGACGCGGGCATTGCCGCGAAAGATCTCGGAGATCGAATCGCTGATGGAGCGGACACGCAAGGAAATGAAGAATGTCTCGCTCATCCGGCCGGATTTCAATCCGACCTTTGCCTCGACCGGATCGGCGTTCGAGCGGTCGGAAACCGACATTTTCGAATGGCGCCGTCCGTTATCTGGCTCAACCGAAAGACGCGGCTGGCGGATTTCGACGACCGAATCCGGCCATGATCATGATGCCGAATAGGTTCCAAAGCTGAAATGCGTCGCGGGATTTGTTAGCATTACGTTTTCAATGTCCGACGGTGCAAAACAAACCGATCATTATGCAGTCGCCGCGCTGATCATGACGCAGTTCATGTTCGGCACGGCGACTGTTTTGGGTAAATTCGCGTTGCTCGCGTTTCCGCCCTTCGCTCTCGTCGGATTTCGGGTCGGCGGCGCGGCCGTCGCGTTTTCGATTCTTCAGCGCTGGCGCGGTACGCTCGAACTTGATGAGCGCAAACATTATCTGCAATTCGCGCTGTTCGCGTTCTTCGGAATTGCGCTCAATCAACTCCTTTTTTTCCAGGGGCTTTCGCTGACAAAGGCGGCGAACACTTCACTTCTGTCGATCACGATCCCGATCTTTACGATCGCGATCAGTGTCTTGCTCGGGTTTGAACGGCTGACATGGAGGCTTGTCGTCGGGATCGCGATTGCGGCGTTCGGAGTCATCTATCTTATCGATCCGTCGCGTGCTAGTTTTTCGTCCGAAACGACGCTCGGCGATTTTTTCATCATTCTCAACAGCCTTTGCTACGCGTTTTACGTCGTCATCTCAAAAAAGCTCATTTCGCATTACGGCGCGCTGAAATCGATTGCGTGGCTGTTTATTTTCGGGAGTTTTATCAATGTGCCCGTCGGAGTCTATTCGCTTTCGGACGTCGATCTCGGATCGGTCGCGGCGTCTTCGTGGCTGTTTGCCGGCGCACTCGTTATCTTTCCGACGATCGTCGCGTACTATCTGAGCGCATTTTCGATCTCGCGCGTCGAACCGTCGGTGGTCGCGGTCTATGTCTATCTCCAACCACTGATCGGATTCTTGTCGGCTGTGATTTTTCTTGACGAACATTTCTCGGTCCGGCTATTGATCGCTTCGGTGCTGGTCTTCGCCGGCGTATTTCTCGTCACGCGAAAACGCTGAGACAATTCGGAAGTATCTCGACATGAGAAGATCGCCCGCGTTGCGGTCACCCCCCATTACTTCGTGCGGGGTTCTGCATTCGGGTCGCAAACTCGCGCATCGGATGTTGAATTGTTGTAAAATCTTAGTTTTTATGGACGGCAAAACTCTTGGCATTGCAGTAATCGGATTGGGAGGCGCGGTCGGAACGACGATGGTCGCCGGCATCGAACTTCTCAAAAAAGGATTGATCGACACGACCGGTCTGCCGCTGGCGGGTGTCGCGGACGGACTCGCCGGTTACGAACAGATCAGATTCGCTGGCTGGGATCTCTACGGCGAGCATCTCGCGAAGGCGGCCGAAGAGCATGACGTCCTGACGCACAAGCAGTTCGTTGCGGTCGAAAATGAACTTCGTTCGGTCAAACCATGGCGGGCGGTCGCGAACAAGGAATTCCTGGTCAATATCGAGGGCGAAAACGTTGTAACCGGTACCGATCACCGGACGACGATCGAATCGATCCGCGCCGATCTCCGTTCATTCAGATCGGAATGCGGCAACATCGTCGTCATCAACCTGGCATCAACCGAAAGGCTCGCCGACGAGGGCAACGAGATTTTCAACACGATCGCGGGATTCGAAACCGCGCTTGATTCGAACTCGCCGCAGATCTCGCCGGCTATGATCTATGCCTACGCGGCGATCGCGGAAGGTGTGCCGTACGGGAACTTTACTCCATCCGTAGCCGCCGATATTCCGGCCTTGATCGAATTCGCCGAAACGATGAAAGTGCCGATTGCCGGCAAGGATGGAAAGACCGGCCAAACGATGATCAAGAGTGTCCTCGCGCCGGCATTCAAGACGCGGGCGCTGAGGGTCGACGGCTGGTTTTCGACGAATATTTTAGGAAATCGCGATGGCCTTGCGCTTTCGAACGAAGGCTCGCTGGCGTCGAAGGTCAAAACAAAAAGCTCCCTGCTCGACGATATTCTCGGTTACGAGGTTGAGGATCACATCGTCGATATCCGCTATTACCGACCGCGCCGCGACAACAAAGAAGCGTGGGACAATGTCGATCTCGTCGGCTTTCTCGGGCAATCGATGCAGATCAAGGTCAATTTTCTGTGCCGTGATTCGATCCTCGCGGCACCGCTCGCGATCGAGATCGCCCGTTGTCTTGACCTCGCGCGCCGACGCGGCGAGGGCGGGATTCAGGAACATCTTTCGATCTTCTTCAAGATGCCAATGACCCGCGGCGAAAATGCTGAAAACGCACTTTTCAAACAGGAAGCAATGCTCGAAAAATGGTTGAAAGCGTGACAACTTAACTTCAAGAATCAAGAACTAAGATTCAAGAAAGAATTAAGATTCAAGATTCAAGAAATTCAAGAATGAATTAAGATTCAATTTTGATTCTTTCTTGAATTTTGAATTTTGATTCTTGAATTTTGATTCTTGAATTTTGATTGATTCTTGAATTTTGATTCTTGAATTCAATCCACAATCCGCTGCCTTTCCCGGTTAACGTGCAAACGCAGGACATCGGGGCGCGAATAATGGCCGGCAAGATCGAGATTGTGGCGTTCCTCACGGACGCGCGTGTGATCGATCTCGGCGACGATCAGTCGTTCGGCCGCGGCGACCGGTTCGATGACCCATTCGCCGTCGGGCCCAGCGAGGCAGGTTCCGCCGGAATGAATGACCGCCGGTGAATTCCCGATCACCGATCGCGGCAATTCCAAAGAAATGTCTTCGCGTTTGAGCACGGAGCAGACGCTGGTGACAAATGATCGCGATTCCTTGGCGATGAACCGCGTCACTTCAACGTTGTGAAGTCCGCCCGGGAAAACACAGACGTGAAAATCCTCGCCCTGACCGTAAAGCGCGGCGCGCGCCAGCGGATTCCAGTTTTCCCAACAATTGAGCCCGCCAACCGTGAACTCGCCGACGCGATGCGCGACAAGCCCGTGTCCATCGCCGTTCCCCCAAACCAGACGTTCTTCGTACGTCGGGACAAGTTTCCGATGGACCGACGCGACGGTTCCGGCCGCGTCGATGAAAACCAGCGAGCAGTAAAGAGATTCGCCGCGATCGCGCGGTTTTTCAACAACGCCGACATAGATCGCCATCGCGGATTCCCTCGCGATCGCAATGAGCGGATCGAGATCGCCGCGTTCGATTTCGACCGCTTGATCCGAATAGAAAGCAAACAACTCTTTCTGCAGCTTCGAATCAAACCGCGCTCCGTCCGTCAGTTCGACCCAGAACGGATAACCCGGAACCGATGCTTCACCGCCAAGCACCGCCAGTTCACAGCCGTCAGCCGCGGCGGCGCGCGCGAATTCCGCAGCCTTTGAGATCGTCGCCCTGCGATCAAGAATTACCGGCGAATACTGGACAAGCCCGATCTTCACTTCTGCCTCCGTGAGTTATCAATCTCAACCTCAGCCGCGATGTAGCCGAAACTCGACCACTGATCGCCGGCGGTTATCAACCGGAAGATCGCCAGCCCCTTTTCGGTTTCTCCGATATAGGAATACCAGTTTCCGAGTCCGTAACCGAGCGATGCATTGCCCAGACTGTCGGCGTTTCCGCCGATCGAGCGCTCCAATTCGGCGGCCGTGATCTTTCCCTGATAGAGACGGATCAGCTTGTAGTAATCGTCGTTTTCGATGACCTCAAGTCCGTCCGCGACCGACGCGACGGCCTTTTCAGCTGCCGATTTTCGGTTCAACTTACGAAGCGTCATGTACTCCCAATGCCTGGCGGCAACGAGCATGTCCGGATTCTTCGAAAACTCAACGCATTTCCGATATGCGGCAAGCGCCTTTTTGAAGTCGCGCCGCAGATAGTGCGCGAGTCCCAAATGATAGTAAATGTTGGTCTTGAGCGTCGAGGTCGGAATGTTCTTCGCATTCGGAAGGCCGTCTGGCTCGATCTCGTCGGATTTCCCTTCAGTAAGCTTTGCGGCGGCGGTGAGATCACGAACCGCATCGTCGAAACATCGCAGCGTGATCAGCCGGTGACCGCGATGCCGCAGAAACCGGGCGTCTTTCGGGAACTTTGCAATTCCCTGCGAAAAAAGCGCGATCGCTTCACGGTATCGGCCAAGATACGCGGTGCGGCGGCCGACCCAGACGAGCGCGTCGGCGCTATCAGGAGCGCGCTCAAGCGTTCGCCGCGCCTCAGCGAGTTTCTCTTCAAGGCCGCGTTGCGCGTTCTCGGCAATCACCGGAGCGACGATCTTTGCCGTTTCGGCGCATCCGCCGTTTACAGAAATGGCCGCGGCAATCAACAACATTAGGGTCAGCGCAGTCTTCATTGCGCGATTCTAGCGCGTTTCAGCCAATATCCCAACGCACGGCGATCGCGATGTGGCAGCCGGCCTCGGCATTGCGGATATTGACGAAAGCGGTTGTAGAATCGGACAGAAGCTCGGCGATCGTCTGCGACGGATCCTCCGCGCCGGCAGCTTCGGTTCGACGGATCGTTCCGTCGGCAAGGTACGCTTCGAACAGCATCGGAATCCGGCGGAGAACCTCTGGAAAACGATCGTCCGAGAATCGCTCGCACTCGTTCGCATGAATAAAAACGGGCCCCGGAAGCGGAACCTCGGTCCGTCCTTCGAAAGCGTTGTAGGTAAAGAGGATGCGCTGATCCTCGCCTTCCCGGAAAGTGTTCAGGCAATGGCGGCAAGGCCCGTATCCGGTCGCCGTTTCGGTATGCGCCGGATGCCCGTATTGCGGCGATCGTCCGTCAGATTTGACCGCGGCCGCGACGGCCGACGAAAGTCCGTTGATTCGAATCCTCATTTCTTCCTCCGTTGCCCGTTTTCAGTCGACAGAATCTCGCGTTTGCGTTCGATTCCCCAGCGATATCCGCTCAACTCGCCGTCGGATCTGACGACGCGATGGCACGGAATGGCGATCGCGATGCGGTTCGTCGCACATGCACGGGCAACAGCGCGAACCGCGCTCCGATTACCCAAACGCTCCGCAACTTGCTGATAAGAAACGGTTTCTCCGTACGGAATCCGGCGCAGTTCGTCCCAGACGCGGGCCTGAAACGCGGTGGCGCGGATGTCGAGCGGAAGTTCGGGCATCGGCTTGCCGTCGAGCACGGCGACGACGGTTTCGACAATTTCGCGAACCGAATCGCTTTCAGCAATCGCGGCGCGCGGAAATTCGTTCCGCAGCCCGGCGACAAGTTCGTCTTCACTGTCTCCGAGCGCGATTGCGCAGATTCCTTTCCCGGTCCGTGCAACGATTACTTTGCCGAGCCGGCAGTCAGAAACCGCATAAACGATCGATTCATCGGGCGCACCTTTAGATAATTTTCCTGGAGTCATTCCGAGTTTTTCTCCGACTTTTTCGTAAAGCCGGCTGCTTGATCCGAATCCCGCGTCGTAAAGCGCCTCGGTCACGCTCATCCCTGACCGGACGGCTGTCCGGAATCGTTCAAGCCGCGCCGCCTCGGCAAATTTCTTCGGCGTGACACCGATCATCCGCGTGAAAAGCTTCCGAAACCGCGACGCATCGAGCCCGCTTTCACCTGCGACGGATTCCGGCGTCGAAAACTCATCGGAGAGCATCGTTTCGGCCGCCGCGACCACGGCGTTAAGTTCCGGCGAACCGGCGAGACTGTCGCGACCGCATCTGAGACAAGCCCTGAACCCGTTCGATTCGGCATCGGTCGGCGTCGGAAAGTACTTTACGTTGTCGCGCTTTGGCAATTTCGAAGCACATGACGGGCGGCAATAGATGCCGGTCGTCGTAACGGCGTAGACAAACGCGTCGTCAAATCGCGTGTCATTTGCCGAAATTGCGGCCCATTTGATTTCGTTTTCCATGATTTGAGAGTTTAATCGACAAAAATCGTAAATTCTATCCGAAAATTGCCGCTGAATTTCAGCGATTGCTATAATTGAAGGCAATGCTAAATTCATTCAAGTACACGTTGCCTGAACCGCTCGAAGCGGCCGTCGCAAAAAAAGCCGCCCAC
>JBGASE010000238.1:0-4316 GCA_044229875.1 Pyrinomonadaceae bacterium | reverse complement strand
GGCGCTGCGGCTGGTGCAAACGGTCCGGTCTTGTTCAACATGCTTCCAGCGGCGGCTACCTCGGGTTCGGTCATTGGAGCGACGTTCGCAGTCACGCCGACCCAGGTTGCGGATCTCAAAGCGGGCCTCTGGTATTTCAATATTCATACCGGGACGAATCCCGGCGGGGAAATCCGCGGCCAGATCACGGTCGACGCGCCGTATCTTGTCTACATGAACGGCGGGCAGGAGAATCCGCCGGTAAACGGTACTGCGACCGGCAGCGGCGCGATCAGCGTCAATGCTGCCGGCACCCAGGCGTTGGTGACGATGCGTTGGAACGGACTCTCCGGTAACGCGACGGCGGGACATGTTCACGCGGGGCGATCCGGCGTCAACGGTGCGGTCGTCTGCAATTTATCGCCGGTTGCCGTTGCGACCGGACAGGTTGTCGATTTCCTTTGCACATTCTCTCCAACTCAAATTACCTCGTTGCGGCAAGCGCAGTTTTACCTGAATGTTCACACCTCGGCGAATCCCGGCGGCGAAATCCGCGGCCAGATCCAGCGACGCCGCTCGACGGTTGTCGACTTTGACGGTGACGGCAAGACCGACATCGCGGTCGCGAAAACGAACGCAACCCTAGGCACGACTGAATGGTGGATCCGAAACAGTTCGGATGCCAGCGTCAGCATCTATACGCATGGTACGCTCGGAGAATTCAGCACGCTTCGGATGGGAGCCTGGGATTTTGACGGAGACGGCAAGGATGATCCGACGATCTACCGAAATCAGGCGAGTCCGAACGGTGGCTTTGTGATCCTTCAGAGCAGCAACCTGACGGTTCGTTTCGAGGAGTTTGGCATCACCGGCGACGACCCGCGCGTCGTTTACGATTATGACGGTGACGGGCGCGCCGATCCCGCGGTTTTCAGAACATCGAACGACACGTGGTATTTCCGCGGAAGTTCGAATAACGCCGCCGGCAACATCACTTTCCAGCGATGGGGAACGACGTTTGCCAATCCGGGCGACTATGATGGGGACGGCCGTGGCGATTTCGTTGATCAGCAAACCGGCAACTGGTGGCTGCTGCGCAGCAGCGATCAGCAGGTTCAGATTATTCAGATCGGTACCGGCGCTTCGTTCGGCGTTCCCGGGGATTATGACGGGGACGGAAGGGTTGACCAAGGCGTGACGCTGACCGAAGGAACTCAAAATGCGTGGTACTACGCGTCGAGTTTGAGCCCCGGGCAGAGCCCGTATCTGACCCGTCAGGCATGGGGGCCGTCGACCGGCCGCATCCGGTCGCAGGGTGATTTTGACGGCGACGGAAAGTCCGATTACGGTGTTTTCGTTACGACAGCGCCGCAGACGTTCTGGGTCTTGCCGTCGAATGGGTCGGCACCGATAATCCAACCATGGGGCAACTCTGGCAACGACTTCCCAATCACCGGTTACAACAACCGCTAGTGAACTGAAGCGGTTTTGATTCGCCCGGTCTTTGGCATTATGCTGAAGACCGGGCTTCTTATGTTTGAGGATATCGGCACAATCACGCGGATTATCGAAGAATGCCGGACGATCGCGGTCGTCGGGCTTTCATCCGATCCGTATCGCCCTTCGCATGGCGTTGCGGCGTATATGCAGCGGCACGGCTACCGGATCATTCCGGTCAATCCGAATGAAACTGAGGTGTTGGGCGAAACCTCCTTTCCGACTTTGAAGGATGTTCCGGTCAAGATTGACCTTGTCGATGTGTTCAGGCGGTCGGACGCGGTTTCGTCGATCGTTGACGATGCGATCGCCGTCGGCGCCCGCGCCGTCTGGCTTCAGGAAGGCGTCGTCGACCGCGTCGCCGCCGAGCGGGCACAGGCTGCGGGATTGATGGTCGTCATGGACCGCTGCTGGCTCAAGGACCATTACGCGCTTTCGAGAAAGTTGTGAACGTACCGATCAACGCCGCCATTGTCACCGTCAGTGACACGAGAACATTCGCGACCGACTCGTCGGGCGCGGCGCTCGCCGAATTGCTCCGGTCGTTCGGTGCGACAGTCGCTGAGCGGCTGATCGTTACAGACGATTTCGATCCGTTGAGACAGACGCTTTACGCTCTTACCGAGCGACCGGAGATCAACCTCATCATAACCACCGGCGGAACGGGCTTTGCCGATCGCGACAATACACCGGAAGCGACACTTGCCGTGATCGTTAAAGAAGCCCCTGGGATTGCCGAAGCAATCCGGCGCGAAACATCGCTTATCAATCCGAAGGCGATTCTGTCGCGCGGCATTTGCGGAATCCGGAATTCGACGCTGATCATCAATTTACCCGGTTCGGAACGCGGCGTTCGCGAATGTTTCGAGATCCTGCGACCGATACTCGGGCATGCTGTAAATCTGGTCTCGGGCAAAACGGAACATTGATCGTCGTTCACCGCGGAGGCTCGCAATTTCTATTTACGCCGAAATAAAGGACTCAAGAAATGATGCTTAAACGAAAAATCGCGCTGATTTTCGTCCTGACGATCGCCGCGATGTCTCCGGCAGGAGTGACGGCAGCGGACACCCTGACAGCTACTGAATTCGGTGCGAAGTTCGTCCGTGTCGAACTCTATTTCGGACTCCGCAAACCTGACGGAAAATCAGTCACGGAGGGCGAGTGGCGCGCGTTTCTCGATACCGAGGTCACGCCGCGGTTTGCTGACGGCTTCACGGTGATCGACGCCTGGGGTCAATTCAGAGGCCGAGACGGAACGACCATCCGTGTACAGAGTCGCGTTCTCGTCGTAATGTACCCCAAGTCCGCGAAAAAGAAGAACGGCGCGATGATCGATGAGATCCGCGCCGCCTACAAAAAAGCGTACGATCAGGAATCGGTTCTGCGTGTTGACTACACGAAACACGTAGAGGTCGATTTTTGACTCATTCGCCGCACATGAACGACACTTTGCGGGTCATTGCCTTGCCGGGTTTCTGACCGGTGATCGACGCGGTGATCGTAATCTCATTACACATCGCCGGCGAAAGCCAAACGGCTTCGTACCACTTTCCGCCTTCGCCGATCAAACCGATCTGATTGTTGACCGTTGCTTTGACGCGCGTGCCTTCGGTCACCTTGACGTTGACCTTGCGACCGGTTTCAAAGCTTCCCGCCTCACCATCGATTTCGATCAAGACCAAAAGCGAGATCGAGAGATCGTTGAAAAATGACTCTGAGTCGCCGCCGGTCAACTCGTCGCCGAATTTTCCCGTCTTCGAGTCGAACGGCGTTACTTTGATCTTTGCGATCTTATAATCAGGCGCTTTCTCTTCGGTCTGAGCCTGAATCCGGGCGGCGCATGCAAACAATGCCGCGACAATTAGCAAAGTTGAAAATAGTTTCATTTTGTCACCTGTTTTTGTCAGACGAAATCCGCTGACTATCTTGCTCCTGCAAAGACCACTCGGCCGTTGACGATCGTTCCGACGCAATGGCTGGTGAACTCAAACGGATCGCCGTCAAACATCGCGATGTCCGCGTCCTTTCCGACGGTGATCGATCCGACCCGGTTTTCGATTCCGAGGATCCTCGCGGCGTCGATCGTGATTGCGCCGAGCGCATCAGCGAACGCCATTCCGTTGCCGGCCGCCATTGCCGCCTCGAACAAAACGACACGCGTTTTCGGGACATAGCCTTCGTAACCGCTCTGGATCGCGACCGGAATTCCGGCGGCTCGCAGTTTTGCGGCATTCTCGACCGAAAGGCTCTCACGCGCGCCGCCGTTGCGCGCCATCGTCGGGTGCACGATGACCGCGATTCCGGCGGCCTTGATCTCATTGACGACCTGCATCGCTTCGGATGCGCCGTCAAGAACGATCCGGATGTTGAATTCTTTTGCGATGCGAAGCGCCGTCATGATGTCCTGGGCCTGTTCGGCGGTCACAAGCAGCGGCATTTCTCGCTTGAGTACTTTCTGCCACATTTCCTGTTTCAGATCGCGAGGTTCACCCTTATAGTTCCCGGCGCGGATCAATTCGGATCGAAGCATCGCCGCTTGTTTTGCGCGTGTTCCGGGAGCGCGTCCGCCCTGTAGCAGCCCGTCCGTTCCGAGCGTGACCGCGATCATCGCGGACTGCACGAAGACCGCTTCGTCAACGTCGCGTCCGGCAGTCTTTGCGATCAGCGTCTGACCGGAAACCAGCGCTGACGGCTGATGGCCGGTGTGGATTGTCGTGACGCCGAAACCGCGAACCCATTCGATCAGTTTCTCTTGAGCGTCATAAGCGTCGATCGCCCGCAGTTCCGGCTGGATCGGTGAACTTCCGTCGAGAGCCATCTGATCATGCGGCTGATTC
>JBGASE010000053.1:0-19822 GCA_044229875.1 Pyrinomonadaceae bacterium | reverse complement strand
TTACGCGTGAAACACTTCACGCGTAAACGCGTAACTCTAACTTCAGGAACACTTCACGCGCAAGCGCGTAGCTCCAACTTCGCAAGCTCTTCACTCGTGAACTCGTAACTCTAACGCAAATATTTCCCCGTTTATGATTCAAATCATGTTTTGAACCGCGAGTTTGCATAAGACTTTCTCAACTTCATTTTTTTTCGAAGTTAGCAGCTTATGCTTTCGCTCAAGGTTCAGATTCCGGACGAACGCTACCACCAGAACCTCATCGCCTGTCAGGTGGCGTGTCCAGTCCACACAGATGCACGCGGATACGTTCGCGCGATCGCCGAAGGTCGTTTTGAAGAGGCTTACCTGATCGCCCGCGGGCCGAACCCGTTCGCTTCGATTTGCGGTCGGATCTGCGGCGCTCCGTGCGAGGCCGCGTGTCGCCGGGGCAAGATTCCAATGGTCGATGATGACGGCTTCTTTGTCGGTCAGGATCGGCCGATCGCGATCCGTGCGTTGAAGCGGTTCATCTGTGACATTTCCGGCCCCGAATCAAATCCTCCAGAGTCAGTTCTTGAAAACTCGAAGAATTTTGTGCCGCCGATCGCAGCAGACGCTGAAGAAATGGCGGCACTTTTGCGCTCGGCTGTTGACGGTCGAATTGCCAAGGCGGACGGACTCAAGGTTGCGATCATCGGTGCCGGTCCGGCCGGGCTTTCGGCGGCGCATGATCTGGCTCTGCTCGGATTTCAGCCGACGGTATTCGAGACCGAAACCGTCGCCGCCGGCATGCTCGCCGTCGGAGTTCCCGCCTATCGGTTGCCGCGTGAGTTGATCAAGAACGAAGTTCGCGTGATTGAGGCGCTCGGCGTCAAGATCAACTGCGGGGTCACGATCGGCGTCGACATCCCGTTCAAGAAATTGCGCAAGGATCATGACGCGATCCTGATAGCGGTCGGCGCAAAATCGTCACGCGGCCTCGGGCTTGAAGGCGAGAATGGTCCCGGCGTTATCGGTGGAGTCGACCTGTTGCGCGCGGTCTCGCTCAACGAGCCGATTGAGGTCGGCAACGAAGTCGTCGTAATCGGCGGCGGAAATGTCGCCTACGACGTCGCACGAACGGTTGTCCGTCAGATCGCCTTTGACGCCGCGCGGACGGCAGCACGCCTTTCCGGAACCTCGCGCGTGACGCTCGTCTCGCTTGAAGGCGCCGAAGAAATGCCGGCCGATACCGTCGAGATCGTCGAGGGCGATGAAGAAGGAGTCGAGCGCCGGAACGGTTGGGGCCCGACAAGAATCATCCGCAACGACGCCGGAAAGGTGACCGGCGTCGAGTTTCGCAAGTGTCTTCGCGTTTTTGACGAGAATCGGCGGTTCGCACCCGTTTATGACGACTCCCAGACGACCGTCATCGGTTGCGATACGGTTCTGCTTGCCGTCGGTCAGGCGCCGGCGCTGGCGTTTCTTGACGGATCCGATGTCGAGCGAACGCCGAACGGCTGGCTGAAAGTCGACCCGGAAACGCTCGCGACGACGGGCAAAAATGTTTTCGTCGCCGGCGATCTGGCACACGGCACGCGCCTTCTGATCGATGCCGTCGCCTCCGGAAAATCCGCCGCACGCAAGATCTACGAATCGCTCACCGGAAATCGGCTGGAGCCATTCGCGATGACCAAACACATCGTGCTTGACCGATACGCCCGCGAACGCGGATACGAATCGCTTCGACGCGAACACGTACCGGTGATCCGTCCGGAAGAACGGCTGAATCATCCGGAGACTGTCGTCGAATGCGGTTTCGACGAAACACAGGCAAGGCGCGAGGCGTCACGCTGTCTCGACTGCGGCGTGACTCCGGTGTTCGACGGTTCACGGTGCGTTCTTTGCGGCGGATGCGTCGACGTCTGCCCGACGAGTTGTCTGAAGATCGTATCGCTTGACGGCATCGAGTTTGTTGATGATCCATCGGATCTGTTTGGTGCGGCGTTCGGCGAACATCCTGAGCCGGCCGAAAATTCGGCGATTTTGAAGGACGAGGACCGCTGCATTCGCTGCGCGCTGTGCGAGAAGCGATGCCCGGCCGACGCCATCACGATGGAGCGCGTTTCGTTCTCGACGCATTGGCGCACCACCTGAACGATATGACCACAAAACCAGGAAAAGAAGCTTCAAGATTTGATCCCGAACCGATGCCGAGGCGTGACTTTCTCGGACTGGCCGCGATTGCGACGACGGCCGTGACATTCGTCTTCTCCCTGTTCGGCATGCTCAAGTTGCCGAAGGCCGCGGTCTCGGCGTCGCCGTCGAAGAAATTCAACGTCACGCTTCCCGACGGACTCGCCGCCGGCGAGGCGTTCATCCCGCCCGGCCGCAATGTTGCGGTGTTTCGCGACGGTGACGGCGTCTTTGCGATCTCGACGATCTGCACGCATCTCGGCTGCATCGTCAAAACAAGCAAGGAAGGCTTCGATTGCCCGTGCCACGGATCGGGATTCGCGGCTGACGGCAAGGTTCGCAAAGGTCCGGCACCGAAGCCGCTGCCGTGGATCAAAGTGACGAAAAGCGGATCAGCTTACGTCGTTGACGAGGAAAAAACGGTTCCCACCGGAACCAAGGTTTAGCCTATGAAATCCGATCATCAATCGGCACTTGGTGAATTCTGGAACAACCTTCGGGCGACGCCGCGCAGGTTGTATGAAGTCAGTTTCAGGAACGGCGTTCCGAAAACCGACCGGACGCGTTCGACGTTTATCTTCGGCAACGTCTTTTTGCACCTTCATTCGGTCAGGACGCATCTCTGGACGTTGCGTTGGTCGACGACGGCCGGGCTTGGAATCATCACGACCGCGGCGTTCCTGATCACGCTTATCACCGGCGTGCTACTGATGTTCTACTACAAGCCCTACACGGATGTCGCGTATCAATCGATCAAGGACATTCATTTCGTCGTGCCGACCGGCCGGTTCATCCGCAACATCCACCGTTGGGCGGCAAACGTCATGGTCGTCGCCGTAATTCTCCACATGGCCCGCGCCTTTTACACGGCGGCGTACCGCAAACCGCGTGAATTCAACTGGCTGATCGGTTGGGGGCTGCTGGTCGTGACGCTCGCGCTTTCGTTTACCGGCTATCTGCTTCCATGGGATCAACTCGCGTATTGGGCGATCACCATCGGCGCGAACATCGCGCAATCGCCGCGCGAGATTACCGACGCGCTTTCGATGACCGAATTTTTCGATATCGGCGGGCTCCAGCGCGAGATCCTTCTCGGTTCAGACAAAGTCGGCGAAGAAGCGCTCATCCGATTCTATCTGCTGCATGTGATGATTCTCCCGATCGCCCTCGGGATGCTGATGGCGGTTCATTTCTGGCGCATTCGAAAGGACGGCGGACTGGCGCGGCCGGCTGACGCCGACGAACGCGTCGCAGAGGAACGATCGCACAATTATCCGGTATTCACCGAAGAACCGAAAAAGACCTATCAACTGGCGGCGCTCGTCAAAGGAAAGACCGCGGCGGTTGGAAACGGGCCGGAAAACTCACTGCCCTCGATGCCGCATCTGTTCTACGCCGAACTGGCAGTACTCATGCTTACGGTTCTGATATGTCTCGCTTTGGCGTTCGTTTCGGACGCGCCGCTCAAAGAGCTCGCCAACCCGCTCGTTCCCGAGAATCCGGCAAAAGCGCCGTGGTACTTTCTCGGACTTCAGGAGATTGTTTCGTTCTCGGCGTTTACCGGCGGGATCGGAATTCCGATGCTGTGCATCATCGGACTCGGCCTGATTCCGTTTCTCGACCGCGAAACGGACGGCACCGGAGAATGGTTCGGCGGACCCGGCGGTTGGAAACTGGTCAAATGGTCGATCGTTTTCGGATTCGCATCGTCGATCCTCGTCGAGGCATTCGCGATCAGATTCGGCTGGCTGCGCGAGTGGTTCCCGTCGATCCCGCAATTGCTGATCACCGTCATCAATCCGGGGACGGTTCTGACGGCGATCTATGCGGCCTATTCGATCTGGCTCGTGAGGCGGTACAACTCGACGCGGTCGGGCGCGCTCGGGCTATTCACATGTTTTCTCTGCGGATTCATCGTTCTGACCGTGATCGGCACGTACTTCCGCGGTCCGAATTGGGATTTCTACTGGTCTCCGTCGCAATGGCAGGCACATTGATCCGATTTGGGAGCAAGTTATGAACAAGAACAAATACCTGCTTCTCTTCTCAAGCTTCGGCGTGCTGATCCTGCTCGTCGCGGCGGCCGTTTCGGAGAATTTCTTCAAGGAATGGCAGAGCATTCAGGCGCAGGCGAAGTCGGCCGACGGCCCGATCGACAAACGGCTGAGACAGGTCGTAAATCCGAACCTCAAGGCATCAGACCGCTGCGTCACGTGTCATGTCGGGATGGCTCCCGGCGAACAGATCGCTTCGAATCAAGCCGTCGCCGCGCCGCACAAACCGGTCGTTCATTCGCCGACCGAGATTGGCTGCACGGTTTGTCACGGTGGCCAGGGACTCGCGACCACGCGCGAGGACGCGCACGGAACGGTTGAGTTCTGGACCGAGCCGATGCTTCCCGCAAAATATGCGTACGCCGGTTGCGGCACCTGCCATACACCGCTCGGAGTTCCGAACACGTCCGTCCTCGCGAACGCGCGGAAGACATTTGAACGGCTTGACTGTTATGCCTGTCATCGGCTTGAAGGACGCGGCGGAACGCTCCGCGTCGGCGGCAACGTGACCGGAATGGAAGGCCCGGAACTCTCGTATGTCGGAATCAAGGGATACAACCAGGAATGGTACGCGATGCATTCGGCAAAGGCCGGCTCCGACGAGCTGTGGAAAAACGCCTTCAAGGAAATCTCCGAACCGGATCGCGCCGCACTCAAGACGTTTCTCGATACGCAGATGGGAGCCGCGAAGCTGATCGTCGCAAAGGCCGAATTCAACACCGTCGGTTGCAACGGATGCCACAAGGTCGGAAGTTTCGGCGGCGACGCCGGTGTCGATCTCTCGCTTTCGGGCTTCAAGGATCCGAATCAGCTGAATTTCTCGAACGTCCGCGGCGAACACACTCTCGAAAATTGGATGAAGCAGCATTTCCGGTCGCCGGTTTCGACCGTCAAGGGCTCACAGATGCCGGCGCTCGGATTGTCGGAGGAACGAATTGATCTGTTGACGATGTATGTCCTTTCGCTCAGGCGCCGGACGCTCCCGGACGTTTATTTGCCGAAAGACCGCGTCCGCGCGATGCGGTTCGGTGCGCGCGAATTCGTCGCCTCGGGCGAGGGAATCTACACCGCCGTCTGCGCCGCGTGCCACGGCGAGAAAGGACAGGGAATGTGGTTCGCCGGGATCGTCCCGAATCCTTCGATCACGAATCCGGATTTTCTTGAGATCGCCTCCGACGAGTTCATTGCGCAAACGATCGCAAAGGGGCGCGACGGCCGGCCGATGCTCGGCTGGACTGATCGCGAAAACGGCCTGACCGCGGCCGAGATCGCCGGATTGGTCGCATACATCCGCCAACTCGGCGGCGGAATTCAGGCACAGCCAGATCCGTTGCCGCGGATCTGGGCAAAAGGCGACGCCGCGCGCGGGATGAAATTGTTCGCCGCCAGCTGTTCGGGATGTCACGGCGCAGTCGGGGAAGGAAATGAGGGCCCGGCGATCGGGAACCGGCTCTTTCTTGAGTCGGCGTCGGACACCTATTTGTACGAGACGATCATTCGCGGCCGGCGGGGCACGACAATGCAGGGATTTGGAACCGGATCGATCGTGCGGCGAAGTCTGGCGCGTGACGAGATCGAGGCGATCATCGTCTTTCTCCGATCACTGAAGGCGAAATAGCCGATGCATCTGCTGATATGAGTGCTTGTCAGCGCATTCATGAAACAAAGGAAACAAAGAGTCGGGACAAAGTGAGAAATATGAAAAACGAAATTTCGAGACGAGAATTTCTGGCGCGACTTTCAGCCGCCGGTTTCGCATCGCTTGTGGCTTCAGCCGGCAATGCCTGGGGGCTTGAAGCGATCACCAATCCGCTCGGCGTTTATCCGAACCGTGATTGGGAAAAGGTCTATCGCGATCTGTGGGCGTACGATTCGAAATACACCTTTACCTGCGCGCCGAACGACACTCACAACTGTCTGCTTAACGCTTACGTTCGGCAGGGCGTGATCACCCGGATCGGGCCGTCGATGCGCTATGGTGAGGCGACTGATCTTGCCGGAAATAAAGTCACCCATCGCTGGGATCCGCGGGTATGCCAGAAGGGACTCGCGCTGACGCGGCGCTTTTACGGCGATCGCCGTGTCAACGGCACGATGGTTCGCGCCGGATTCAAACGATGGCACGATGAGGGTTTTCCGCGCGGAAGCGATGGCCGGCCCGATGAACGATACTTTCAACGGGCCCGTGACGAATGGGTCCGCATGTCGCATGACGAAGCGGCAACGATCGTCGCGGCGGCGCTGAAGAATATTGCCGAGACGTATACCGGCGAAGAGGGAAAGCGTCGGCTCAAGGAACAGCATTACGACGAAGCGACGATCGAGGCGACGCAGGGGATCGGCACGCAGGTGATGAAATTCCGTGGCGGCATGCCGCTTCTCGGCATCACGCGCGTTTTCGGCATGTACCGGTTTGCGAACTCGATGGCGCTGCTCGATTCGAAGATCCGAAACGTCGGTCCGGATCAGGCGGTCGGTGCCAAGGGATTCGACAATTACTCGTGGCATACGGATCTCCCGCCCGGACATCCGATGGTCACCGGACAGCAGACGGTCGAGTTCGATCTCAGTTCGGTCGAACATGCAAAGACTCTCGTCGTCTGGGGAATGAATTGGATCACGACGAAGATGCCCGATGCTCATTGGCTGACCGAGGCGCGCGTCAAAGGGACACGGATCGTCGTTATCGCATGTGAATATTCAGCCACGGCCACCAAGGCTGACGATGTCGTCGTCGTCCGTCCCGGGACAACTCCGGCACTGGCGCTCGGGTTCGCGAACGTCATCATGCGCGACAAACTGTACGACGAAAAGTATGTTCGCGAATGGACAGACTTTCCGATCCTTGTCCGCATGGATTCCCTGAAATATCTCAAGGCGACCGAAGTTTTCGGCGGAGCGCAGGCGGATCTGAAATCAACCGTCATCATTCGCGAAGGCGAAAAGGAATTGCCGCCGGCGCAGCAGACAACGCAGAATATCGTCCCCGAAAAACTTCGCTCGGAATGGGGCGACTATGTTGTCTGGAATGCGAAAACCGGTGCGCCCGAAGCGCTGAACCGCGATCAGGTCGGCAAGAATTCAAAGACCGCCGATGCCCAGCTTGAAGGCGTCTTCGAGGTTACGCTCGCTGACGGAAGCAAGGTCAAATGCCGGCCGGTATTCGATCTGATCAAGGAATATGCGGCGCATTTCGATCCGAAAACCGTCGAAGAAATGACCTGGGCGCCGGCTGCGGCGGTTGAGAAACTTGCGCGGCTCTTCGCCAAGGAACCGGGAACGACGCTCTTCGCAGTCGGAATGGGTCCGAACCAATTCTTCAACAGCGACAACAAGGATCGTGACACGATGCTGCTCGCGGCATTGACGGGTAACATCGGCAAGATCGGCGGCAACATCGGATCATACGCCGGAAACTACCGCGTCGCGCTGTTTAACGGCGCGCCTCAGTGGATCAACGAGAACCCGTTCGATATCGAGCTCGATCCGGCAAAACCCGCACGCCCGAAACAGTACTGGCGTGCCGAATCGGCTCACTACTATAACCATGAGGATCATCCGCTGCGCGTCGGCGACAAACTGCTGACCGGAAAGTCGCACATGCCGTGCCCGACGAAATCGCTGTGGTTTGCGAATGCCAACTCGATTCTCGGAAACGTCAAATGGCACTACAACCAGGTCTTCAACGCCTTGCCGAGGATCGAAATGATCGCCGTCAACGAATGGTGGTGGTCGACATCATGCGAATGGGCCGATGTCGTCTTCGGCGTCGATTCCTGGGCGGAACTCAAGCATCCGGACATGACCGCGTCGGTCACGAATCCGTTCCTGCTGGTGTTTCCGAAGACACCGGTTGAGCGCATTTTCAACACGCTCGGCGACATCGAGGTTTACGCGTTGGTGGCGTCGAAGATGGCGGAACTCACCGGCGATCAGCGATTCAACGATTACTGGAAATTCGTTCGCGAAGGAAACACCGAAGTTCACTTGCAGCGGATTCTCGACAATTCGACGAATACCAAGGGTTACAAGTTCGCCGATCTTCATGCCAAGGCACTTGAAGGAATCCCGGCGTTGATGAACAGCCGCACGACGCCGAAAAACGTCGGTTTCGACCAACTTGCCGACTCGACGCCGTGGTACACGAAGAGCGGTCGGCTCGAATTCTACCGTGAAGAGGACGAGTTCATCGAAGCCGGAGAGAATCTGCCGGTGCATCGCGAACCGGTCGATTCGACGTTTTATGAGCCGAACATCATCATCGCGCCGCCGCATGAGGCGCTTCGTCCGTCAGGTCCCGAAGCATACGGCGCAAAACGCGACGATCTTTCCTGCGAAACGCGTTGCGGACGCAACGTCGTTTACCCGTGGGCAGAGGCCAAATCGAAACCGCACCCGCTCATCAAAGACGGGTTCAAATTCATCTTCCATACGCCGAAGTACCGGCACGGATCGCATACGACGCCGATCGACACCGACATGGTCGCCGTACTCTTCGGGCCGTTCGGCGACATTTACCGCCGCGACAAACGCGCACCGTTCGTCACCGAGGGCTACGTCGATATCAACCCGCTTGACGCCAAAGAGATCGGCGTCAACGACGGAGACTACGTTTGGATCGATCCCGATCCCGAAGACCGTCCGTTCCGTGGCTGGAAGGAACGCAAGGCCGATTACGACATCGCCCGCCTCATCTGCCGCGTCAGATTCTATCCGGGCACGCCGCGCGGCGTGACGCGTATGTGGTTCAACATGTACGCCGCGACGCCGGGATCGGTCAAGGGACAAAAAGAACGCAAGGACGGTTTGGCCAAGAACGAACTGACAAACTATCAGGCTATGTTCCGTTCGGGATCTCACCAATCGGCAACGCGCGGCTGGCTCAAGCCGACGTGGATGACCGATTCGCTCGTTCGCAAGGGGATGTTCGGTCAAGGAATCGGCAAGGGATTCGCGCCCGATATCCATTGTCCGACCGGTGCCCCGCGTGAGTCGTTCGTCAAGATCACGAAGGCTGAACCGGGCGGTATCGGCGGTGAAGGACTCTGGCGTCCGGCGCAGATCGGCATCCGTCCGAAAACCGAGTCCGAGGTGATGAAGAAGTACCTCGCCGGCGGATTTATGAAGAAATAGTGAATCGATTCTGAAAGGGGAGAAAAACAATTATGGCCCGCGTATATAACTGGCAACTCGGACGTGAAATGTCCTACTGGTATCCGGAAAGCAGACCGAAAAAGCAATTTGCGGCGGTTTTCGACATTAACAAATGCATCGCCTGTCAGACGTGTACGCTGGCATGCAAAACGACCTGGACGTCCGGAAAAGGTCAGGAGTACATGCTCTGGAACAACGTCGAGTCGAAACCGTACGGGTTCTATCCGCTTGCATGGGACCTGAATCTGCTCGAAATGCTCGACGGCCAGCAGTGGAACGAATCGGGCGAAAAGCCGGTCTATGACGGATCGACGATCTTCGAATCGGCGCCTGCCGGCGAGCGCGTTCTCGGATGGCGTCCGGAAGATGAGGATTACGCGTATCCGAACGTCGGTGAAGACGACTGCGCCGGCGGCGTCGACGGCGGCGCCAACATTTTCGAAACGCACGACATGGCGTGGTTCTACTACCTTGCGAGAATCTGCAACCACTGCACATATCCCGGCTGTCTCGCCTCATGCCCGCGCGGCTCGATCTACAAACGGCCCGAAGACGGCATCGTACTCGTCGATCAGGGTCGTTGCCGTGGCTATCAGGAATGCGTCAAGGGATGCCCGTACAAAAAGGTGTTCTTCAACATGATGACCGGGACGTCCGAAAAATGCATTGCCTGTTATCCGAAGATCGAACAGGGAATTCAGCCACAGTGTTTTGTCAATTGCATCGGCAAGATCCGGATGGCGGGATTCATTAATCCGCCGGACAAGGCCGATCCGCAAAACCCGATCGATTATCTGGTTCACGTCAAAAAGGTCGCGTTGCCGCTCTTCCCGCAATTCGGGCTCGAACCCAACGTTTACTACATTCCGCCGATCCATGTTCCGACATCGTTCACGCGGCAGATGTTCGGACCCGGCGTCGATGCTGCGGTCAAAACGTACCGCGAAGCGGCCGCAAACAAGGATGACGATCTGACCGGATTGCTCGGGCTTTTCGGTTCAAGCGAGCGCGTCATGGAACGCTGGAAGCGCGTTGGCGACAAGGTCATCGGACTCGATGCCGAAGGCAAGGAACTGGTCGACGTGCCGATGAAAGAACCGGTAATCGAACGCCCGGCGTTCGACAAACTCTATCAGATCACGCGCGTCAACTGCCCGTGAACGCAATTTAGATTTGTAATTTCGGATTTCGGATTTTGGAGTTGGTATGAAGTCAACGTTACTGATTGCATTTTTTCTTATCGTCGCGATGGTCGGAGTTGCGTGCCGCCAGGCGATCGTCGGGACGCCCGACGTCCAGGTCGTTCCGGCGGCGAAGATCTCGCTCGATCCGAACGACTCGGTTTGGAACAACGCACCTGTACATGTTTCGAAACTGATCCTGCAGGATCTGGTTGAACCGCGATTGATGGAGGCATCGACGCAGGAGGTCCAGGTGCAGGCCGTGACCGACGGAACGGAAATCGCGTTTCGCCTTGTCTGGCTTGACGATTCGAGCAACGATCTTCCCGGACCGGCGCGGATGATGGACGGGGTCGCGGTCCAGATTCCGGCGAAGATCGACGTCAATGTTCCCGCCCCGCAAATGGGCGAGACCGGAAAGACCGTCGAAATTTCGTATTGGCGGGCAGACTGGCAGGCGATCGTCGAAGGCCGGGCGGACGATATCACGAGCATCTATCCGAATGCCAAGCCCGACCATTATCCGTTCAACGCGAAGTCGCTTGAGAAGGATCCCGAGGCGCAAAAACAGGCGGCGTTGCGATATTCCCCGGCGCGCGCGCTCGGAAACGGCCGTGAAGGGCCGCGGACGCAGCCGGTCGAAGATTTGATTGCCGAAGGGCCCGGCACGCTTTCGCCAGGACCGAATCAGTTTTCGAAGGGCAAGGGCGTCAGGTCATCAACAGGTTGGTCGGTGGTCATCACACGGCCGCTTCCGGCCGGATTTTCAGCGACTGCGCCGACACAGATCGCGTTCGCCGTCTGGCAGGGCGCGCATAAGGAAACCGGAGCTAGGAAAATGCGGAGCGGTTGGGTAAATTTATTGTTGAAATAGATTTACCTATGAAGAATCTGAGTGTTTTGCTCGACATTCACGGCGAGCTTGAATCGATGTTCTTTGAGCATCAGCGGCGGCTGATACGCTTTGACTTCGCCGAGGCGTTGCGTTTGCTTGAGTTGTACGAATCGGCGATCGTCAAACACATCACCGATGAGAACACGCATCTGCTGCCGATCTACGCCGAGCGCGGAGCCGCGATCCAAGGCGCCGCGGTGCAGATGTTTTACGACGAGCATGAGAAGATCCGGAATCATCTGATCCAGTTCAAGGATGAGATCCGCGTTCTGATGTCGGATCCGGATCCTGATGAGCGGCTGATCTGGCTGCTGGAACGTGAAGCGTTTTACAAAAAGCTCTGTGATCACCACGATATCCGCGAGACCAGATTTCTTTATCCTGAGCTTGACCGGATCACGTCTGACGCCGAGAAGTCGGAATTGCTCGATCGGGTGACGGAAAGCTTTGTCAGGTAAATCATATGGAAAACGATTCGGTAGGTTTGTTGATCAAAGAAGCTGCGGAGTGGCGGCTTATCGGCTTGTTGCTTGAATGCCCGGTCGGCGACTGGCGCAAGAATGTTCGCGGACTTGCCGACGAGGTTGCCGATCCGAAACTGAAGCAGGCGGCCGAGTTCGCTGAGACTCAGGCCGGCGAAGGCCTTTATCATGCGATTTTCGGACCCGGCGGACCGGCTCCCGCGCGCGAGATCAGCTACCGCGACTGGGTTCAGCCGGGTTATCTTCTTTCGGAGCTTTCGGCTTATTATGAGGCATTCTCATACACGCCCGAAACGCGCGAGGTACCGGATCACGTCGCGGTCGAGGCCGGATTCGTCGCGTATCTGAGGATGAAAGAGGCGTTTGCGGTGATGCGCGGGGACATCGACGGTGCGGAGGTGACGGCGAAGGCGTCGCGGACGTTTATCGATGATCATTTGTCGAAGATCTCGCAGCGGATCGCACTCTCGCTTTCAGAATCGGAAATCGACTATCTTGTGCTGGCCTCAGACGCGCTTTTCAGCCGCGTCGGCCCCGACAAGGAAGAGAGCCGGAAGCGAACACTGCCCGTTCTCACCGATCCCGATGACGAAGTTACCTGCGCCTTTTAGTTTCCGACAATCGGCAGCGGATGCGGCTGTTTGCGGCCAAGATCGCGTTCGACGATTATCGAAAGCGTCGAGCCGTCGTCATTGAGCTGCAGGCGTTCAAAACCGATCCCGCCGCGGAGCGTCAGCGTTTCAGCCATGTTTCGCGGGATCGCGACCGCCAGCGTCCGGTCGTCGAAGCTCGCCGCAAGCGACGTCCCGCCGACCTCAAGCAGATAGTTCATCTCCATTTCCGATCCGAATCGGCAGCAATTCCGGATCCGGCCGTCGATCACCAACTGTTCGATGTCCTCATTGCTGAGCCGCAAACGTATCGAGTCATGTTCGATCTTCAGTTTCATGACGGAAAAATAAGCCTATTTGCCCGCACAACTTATGATTCAGATCATGTTTAGCCTCATTTTTACGAAAATGTTAATCTCTGTTGCATGAATGTCTCAGAACTTACGATCGCGCTGATGAACATCCCGTCGGTTTCCGGTGATGAACAGGCGGTCGCTGAATACCTTCGCGATTATCTGGCCCGGCTTGGCTGGACCGTTGAACTTCAGCCCGTAACGGGGAATCAGCACAACGTGATCGCGACCCTAAATGACACACCGCGTGTCTTCCTTTCGACCCATCTCGACACGGTGCCGCCGCCGATTCCGCCGACCGAAGACGGGCTGCGGATCTATGGTCGGGGCGCGTGCGACGCCAAGGGAATCATCGCCGCGCAGATCATCGCCGCAGAAAGGCTTCGGACGCAGGGCGTCGACGATATCGGACTGCTTTACACGGTCGAAGAAGAGCGGTCGTCGATCGGCGCCAAGGCCGCGAACAATCATCCGATCGCGGCCAAGTGCGAATTTCTGATCAACGGCGAGCCGACCGACAACGATCTGGCGATCGGTTCGAAGGGAAGTTTGAGAATCATCCTGCGGACAACGGGCAAGGCGGCGCATTCGGCATATCCCGAGATCGGCGACTCGGCGATCGACAAACTGCTCGATATCCTCGCCGACATCCGGCGTCTGAAATTGCCGTCCGATGAGTTTTTCGGCGACTGCACGCTCAACATCGGCCTTCTTTCGGGCGGAATCGGGTCAAACGTCGTCGCGCCGTCGGCCGAGGCCGCGCTTCATGTTCGGATGGTGACGCCGCCCGAACCGGTTCTTGAATTGATCGAAAATGCGGTCGCCGGCCGCGGCGAGCTCGAAATCACGTCTTGCAGCCTGCCCGTGCGGATGGTCGAGGTCGACGGATTCAAATCGAAAGTTGTTCGGTTTACGACCGATATTCCGCATTTGCCGAATTGGGGACGTCCGCTTTTGCTCGGACCGGGATCGATTCTCGACGCTCATACGAAGGACGAGTTTGTGCTCAAGGAAGATCTTGAAACGGCATCGCGGCTTTATGAGGAATTGGTCAAACGCCTACTCGCGGCATGATCCTGACTTTTTGAGCGCCGCGTCGAGGCGTGCGAGTTCCGACCGGACGGCGCGCAGATTTCGCTGAAAACTGGTGCGTGATTCGTAACCTTTCCTGGCATCGTTCAGTGAGACGCGCGCGGCGCATAATTGCCCCGCCCGAATCTCGGTCTCACCCTTCATCAGCAAGAATGATTCTTTCCGCGCCATCGGCGCCGAAACCCGTTCAATCCGAGCAATTGCGGCGTCGAAACGCTTGAGCCTGACCTCGGCTTCGAACGCCGCCAGTTCGAGCGTCAGCAACGATCCGCGTTCGGCGATTCCGCGGTTCAGCCACTGGAGCGCGTCCGTATCGCGTCCGGCACGGCGCAGAACATCCGCAAGTTCGAGGAAAATTTCAACCGAATCCGCCGCCGCCAGCGTGATCGACTGTTCGAATCGGCTGACGGCATCGTTCATTTGCCCAAGTTTCGCATATGTCCGGGCAAGCGCGAGCGCGCCCTCAAACGCATTCGGTTCGGCGCGCATGAATCGTTCGAGCGCCGTCCGGGCCTTTGCGTACCGCCGTTCATCGAACGCCAGTTTGCCCTTTCTGAGATCGATGATGGCCAGGTTCGGGCGAAGGCGCGCGGCCCGATTCAGGTCCTTTTCAGCGTTCCGGAATTCGCGATGCAGCCGATAGAGCTCAGCGCGTTTGAGATAAAGATCGGGATTCTTGGGAGATTTTCGGATCTCGGCCGTAACCGCGATTATCTGCTCATGAATTCCGTCATGAGCCGCGACGGATAAGGCCGCGGCGAACATGAAACAAATTGCGAGCGCAAGCGATCTGGTCATCGCTTCAGCGTTCTTGCGGAAGTGATGTTTGAGTAACCCGAATTGCCGTTGGCGTTGAATGCCCGAACGCGGTAACGATACGTGGTATTCGCCGCCAGACCGGTGTTCGAAAATGTCGTTACGCCCGCGCCGACGGTGGCGACCTGTACAAACGATGTGCATGTCGCACCCTTGCAGCGCTCGATCGCAAAGCCGGTTTCGTCAGCCGACGCATCGGTCCATGAAAGATTGATTTGCGATTTTGACACGCCGAATGCCGTCAAACCCGTCGGTGCCGCAGGCGGTGCCGGCGGCGGAGTTCCGCCCTTGATGATCGTGAAATAATCGGCAACCGTTCCGTTCTCACGCAAGAATTTCGCATCCAGCCGATCGTTGTTGACGTCGAGAACCATCGAACCTAGATTGTTCAGCGAAACGAACATTGCCGGATGATTCAGCAATCCTCCCGAGATCTTTCCGGAACTCCCGGCGACCGCATAAACCGCGCCGGCGTTTGGAAGATTCGGGCTGAGAGCCGATTTCGTGTAGGCACCATCGACGTTTTCACGTCCGCCGCCGTTATTTTTCTTCATCGACGAGGTGAAGGTACCCGACGTTCCGTAGTGTCCGTCAATGAGGAACGACCGTTCATACGAATGGCTGTGTCCGGCAAGGACAAGATCGACGCCCCAGCTTTCAAGGATCGGGAGAACATTGGCACGCATTTCGATAAGTTCCGTTTCGGTATCGGAATCATGCGATCCCTTCGTGTACGGCGGGTGATGCCAGAAGGCGATGACCCACGGTTGCGTGTTCTGCGCAAGATCGTTCTGCAGCCAGGTCAGCATCGCGCTTCCGGCGGACCGGCTTGAGGTCATTGAGTCGAGACAGATGAAGTGAATGTTGCCGTAGTTGAACGAATAGTATTTTTCGGTTCCGGATGCGACGCCGCCGGCTTCAGCCGCGGTCGGAAGCGTAAACATCTGGAAATACGGAAGATTTGCGGGCGGATTGGTGCTCTGGCCGGTTTCATGATTGCCGATCGTCGACCAAAGCGGCGTTTGCCGCAAAACGCTCGGGTACATATCGAACACGGCCGCCTGATATTCCGTGTCCGTTCCGCTGTTGTAGGCGTTGTCACCGAGCATCAGCATCAGATTCGTGTAGGTCGAACCGTTGAATCCGAGATAAGCGTTGCGGACGGCCTGGGCGTTCGCGTCGGCGGTTCCGGAGTCGCCGAGAACCCAGATGCGGTACGGATTCGACTGTCCGGCGTTCGGCGATGTATTGAAAAAGTGGTTGGCATCGTTGCCGGCGAGAACCGTCGACGAACTTCCGATCGAATAGTAATAACGGGTGTTTGCGGCAAGTCCGGTGAGCCGCACTTCATGCTCAGTCGTCAATGCGGCATCCGAAGCAAACTGGTTGAGGTTGCCGGCCGACGTTCCGAACTGGACGCGGCTGTCAGTCGCGACGTTAGTCCGCCATCTGACCGTCATCGCGTTGTTCGTTCCCATCTGCAGATACGGACCGCGCGTCACGGTCGCGCTCGATTGACCGATCAGGTCGAGATCGAAGCTGATGTCGCTGCTGTTGGCGGTCGCCTGATGAATCTCGACCGCGATCGTGTTTGAGCCGGCGATCAGCACAGATGACGCCAGATTGGCAGGCAGGTACGCGGTCGATTCTTCGGCGCCGCTGATTCCGGCAGTCGCGTAGGTCTGGTAGCCGATCGTGCCGGCGGGCATGTTGTTGCGATAAACTTCCGCGCCGTTGATGTAAACGACGACGCCGTCGTCGCGCAAAACGTTCATCGCGACACCCGCAAACGCATTCGGATCAGCAACGTTGAACGACTTCCTGAAATAGGTCGTGACGTACTTGTTGTTCGCGTCCGGACCGTATCCGACGACGGTCGTCTCATCGCCGTCACCGTATCCGATCTGCGCGTTTCCGTCGGCCCAGGCCGAATCGTCGAAGCCTGGCGACGTCCAGCCCGAACCTTGATTCGAACCGTTGTCAAGATATTTCCAGCCTGAACCGCGGCCGATAAGCGTGGTTTGACCGAATACCGTCAGCGATGAGAGTGCGACGAACAGAAGGGCGATGACTGTATTTGCTTTTTTCATGGGTTGTACGGATCAGATGTCGCGATCATTCTACCCTGAATAAACAGTTTTAACAATCATTCTTGCAAACGGAGGGTTTATTGGGTTGTCGACTCACGCTACCGTGGCGAAGTCGGAGCTTGGGAAACGGGCTGGATTCTATTTTGATTCGCCCAATTTCGATCGGGAATCGTCAAAGCGTAGCTTCGAACTCGGGAGATCACGGGTGTTTGCCGATTGCCCGATTGAACAAAGCGTCGCTCTCGGTCGCGAGTTGAGCAGACAATCCCCTTACGGAATCATTTCTTGACGCTTTCGTCCGCGACTTTCGAGAGTTCCATTTCCATGAATTTCATCCAGGTCTTGCCGGCGTCGCGGGAGAATTCGCCGATCTCGTGCCAATTACCCATTTCGTTGATGCGCATCGTGAATTTCACCTTTGAACCTGTTTCGTTCACGTCAAATCCCCAAGTGAACCCTTTATCGACAATTTGAATCAGAGTTTCGCCTTCTTCGCCGGATTCGGCTTTGTAGTATCGAAATTTCAGTTTTCCTGACACCTTGTCGTAGAAGAAGATGCCGTATGCCTGATGCGTCTTCCGTTCGACGCCGGTTTTGACGTCTTTGCTGAGCCCGAGTCCTTCGACAACCGCGATCTGCCCGCCAAGTTTGAATTGAAAGACCTCAGTGATGTTCGAGGTCTCGCGGCCGGTTTGCGTCATCACCCATCCGGATCCCTTCCAGGTTCCGACCAGAACATCGAGTTTTTTCATCTCGGCCGTTCGTTTCGCGTCAATTTCCTCTTTGGTTTGTGCCGAAATTCCCGATACACCGATCACAACGCAAATCGCCGCCAGCAATGCAGTTTTGAACATATTGATTTCATAGCTCCGTCAAACAATTTATGAACAAATCTCATCTTGCGGGTTTTCAGTGCCGAAATCTTGAAGTTTTGCGACATTTTAACGAAACTTGGATCATTTCGATTGAAAACTCATTCGGTCCGCGTCGATTCGTCACCAACAATATTACGGTGATCGATCTTCTTGACGATCTGCTCAAATGATCTCGGTGAATGATTGGTCAATGATGAAATTTCCCGATTCATATGTGCTTGATCGGCAAATCCCATTTCGGCCGATCGGGTCGCCCACGTGAAATCGTTCTCAAGGATGTTCTTGGCCGTCACGCGAAATCTCTGAAGTCTTGCGAACTGCTTCAAAGTGATGCCTGAAGACTCTTTGAAAAGCCTTTCAAGCTGCCTTTGGCTGATTCCGATCGACCGCGAAATTTCGGAGACCCGAGCTTCTCCGTTGGTGTCTGAAATTAACTTGACGGCCGCCGAAACCCTGGGATCGATCTGTTCCGGCGCGATATTCAGACCCAAGAGCGTCGCGGTGAGAACCGATTGCGCCTCGCAAAAGTCTTCACACTCGTGAAGTTTTTCCAAGAGGCCCGAGGTCACGTCAAGTTGTCCTTGTGAATCCGAAACCGGTCGGGTCTTGATCGCAGTTGGATCGCATCGCAAGACGGCAGCGGCGGCCGACGGCAGGAGTCGAACGCCCCAGTGTACATCGCCGGCGAAGACCTGCGTGTAAAAAGGCTCCAGGCTAAGTCCCTTCAACAGAATCATTTCGAGTCCGAGACGCTGATTTCTGCGGTAGATCACTGAAATACATCCGTCCGGATAAACCTCGTGCGGAATCGGATCCGGCAAATCGTTTACGACCGCGAATTCCATAAAGCAATACGCAAGGTGAGCCACCTCGGCCGGCGGACAGACCTCGCGGTAGCTCAGAAGAAACCCGTCTTTTTCAAAGCTTGATTTCATTTACTCAGGATAGAACCCGGTCCCGACGACGAGCGATGACTTCGTCGATGTGGAGAAACCGCCGGCCAATCTGCTTGGGAGGCGATGCAATAACCCGTTTTGCCGCAAACTGTCATCAGTCACACCGGCTCACTGTGCCTTCTGCGATTCTACGACATTGACGCGGCATCGGCTCGATCGCGACGGAAAGCCCATCAACAGCGCGTCAGGAAATACACCGTCCAGGCGATCGCGGCGAAGACGGCGCCGGCGGCCGAAAATGAAAGCGCTCCGACAATGTAGTATCTGGCAATCGAGCGGATCACGACGACTGAATTATGCGGATCGTCCGGATCGTATCGAACGGTCACGGGAGTGCCGGGACAGAAATCAGCAATCAATGCCTCGGCTTTCGGCTTTTTGTAGCCGAGATGCTGCTGTCCGTGAAAGAAATAGTTGCTTTGGCAACTCCGTCCGGCCGCTTCAAAGCGATATGTTATCCACGGCTTGAAGCCGCTTTTGTGGGGTTTGATGACTTCGGATGCGATGACGACGCCGTTTGCGGCTGGCCAACGCCGAAGCCTCTGGACTTTCAAAAGGTCGAATGCGGCGCAAATCAAAAGGATCAGAGCGACCATCGCCAACACAGCTGGAAATACCGTTCCAAGCCAAAGCGTGATCGGATTCATTTCAGCAATCAGTTCCATGGGTCAGCTCGTCAGCCGGCGATAGATATTCGGCATTCTCTCCGGCAGCGTCAGCACGTCGTCGATGATCGTGTAGCCGACATCGCCGTAAAGATCGCGTAATTCGGCCTCGGACTCGCGATCGATCGTGATGCAGAACGGCGTGATTCCGTGCGTTTTGGCCTCGATCAGCGCCTCGCGCACGTCCTCGCGAGCGTAACGGGCATCGCCGTAATCGTGATCGTACGGACGGCCGTCGGTCAGAATGATCATCAATTTTGTCCGCGATTCCTGTCGGACGAGTTTTGCCGCGGCATGGCGGATCGCGGCGCCCATCCGCGTGTTGTTCTGAAACGTGATCCCGCCGATCCGTCGCTCGATTTCCTCCGAGTATTTCTCGCCAAAGTCTTTGACGACGTAATATTTTACGTTACGCCGGCCCTCGCTTGTGAACCCGCTGAT
>JBGASE010000237.1:0-4369 GCA_044229875.1 Pyrinomonadaceae bacterium | reverse complement strand
AATGCAAGAACGCGCGCCGAGCCGGCGGCCAAATGCGCGAATCTTTTGCCCGGAAAGGTTGAGACGATGCCGGCGCCGAAATTTCCCGCCGAGGCGCGCACCGCGAAAATCGGCGGAGCGGTTGAAGTAACGGTCAGGATCGACGCCGCCGGGCGGGTTGCCGAAATCGAAAAGATCGATGGAAATCAAGCACTTCATGGGGCGGCGATCGAAGCGGCGATGAAAGCGAGGTTCTCACCGACGCTGTGCGACGGACGTCCGACCGCAATCACCGGAGTTCTTAGCTACAACTTCATCCCGCTGGCACCGAATGAACGATATTTTTCACCGGCGACGATCGACGGATTCAAAGATATCGCAAAGGGATCGCTTTACTATGAAGCGATCCTCGATCTGACCGACAATTACAAGATTGCGTTCGGATACGGCGATCGGAATTATTACCCTGATCTTCCGATGTCGCGCGGCGATCTTGCGCACCAATTGCGTTTGACGCTCGATTTTCTTCAAAAACAGGCCGCTGCCGCCAAGGTTGATCCGCGAAACGGGTTTCGTGACCTGAACCCGAAACGCATCAAGGCGACTGACCGGATCGAGTTCGCCGACCCGAAAGCGGCTTACGTCGAATCAATGACGATCCTGCTGCGGACTTACAATGTCTCTCTGTTTGACGAAAAAAACGAATTCGACGGGCGGAGTGCCGTCCGGCGCGGTGAGCTGATCCTCACGTGGCGGCTGCTTTTCGGAGACGATTCGATCCCGGTCAATTTCGAAGAGCCGGAGACCGAATCGCGTGTTTTGTCGCGCGGCGAATTCGCGCTTTTTCTTCAGGAATCACTGAGGGTTCTGATCTATAAATTGCTGCCGGTCGCCCAATAATCGCCTACATTCCCTTGTAATCCGGGCCTCCGCCGCCTTCCGGCGTGACCCAGTTGATGATCTGGTACGGATCGGCGATGTCGCACGTCTTGCAATGGACGCAGTTCGAGAAACTGACCTTGATCTCCTTGCGTCCGCTCGACGGGTTTTGTTCCATTTCGTAAACCGCGGCCGGGCAAAAGCGCTGGCATGGGTTTCCGTATTCTTCGGCACATCGCGTTGCGCAGATCTCGGTGTCGAGAATATGCAGATGCGCCGGCTGGTCCTCGTCATGCGCGACCGCGGCGTGGAAGACGTCGGTGATCTTGTCAAACGTCACAACTTTGTCGAATTTCAGATCGGCGTATCGCGATTTGTCTTCCGATCCGAGTTTCTCCATCCGAACATGGCCGGCAACGTGATGCTCTTTCGGCATGAATCCCCACGAAAGCCCGCCGGTAACGAATTGCAGGCCGCCGTTGACGAGCGCCGACCAACGTCCCGACTGGAATGACGCGTGAAAGTTCCGGACCGGGTAGAGTTCGTCGTAAATCCAGCTCATGTTGACCTTTTCGTCGTAATGGCGGAGCGTGTGCGACGTGTAATCTTCTTGTTCTAACGCGCCGACGATCGTCTCGGCCGCGAGCATTCCGGCCTTCATTGCAAGATGAATTCCTTTGATCCGCTGCCCGTTCAGAAACGCGGCGCATTCGCCGACCAGCAAAACGCCGTCCGCATAAAGCTTCGGCATCGTCCACCAGCCGCCGGCGTTGATCGTTTTCGCGCCGTATTTGAGCATTTTGCCGCCCTTGAGGATTTCGGCGATCGCCGGGTGCGATTTGAATTTCTGGAATTCGGCGTGCGGATCGATCATCGGGTCCTTGTAATCGAGTCCGGTAACATCTCCGATGCTGATCTTGTTGTCCTTCATTCCATAGATCCAGCCGCCGCCGTAGGTGTCGGTGTCCGACGGAAATCCGAGTGTATGAACGACCTTACCTTCCTCAAAATTACCGGCCGGCAGTTCCCAGATCTCTTTGACCCCGAGGCTGAAAACCTGCGGATCTTCGGGTTTGTCGAGCCCGAGCCTTTTGGTCAGCTGTTTTGTCAGCGATCCGCGCGAGCCTTCCCCGAGGACCGTCACTTTCGCAAGGATATCGACGCCGGCTTCGAAATTCCCTTTCGGTTTGCCTTCCTTGTCGATGCCGCGATCCGCCGTCCGGATCCCGATGACCCGGTCCTCTGCGTCGTAAAGAACTTCAGACGCCGGAAATTCCGGAAAGATGTTGATTCCCGCCGCCTCGCACCGCTCGCCGAGCCATTCGCAGACGCGCGACAAACTGACGATGTACTTGCCCTTGTTCTTGAGCGGCGGCGGAACGATCGGCGCGTTGATCTTCGAGCCTTCAGTCAGATACCAGAACGCGTCACTCGTAACGGCCGAATCGACCGGGCAACCCTGCTCAAGGAAATCGGGCATCAGTTCGCGGATCGCGATCGGATCCATGACCGCGCCCGAGAGGATGTGCGCGCCGACAAACGATCCTTTTTCGACGATCGCAACCTCAAGATCGCCGATCTTCCGGCCGCTTTTGATTCCCTTTTCGATCATCTCGTCGTGCTCGCGCACTTTTGCTTTGAGATGCAATGCCGCGGCCAGATTTGCCGGACCGGCACCGACGAAAATCACGTCCATTTCCAGTTGTTCACGTTCGATCATAGTCTTTCTCACGCCCGCCCAATGAATGGCGGTTCAGTTTTATCAAATATAGCAAACAGAGCGGGTTTACTCTAGTCAATCGGCGCTCAAACGTTGTATATTCAGCGGGAGTGGATGTTCGTCGCAAGTCGATTGTATGGGTGCTGATATTGGTCGTGGCGACGCAGATTTCGTGCGGCGGACGCGTCATCGATCCGTCCAGATCAAACGGCGTCCCGGCGCGGATCCTGTGGGCGTGGGAGCGCCGCGAGGATCTGAAGTTTCTCGACACGGCGCGGTTCGGCGTCGCGTTTCACGCCCAGACATTGAGGCTCGAAGCCGACGGAGTCGTCTTTGAACCGCGCCGCCAGCCGCTTGAAGTTTCGGCCGGAACTTACCTGATCGCGGTGACGCGGATCGAGACCGTAAAGCGCGCCGAAAAGCGACCGGTACTTTCCGCCGAACAGCGCCGGAAGATCGTCGATCTAGTCTCGCGAACGCTCGAACTGCCCGACGTGAAATCGATTCAGATCGATTTTGACGCGGCCGTTTCCGAACGCAACTTTTACCGGTCGCTTCTCATCGATATCCGTGGGTCGGTTCCGGCAGAGATTCCGCTGACGATCACCGCGCTTGCATCGTGGTGCGCCGGCGACGATTGGTTCGGCGATTTGCCGATCGACGAAGCGGTGCCGATGGCGTTCGTGATGGGCGCGGATTCAGATCGGATCCGGGCATTTTTATCGAAAGGAAACGATTGGCGCGCTCCTCTTTGCCGCGGCAGTTACGGATTCGCGGTTGAGGAACCGATCGAAATGCCGCTCAAACCCGAACGGCGCATTTATTATTTCAAGTCGAGCGCGTGGGAAGCGCGCGACATTGAACGACTACAATGATGAAATTCAACATCACCCGATTTTTCGCCGCCGCCCTCGTTCTGGTCGCGATCACCGTCAACGCATTTCCGTGCGGCCCCGGCTATGTGACGCCGGTGTTTGACAACGACCGCTCTCCGGAGTCGCCATACCGCGATTTTGCTTCCGGCAATCTCGGGATCGTCAAGCCGACATATCGCCGCATGGTGCTTCTTGCGGCCTATCGATATCTGACCGGCGGCGGATTTTCGGATTCCGAGCAACAGGCATTGATCGAATTCTGGCAGTCCGAAATCGACAACCGCGGCCCGGATGACACGGTCGAAGTCGAAACCGCGGTCAAATCGTGGGTCGCGGCCCGCAAAGGCGTCGTTGGGAATGAGGCAAAAACGCCGGACATCTATGTCGAACGGGCCTGGGGCGGTTATGACTTTTTCCCGAATTGCACCCGCAATGCTTTTGAAACGGCGACCAAAACGCTTTCCGATCGCGTTGCGTCGCACGGATCCGACGACAAAGACGTCAAGAATTGGCTGAAAGCCCAGGATCAGGTGTTTGCCAATTGTTCGAGCGGGAGATCAATCCCGGCCGCGCCGTCGGCCGAGCTGAGCGAATGGCTACAGAAAGACCGTGCTTATCAGATCGCAGCGGCCGAATTTTATGCGCTCGATTACCGCGGCGCCCGGCAACGATTTGCCGAAATCGCGCTCGATACCGCGTCGCCGTGGCAGGAAACCGCCGAATATCTTGTCGGCCGGACGCTGATCCGTGAAGCCAGCCTGAACCAGAATCCGGTCGCGACCGAAGCGCTTTATGTCGAGGCGGATCAGGTTCTGCAATCGGTTGCGATCAAAGGCGGTAAATTCGCCGACGATGCAGACCGATTGCTCGGCGTCGTCAAGTATCGTCTCCGGCCGCAGGAACGGGTTCGCGAACT
>JBGASE010000236.1:0-4380 GCA_044229875.1 Pyrinomonadaceae bacterium | reverse complement strand
ACGGTTCTCCGCCCGTGGCACATCTGGCTCGCGATTCTCTGCGGCCATTTCACGCGCTGCGTCCTGTCGGTCTGGCGTTTCAGCCAGGGCAAATGGCGTTCGATCAAGGTCGATATCAACACGACGAAGGCGTGAGTTAGAGTTACGCCTTCAGGCGTGAAACGTGCGAAGTAGGAAATCAACAATGACCGAACCGAACATCAGACCTGAAACATCATCCGATTCCTGCGCGATCGAGGCGGTGACGGTCGCGGCGTTCCGGGACCATCCGCATAGCAATCAAACCGAACATTTTATCATTCGCGAACTTCGTCGAGCGGGCGCGCTGTCGGTTTCGTTGGTCGCCGAACTTGACGGGTGCGTCGTCGGTCACGTCGCGGTCTCGCCCGTGTCTGTCTCAGACGGATCCGAAGGCTGGTTCGGGCTTGGACCGATATCGGTTGAACCCGATTTTCAACGACGCGGGATCGGAAGTTCGCTGATGAACGCAGTGCTCGAACTGCTGAAAAAATCAGGCGGTGCCGGATGCGTGCTCGTCGGCAATCCCTCGTTCTATTTCAGGTTCGGCTTCCGGAACGTCGAATCGTTGCGATATCCCGAGTTCCCGGCTGAGTACTTTCAGGCAATTTCTTTCGACGGTCGTTTCCCGACAGGCGAAGTCACGTTTCACCGGGCGTTCGGCACGTCATAATTCCGTCACATCGTCATCAGAACCGCGTAAACCTCGATTCCTTCCCACAGATTCTGCAAACGAATGTTCTCATTCTCGGCATGCTGATTGTTGTCATAGTTCGCGATTGGCACCGTGATCGTCGGAATTCCGAGCGTTTCGGAAATGATCGATAGCGGAAGACTTCCGCCGAGCGTCGGCATGATCACCGGGCCTTGATCCGATTGGCGTCCAACAGCCGCGATCACGCGTTTTGAGATCGGAAGATCGAGCCGCGTCCGCTGCGCGTTGTATCCGCCTTTTCCGGCGACGAACTTCGCGATCAGCGGATATTTCAATCGTTCGTCATCGGTTGGCTCGCGATCGATCACGTAGAAACCCTTTGAAACGATGAACTTCCGCAATTTTTCGACTTGCCGACGATAATCGTTGCCTTTCACGAGCCGAAGATCGATCGACGCTTCGGCGACCGAGGGAATGACGTTTCGCGCCAGAGCGCCGACATCGCCTGATTTGATGCCGTTGACATTGAGCGACGGCTGGTTGATCGACTCAAGCAGCGTCAGCTTGCCTTCCGTCCGGGCCAGTCCGAGCTGTTTTTTGAGTTCCGCATCATATTTCGGTGCCGCGCGGATTGCCGCAAGTTCGGCGGCGCCGAGCGGCTCGACGTCCGAATACCAGCCGGGAATCGTGACGCGATCGTTCGCGTCCTTCATCGACGCGATCAGCCGCGACAGATTAAGTACCGGATTCGGCGACCAGTTGCCATAATGTCCGGAGTGAAGCGGTCGGTTCGCGCCGTAAAGCGTCAGCGCGGCCGAAACCACACCGCGAACGCCGAAAACGACCTGCTTGCGGCCCGACTGGTGAACCGGACCGTCGCAGACGATGAAAGCGTCGGCCTTCAGAAGTTCGCGGTTTTCCGAGAGAATTTCGGCCAGATGATCGGATCCCGCTTCTTCTTCGCCTTCGAAGACGAATTTGATGTTCACGGTCGGGGCGATTCCTTTTGCGCGCAACGCGTCGAGCGCCGCGAGGATCGCAAACACGCCGGCCTTATCGTCGGACGTCGAGCGCCCGTAGAGCCGCCACTCGGGATCGATCGGTTCGCCGTCTTTCGGGATCGCAACGAGCTTGCCGCCCTTGTCGATCGGCGCGTTACGCAACACCGGTTGCCACGGATCACTTCCGGTCCAGTCCGCCGGATTCGTCGGCTGACCGTCGTAATGAGCGTAATAGATCACCGTTTGGGTCGCGCCCGCCGTGTTGAATTCGCCGTAAACCACCGGCGCCGCGGCTGGATTCCTGCTTCGGAGAAGTCGCGGCTTGAGTCCGCGCTTTTCCATTTCGGACGCGATGAACTCGGCATTTCGATTGATGTTCGCCGTGTCCGAAGCGACGTTCGGGATCGACAGCAAACCGACGAAATCGCGCAAAAGCCGATGCTCGTTTGATTTACGCCAATCACGGACCGAATTGGTCACGGAGTCCTGCGGAAGACAGGTTAACGAAAACGCGAAAATTGCGGCGATCAGAAAAATGACCCTTTTCATATCTGGGATTTTCCCACGGATGAGGAATCGTCGCAAAGGGATCGTGGATTTCGGATTTTGAAATTTTGGATCGATGTGTTGCCGCCGCGCGCTTTCGAATTCCGCTCTCGCCCACTCCAACGGCGGCGTTGCAATGTGTTGAGAATCGTCGTGACTGAGGAACGCCGCCGAATTACGCGAAATGTAGCTAGGTTCTGGTCGCCGAAAAACACGAAGGCCCAGCAAATAGGGCGAGCCTCGGAAATGGCGCATCGATTGCCGCTACCACCATTCGCTTAACGCACGATTCGATGGTTGATCAATTGGAAATTCCCGCGGGACGAGTCCGGCGTTTCATACATTCAAATACTCAAAACCTTATCAGAGCACCAGGCCTAAAAATCGATTCTTTTCCCATAGAAGGTCCACCTCGGACGTCATCACTTCGGATCGACGATTCTAACTCGCCGTTTGCGATCTCGTTGGAGTCCCGATCCTTCCTGTTCTTTCTTTAGTGCATTTCGTAAAGTTTCAAGCGATTTCGCAGCAAGCCGCTGGCTCAAGGCCGAGTCGGTATCGCTCAGGTCGCTTCGCGCTGACGAATTCGGAAAGAAGGTACGTAAGTATTCGTCGTAGGAATAATTCTTGATTCGTTCTTTGGTTGACATCATCTCCTCCTGGTAAAATCAACGGTAATAATTGGCAGAGAACTGTCTGTTGATCTCACCGTCGAAATAGTGTTTTCGCTTAACCCAAATAAAACCGTCACCTTTCGAAATAACAGCCACATCAATTGGGCCTCCAACAGTTTCCGTTTCCAGCGTCACTCGCCTCTTAAATGACGTAAGATTTACGAGCGACTCAGCCATACTTGCCAATTCTTCCTTTGGTAGGAACTCGACTGCTTCTAAAACTGGGTGTGAATTCTGCTTCTGCATGTGCTCGTCTATTTGTTTAATCAACCCGTCAACTAATACGTTTCCGACGTCCTCAAGTTTCTTTTTGATTATTGCGGTTTTAGCTTTGTTGCCTCCAAATGCCTTCGAAACTTGCTCGGGATACTGCTCTCCAAACAACTTCCGAAGATATCTGTAAACTTCATCTTGAAGTTTCGGATCGATTCCGTCCATAAAGGTCTCAACCATTTCTGACTGGGCGAATGGGATCACAATCGCCCTCTCGTTCCAATCGGTTTGAACTGGGTCCCGTGCAATGAACTTCAGTCGTTCACAAATGACTCCTTGAATTCGATACGATAAAAGGGTCGGGAAAAAGTCGTTCTTCCCAAAGCCAGCAATCACGAGTCCAGACTCGGGGTTGATTGGCAAAAGCTTAAACAAAAGTCCAACTGAAAACGATTTCAACTTCAAATGCAAATCCGTTGAGATTGGAAGCTTTCCAAAAATGTTTTTGACCTCAGTCTCAATAAAATCCGAGAACTCATACTCAACCTCCGAGGCAAAATCGCCCCCAGTAGGTATCTCCGTCGAATCATCAACCCTTGAATACGCTCTTTCGATTGCTTGTGTGACAACTTCAACGAGTTCTGCATCGTCAATCGCTCGCTTCCGATGAATAATCTCTTCAACACCCTCATCAATTCGAGCTCTGATGATCGACAAACCTCGCCTGATAGACTCATGACCCGACTCAGCTTGTACCTCTCTAGGAAAAAACGCTCGGTTGTTTTCAAGGTACTCGATCAGATTTTCACCATACCCATGTAAATGATCAAAACACCGATCTTTCAATTCCTGGCGATAAGACTTAATGATAGTCTCCCAAGGAACGCCCATCAGTTCAGCATTGCCGTAGACCATCACGCCGACGGGATCGAACTTCGATAGCATGAAGAGCTTGTTTGTGTTATACACCTTCGATCGATCGCCGTTCCTGATTGTGACCGCGCTGTCGGCTGCGAGCGCGACCGCGTGTTTGTTCATGATTGCGATTTCTGCTGTCATACCATGAGATTGCGAATTTCTTTGTTCGAACGGCCGAAGGTTAACACAGCTTCCAATAGAATCAAAGCCATAATTGGGTAAGTATTCCTAGTAAAACGGCCCAAGTTGAGCGCTTCAAATCCCAAAACCGATTTCCGTACGATCAATACCGAACCAGATCCCTTGCGGCCTTTTCGACGTCCTCAATTTGGGGAAGAATATAGTCTTCGACCTG
>JBGASE010000052.1:0-20000 GCA_044229875.1 Pyrinomonadaceae bacterium | reverse complement strand
GATCAATCCGGAAGCGATGCTCAAAGCGATCAAAGTGACCGGCGGCGGACGGCCCCTCGCGATCCGTCTCGCGACGCCGGAGGAAGTCGGAGCCGACGCAAGTCTCGCGTATTACGTAAAGGCGGCGGCGCCGAAGCGGTGGATGGCGTTTCGGGCGATCACCAATGAGGGACTGACCGCCGACGCGCTTCCCGGAGACTCGGCGATCCGTGTCGTCGTGCCGAAAGGATCGCCGTCGGCCGAGGGTCCGTTGACGACCGTCAAAGACCAGGCATACGAGTTCAGAACCTACGGAGCGATGAAATTCGTCACCGGCCACTGCGGCTGGCAGGGTAATAAGAACTGCTCACCGTTCGAGAACTGGTTCATTCAGTTTACGAATCCGATCGATGCGTCGACGTTTACGAAGGACATGGTTTCGATCAGTCCCCCGGTCGATGGGCTGAACATTTATCCGGCCGGTAATTTCATTTATTTCAGCGGTTACAAAAAGGGGAAGACGACCTACAAGGTTACGGTCGATACCCGGATCAAGGATGTTTTCGGCCAGTCGCTGGTCGCGCCGGGAACCGCCTCGATGGTTGTCGGATCGGCGCCCGCAAACCTTTATTCTCAGGGCGGAACGTTCACGATCCTCGACCCGACGGCGAAGCAGACATATTCGATCTTTTCGACGAACATGCCGTCGGTAAAGGTCAGGATCTACTCGGTCGGGCTCAACGATTGGGAGCTTTTCCGTAACTACATGCGCTATCAGTATTACGATGAGCAGAAACGGCCGAAAGTTCCGGGGAAACTGGTCGTTGACAAAGTCGTCCAGGTTGCGGCAAAACCCGATGAAATGGTCGAAACGCGGATCGATCTGTCCGAAGCGCTCAACGGCGGATTCGGCAATGCGATCGTCGAAGTCGAACCGGCGATCAGGCGCGACAAATACGATCGCTCAAAAATCACCGTTTGGGCGCAGTCGACGCAGATCGGTCTCGACGCATTTGTCGATAACGAAGAGCTGGTCGGTTTCGCGACCGATCTGAAGACCGGCAAGCCATTATCGGGTGTCGAGCTTTCGATCTTTCCGAACGGGAAAAACCCGTCCGGCGTTGCGGAAAACACACAACCCGTTGAAGAGTCGTGGTGGGATTGGCTTAAGAGCCTCGTCTCTTCCCGCGGCCCGAGCGCTGAGATCGAGTCGGTCGACGAATCCGGAACCATCACCGAAACCGAAACGATCGCAGCCGCGATCGGTCCGGTCACCGGCGAAAGCGGCGTTCTGCGGCTTCCTCTTCCCGAAACGCAGTCACAGAAAGTGCAGAACATGCTGATCGCGAAAAAGGGCCGCGACGTCGCGTTCATGCCGGAAAACTCCGAATACTATTGGAACGAATACGGCAATTGGTACAAAAAACCGTACAGCGACGCGATGACCTGGTTCGTCTTCGACGACCGCAAGCTCTATCGGCCGAAGGAAGAGGTGTCCGTCAAGGGTTACATCCGCCGGTACGAGGGCGGAAAGCTCGGCGATATCCAGCCGCTCGGCGATGCCGCGGGGAAAAATCTGACGTACGTCGTCCGTGACGCGCGCGGCAACGAGATCGGAAAAGGATCGGCCGATCTCAATGCGTTCGGCGCCTTCGATTTCAAATTCAAGCTCGCCGACAATGTCAATCTCGGTGCGGCAACGGTGCAGATGTCGACCTCGGGCGGCTATACCCAATATCATCAGTTTCAGATACAGGAATTCAGGCGTCCGGAATTTGAGGTCAAGGCAAAGGTCGAAACCGAAGGTCCGCATTTTGTGATGGGACAGGCGATGTTTGGTGTCGAAGCGAAATACTATGCCGGCGGCGGGCTCGGAAACGCGGAAACAAATTGGACCGTAACCGCGACACCGACCAGTTATACACCGCCGAACCGTGACGATTTCACTTTTGGCACATGGGTTCCGTGGTGGCGCATCGGTCGCGGTTACGACGATTTCGACGGCGGCTACAGACCTTATGGAAACCCGGTCACGCAGACTTTCAAGGGTGTCACGGACGCCTCCGGAAAGCATCTTCTGAAGGTCGATTTTGAGTCGGTCAGACCCGCGCGGCCGTATTCGATAACCGCCAGCGCCGCGGTTCAGGACGTCAATCGGCAGACCTGGTCAAGTTCGACATCGCTGCTGGTTCATCCGGCGGATCTTTATGTCGGGATCAAAACGCCGCGAACGTTCGTCCAGAAAGATGAAAAGATGACTATCGAATCGATCGTCACCGATCTTGACGGAAAATTGATCGGCGGCCGGGACGTCGCGCTCAAGGCGGTGCTCAAAAACTGGGTTTTCGAAAATGGAGCCTGGATCGAAAAGGTCATCGATGAACAGACCTGCTCCGTAAAGTCGCTTGCCGACAAACCGCAAGCCTGCGATTTCGTCGCCAAAAACGGCGGCCAGTACCGGATCACGGCGCGTGTCATGGACGATCGCGAACGCTGGAACGAGAGCGAATTCACGATTTGGGTGCCGGGCGGAAAAACGCCGCCGAAACGGAATGTCGAGCAGGAAGAAGCTCAGTTGATCCCGAACAAGAAGGATTACCGGGCCGGCGAAACCGCCGAATTGCTCGTCATCTCGCCGTTCCCGCAAGCCGAAGGCGTGCTCACACTGCGCCGCGGCGGTATCGTCAAGACCGAGCGTTTTTCGATCAAGGACACGTCGGTCACGCTGCGCGTTCCGCTTGACGAAAAATACCTGCCGAATATTTATGCGCAGGTCGATCTTGTCGGCGCGGCGCCGCGCCCGAATGAAAAAGGCGAGCTCGACGAAAAGCTCGCCACGCGTCCGGCGTTTGCGACTGGACAGATCAATCTTCCGATCTCGACCGATTCGCGCAAACTTGTCGTCTCGGCCGAGCCCGAGTCGAGCTCGATCGAGCCCGGCGGCAAGACAAATGTAAATGTTGCAGTGACTGATGTTAACGGCGAGCCGGTGGCCAATTCCGAAGTTGCCGTGGTGATCGTTGACGAAAGCGTTCTGGCGCTTGCCGGTTATTCGATCGGCGATCCGCTGGCAGCGTTTTACGGTCAGCGCGGAAACGGCGTCAGCGATTTCCATTCACGAAAGGATCTGCTGCTCGCGAATCCGCAGGACATCAAGCCGCAGGCCGAGAACGACGAGGTCGATCGTGTCGGCGGCGCTTCGAACACGCAGTCTCGCGACGACCGAAAGCTCCGTCCGGCGATGAAAGCGTCGGTTGCCGGACGTGCCGAACCGATGGTTGCCGAAATGGCGATGACGGACCGGGAAAAGCAGGAGGAATCATCGAACGCGCCGATCAACCTTCGGACGAATTTTGACGCACTCGCGGTTTTCGCACCGCGCGTCATGACCGACTCGAACGGTAAAGCGACGGTCGCCGTCAAACTGCCCGACAATCTTACCCGATACCGGATCACTGCGGTTTCGGTCGATACCGGTCGCCGGTTCGGCAAGGGCGAATCGAACCTGACCGCGCGCCAGCCGCTGATGGTTCGTCCGTCGGCGCCGCGCTTTATGAACTTCGGCGATCGAATCGAACTGCCGGTCGTCGTTCAGAACCAAACCGACAAAGACATGGCGGTCGATGTCGCGGTCCGCGCGACAAACGCGACGCTCTCCGGCGAATCCGGTAAACGCGTCATCATCAAGGCCAACGACCGTGCCGAGGTCCGTTTCCCGGTCGCCGCCGAAAAAGCGGGCACGGCGCGTTTTCAGATCGCGGTGAGTTCCGGAAAATGGTCCGATGCGGCGGAGATCAGTCTGCCGGTGTGGACTCCGGCGACGACCGAGGCGTTTGCAACTTATGGCACGACCGATGCCAACGGCGCAGTCTTCCAACCGGTTCAGACGCCAGGCGACGTTTATCCGCAGTTCGGCGGGCTTGAGGTGACGACGAGTTCGACGCAACTGCAGGAACTGACCGATGCGTTCATCTACCTGTATCGCTATCAATTTGAATGTTCCGAGCAGATTTCGTCGCGAATGATCTCGATCGCCGCGCTTCGGGACGTGCTTTCGGCATTCAAATCGAAGGATTTTCCGACAAAAGAGGCGCTCGACGCCAGTTTCGCGCGGGACGTTGAGATTCTCAAAGGCCGTCAGCGCAGCGACGGAAGCTTCGGCCTTTGGTCGCAGCGCCGCGAGCGTTACGAATATCCGTTCCTGACGATTCACGTTGCGCATGCGCTTGCGCTTGCGAAGTCAAAGGGCTACAAGGTTCCGGACGGTATGATCGAACGGACCAAGCCGTATCTTAAGGACGTTGAAAAGCGCTTTGACGAGTGGCATCGCCGTTCACCTGAAGTGCGTTGGACGATCTCGGCATACGCGCTTTATATTCGCGACATGCTCGGCGACAAGGACGTCGCGAAGGCCAAAGCGCTGCTCAAGGAAGCGACGCTTGAAAAGCTCCCGTTCGAGGCTATCGGCTGGATTCTTTCGGTGATCGGCACCGATCCGGGATCGGCCGTTGAAGTTGAAGCGATCAAGCGCTTTTTGCTCAATCGGACGACGGAAACCGCGGCGACCGCGAATTTCGTCACGGATTACGGCGACGGCGCGTGGCTCATCATGCACTCGAACCGGCGCGCCGACGGCGTGTTGCTCGAAGCGCTGATCAGATCGCGCCAGTCGGGTGGTGTCAGCGTTGAGGACCTGATCCCGAAACTCGTCCGCGGATTGCTCGCGCACCGTACCAAGGGCGCTTGGTCGAACACGCAGGAGAACGTTTTCATCCTGCTCGCGCTCGACAAATATTTCAACGCTTACGAGAAAGTCACGCCGGACTTCGTGTCGCGCGTCTGGCTCGGCAACGCCTACGCCGGTGAGCAGATATTCAAGGGCCGATCGATCGATTCGAACCAGCTCGATATCCCGATGTCGTATCTGGTCGAACAGGGCGGGACGTCGAATCTGATTCTCGACAAACAGGGAGCCGGCCGCCTTTATTACCGCATCGGAATGAAGTACGCGCCGAAAAATCTGAAACTCGAGCCCGCCGATTACGGTTTCACGGTGCTCAGAAAATACGAGGCGGTCGATGATCCGAATGACGTCAAACAGAATCCGGACGGCGGCTGGACGATCAGATCAGGAGCACGCGTCCGCGTCCGGCTGACGATGGTCGCGCAGGCCCGGAGATATCACGTGGCGCTGGTCGACAATTTGCCGGCCGGGCTCGAGATTCTCAATCCGGCGCTCGCGACGACCGAATCAATTCCCGGCGACAACGGCAACACGTCGGTCGTCGAATACGGTTCGCGCAGCTACGGTCGCGGCTGGTATTACTGGCGGCAGTATTGGTTCGAACACCAGAACTTCCGAGATGAACGGGCCGAAGCGTTTGCGTCGTTGCTCTGGGAAGGCGTTTACAACTACAGCTACGTCGCCCGCGCGACGACGCCCGGAGAATTCGTCGTCCCGCCGGCAAAAGCCGAGGAGATGTATCATCCCGAAACCTTCGGACGCACCGGAACGGATTTCGTCAAAGTCGAATAGCAATGCGGAGTGCAGAGTGCAGAGTGCAGAGTGCATAGTGCTGAGTGCTGAGTGCTGAGTGCAGAGTGCGGAGTGCGGAGGGCAGAGGGCAGAGTGCAGAGTGCAGAGTGCAGAGTGCTGAGTGCTGAGTGCTGAGTGCTGAGTGCTGAGTTCAATACGTCGCACTATCCACAGCGATGCACCCGGCACTATGCACCCTACACTCTGCACTCTGCACTATGCACTATGCACTATGCACTTTCTCCTCAAGGCACAAACGCGTTCGGTACCGGAAGGTCGGTCGGGAATCCGAATGTTTGGATCAGCGTACCGGCGGTCGAGCGATTGACGTACCAGGTCGAATTCGACGGTCTGAATACCGCTGCGTCGCGCCGGCCGTCACCGTCATAATCACCGGTAACCGGAAGATCACCATTGGCTCCGAACGGGAATGAATAAAAGCTTGAATCCTCGCTCCGAAGGATGAACCAAAATCCGGTCGACGGCCTGAAGAACGCGATTTCGGCTTTCCCGTCGCCGGTGAAGTCTCCCGGAACCGGCCGATCGGTCGACAGTCCGAAGGTTGCGGCAAAAACGGTGCCGTTTGAACTCCTTCGAATCCACCATTGGCCGTTGGAAGGCCGGTAAATCGCAATGTCCGACTTGCCGTCGCCGTCATAGTCCGCGAACGCAGGTCTGTCGCCCGCCGATCCGAAACCGATGGTATCGATGCCTCCGCCCGACTTCTGGATGAACCACGTGTTTGAGGACGATCGCATGACGGCGGCGTCCGTTTTTCCGTCACCGTCATAATCTGCCGGAACCGGTGTGTCGGTACTCAAACCGAACGGGAATGAATAGAACGTCGAGTTCTCGCTGCGCAATACAAACCAGGTCCCGGTTGACGCTCTGAAGATCGCGATATCTGACTTTTGGTCGCCGGTGAAGTCACCCGGAACGATACGGTCGCTCGAAATTCCGAACTGGGCCGCAAAATTGCTCCCGTTTGACGATCTCCGAATCCACCATTCTCCGACCGACGGGCGGAAGATCGAAAGGTCGGAGAGGTTGTCCCCGTCGAAATCGAACGGTGATCGGGCGGCAGTGGCTGCAACGCCGGCCTGGGTCACGATGTGCGTCTGTCCGCCGGCGGTGACTGTTCCGACGCGTTGCGTGGACGTCGGATTGGCGGCCGCGGTAAAGTTCACCGTTCCGTTGCCGGAGCCCGTCGACGTGGTCGTGATCCATGCAACGTTGCTTTGCGCCGACCAGTTGCAACCGGCGGCTGTGGTCACGTTGAAGGATCCGTTTCCGCCCGCGGCCGGAACATTCTGTCCGCTTGAGTTGATCGTGAAATTGCATCCGGCGCCGGCTGTCAGATTGAGCGCGTAGTTGCCTGTGCCCAAAGTCAGTGACGCGGCGGTGATGTAATAAGTTCCCGTCGCCGGGATTGTGAAGAATCCGCTGCCGGCCGGAATCCTCGAGTTGACGCCACCGCCGCCATTGTCGTCTGACGCGAGGACGTTCCCGGCGGAATCGCTTAGATAAACGAACGAGTTGAAAGCCGCCGAGGTTTGCGAGATCGCGATCTGCTGGCCCTGGTTCGCGGAAAAGTTGTAACGGTCCGCTCGCAGGCCCGGAGTCAGAAGACAATCGCCGTTGACGATCGTTCCGTTGACCGTTTGTCCGAGGCTGATCGGCGCAGCCGAGCCGCACGGATCAACGTTTGAAGTGTTCAACGCGGTGTCGAGCCGCAAACGCGGCTTTCCGATCCCGTTTTCCGGATCAATGATCACCACACCACCGTACTTGATCCGCGTCAGTACCTGATCGATCGTGTCCGACGGAAACTTCTGACGGATAACGGCCCATGCTCCGGTGACGTGCGGCGCGGCTTGCGAGGTGCCCTGCGAGTCAGAGTAGCTGCCGTTCGGATGAGCGGACGTGATTACTTCACCTGGTGCGAGAAGACTCAAAAACATCGCACTGTTTGAAAAGTCGGAGACGACGTCGGGGAAGCCCGCGCTTCCGTCGTGAGTTGATCCGACGCTGATCGCGGTTGAAACGCACGCCGGCGCGGAAAGGGAATTCGTATAGCCGTTGTTTCCCGATGCGGCAATCGTCGCGATTCCGGCCGAACGGAGCAGATCGATCGCGGTTTTGTAAAACGCATGTTCGGTGTCGCAGTTGCTGAAGTACTGACCGCTGCCAAGGCTCAGATTCACGGCATCGATGTTGAAGGTGGTTCGCAATGCATAAACTCGTTCGAGACCTTTGACAGTGTCGTTCAGATCCGAGCGGTTGCACGGTGACGTGCCGCCGCCGCAGTCGGTCGACCGGGAGAAAACCTGTATCGCGATGATATTTGCATTGCGCGCCACGCCGTTGCCGACGATCGCCGGATTTCCGCCGGCAGCAATGCCGGCAACGTGTGTTCCGTGATTGCAGTCGGCGATGACGTTGACGTCGCAATTGACGCCGGAACCGGAGGCGGTGGATGAGTCGGCGCCCCCCGGACAATAGCTTGTGTTCGTCGGCGTGTTCTTTGAAAAGCATGCCTCGGAAACAACGCGGTTGTTGAAAAACGGATGATTCTTGGCGACCCCGGAATCAAGTACCGCAATCGTTCGGCCAAGCCCTGAAAAGCCGCCGAAAGTCCCGCCGGACGATCCGCCGAACGGACTTCCGCCGATCAGCGGAATACTCTCCACCAACATCGGAACTTGTGAAACGCTTTCCTGAACGAAGGTGATTTCAGGTGATTTCCGGATCTCTGCCAGCGTTTCGGCCGTCGCTTCAAGACCCAAAAACGGAATGAACTGAAATTCATCGAAATTCGATGCACCGAAGGATTGAAAGCGCGCGATCAATGATTGCGTTGCATCGCGAATCGCCTTTTGTTGGTCACTGCTTTCTCTTGCTGAGAGAAGTCCGTCGGGTTGATACCCGTCGAGCCGGAATCCAACGATAATGCGGACCGGGCCGCCGCCGGCCTTCGACGTCAGCAGGTCGATTACCCGCTCTTTCCGTTGGGAATCGGTTTCGAATTGCTGCGGCGATTCCGGCGATCCGGCGCGGATCACCGATCGGAAGAGCCCCGGCGGCGTGTTCGCCGGTACGCTTGCCGCCCCGGCGAACAGGACACAGCAAGCCGCGATAATCATCAGATTTGTTCGGAGCAGGTTGCAGACTGATTTCATGTTTCCTCCACTTGAATCGGGTTTTGAATTTTCCATCTGCCTTCAAATGCGAAATCGCATTCCAAAGTCTGCCAACGTTACACCGACGCTCTCGCGAAATTGCGTGGAATGCGGTCCGAGTCCTTTGTTTTTGGCCATTCCTGGCTTAGAATCCGTTCCAAGAACGTCGCATGAATTCCACGCAAAAATCCGAGGTGACCCGGATCCTTCATGAATGGAAGGCCGGCGACTCGGGCGCGCCCGAACGCCTGATGCCCTACGTTTATGACGAATTGAAACGGCAAGCCCGTTTCTGCATGTCACGGGAGCGATCCGATCACACACTGCAGCCGACCGCGCTGGTGCACGAAGCATTTCTCAAACTCGCCGATGTTTCGGGAATCGATTGGCAGGATCGCGGACATTTCTTTGCGATTGCTGCGCGCCTGATGCGGCAGATTCTGGTCGATCATGCCCGTCAGCATTCAGCCGCCAAACGAGGCTCAGGGAGAGTAAGGCTTTCGATCGATGATGTCGACGTCCCGGTCGAGGAACGCGCCGAGACGATCCTCATTGTCAATGATGCGCTCGATCGGCTCGCCGCGTTCGATTCAAAGCAATCGCAAATCGTCGAAATGCGCTTTTTCGGCGGCCTAACCAACTCAGAGATATCGCAATCGCTTGAGATTTCGGAACGCACCGTTGCGCGCGAATGGCGTTCCGCGCAACTCTGGCTGCTTCGGGAACTAAGCCGCACTTGAGAAAGTATCAGGGTTTGAAAATGGATTGGCAGGCTACCTGTCGATTTTCCGCTTTAAGAAACAAGGATGGGAACAAAATCGATGGATCCTGAGAAGTGGGAAACTGTAAAAAAGGTGATCGACGAAGTGTCGGAACTCGACGCCGATTCCAGAATGCGGGTGCTTGACGGACTGGAACCCGCGATCCGCGCCGAGGTAAAGTCGTTGCTCGAGTTCGAAAAGACGACCGGTGACGGAATCGGTGTGTCGGCGTTGGACTTGGCCGTAGATTTTTTCGAAGATCGGGATCAGAACGATTTCGCCGGAAGGGAAATCGGCGCGTACCGGATCATTTCGGAGATCGGCGAAGGCGGGATGGGAACCGTCTTTCTGGCTGAACGCGCTGACGGAGAGTTTGAGCAACGCGTTGCACTTAAACTGCTTCGGCGCGAAATGAATACACCGGCTTTGCGCCGGAGATTCAATCAGGAACGCGCGATCCTTGCTTCGCTCGAACATCCGAACATCGCCCGGTTGCTTGATGCCGGAACGACAGACGACAAGATTCCGTTCCTGGCGATGGAAATCGTCGACGGGCTGCCGATCGATCGTTATTGTGACCTTCATCGACTTGCCGTCGATGCACGCCTCGAACTCTTTCGTAAAGTCTGTGCCGGCGTTGCTTACGCGCATCGAAACCTGATCGTGCACCGCGATTTGAAACCCTCGAATATTCTCGTCAACTCGGACGGAGAACCGAAGCTCCTCGATTTTGGGATATCAAAGATCATCTCAAACAATGATCCCGGATTGCAGGCCGGAACGGTTACGAGTCTTGGCGCGATGACGCCGAATTACGCATCTCCCGAACAGTTGCAGGGGCGCAGCGTCACGACGGCGACCGACATTTACAGCCTTGGCGTGATTCTCTTCGAATTGCTCAGCGGCCGCCGGCCGTTTGAGTCGAGCGAGAGCAATCTTAAGGAGATTTTCAAAGCAGTTGTCGAACTGGAACCGCCGCGCCCCTCATCCGTCGTTTCGGGCTTTGGATATCGCCAATCGTATAGTGACGACAAAACGATCGCGGTTGACGCGGATACTACCCAACAGAACGAATCGGTCACGGTTCCCGAGTCGGCGCCTGTTTCTTCAAAAGCACTTCTCGGCGACATCGACACGATCGTGCTCAAGGCGTTGCAGAAAGAGCCTGAACGGCGATATTTGTCGGCGGAAGCGATGGCTGAGGATATTCGCCGGCATCAGCTCGGTTTGTCGATCACTGCGCGGCCCCAGACAGTCGGGTATCGGGCGCGCAAGTTCGTCAAACGCAACGCGGTGGCGGTGGCGGCGGCCGCCGCGATTTTGCTGACGCTGATCGCCGGGATTGTTTCGACTGTCTGGCAGGCGCGGGTTGCCGAGCTTCAGCGGGCACGCGCCGAAAAGCGCTTCAACGATGTCCGGAAACTCGCAAATTCATACCTGTTCGATGTTTACCCCGAGATTGAAAATCTGGAAGGGTCATTGAAAGCGCGCGAAAAGATCGTCGGCAATGCGCTGGAGTATCTTGACGGCCTTTCGGCAGAGGCCGCAGACGATCTTGAACTGTTGGCAGAACTTGCGACGGCCTATGAAAAGATCGGCGACATTCAGGGCGCGCTCAATAATTCAAGCCTTGGAAATACCGAAGCCGGACTCGAAAGCTATCGCAAGGCGCGTGGCCTGCGTGAAGCCGTATTCGCGGCGAAGCCCGGAGATATATCGGCGAAAGAGAAACTCGCCAACAATTATTACACCGCGGCGCGGACACATTGGAACCTCTCCCAGACGCTTGAGGCCGAAGCGATGTTCGAACGCGGCCTCGGTCTGCGCCGCGAACTCGTCGCCGCCCAGCCTGAATCCGCGGAGGCCCGGAACCGTTTGGCGGTGCTGCTCATCGATTTCGGTGCGATACCGGTTTTTAACTCGCAAACCGAAAAGGCAATCGGTTTGTTTGAAGAGGCGAGGGCGATCATCGATCAGCTTCAGCGCGAGCAGCCTCAGAATCCCGAATTCCGGAAAACGATGACGCGCCTGCTCCGGATCATGAGCAAGGCCAAAGGAACACTCGGCGATTACCCGGGCGGGATCGAGGGACTGACCCAAGCGGTTGAGATCAATCGTCAATTGATCAAGGATTTTCCGGACGACTTTCGTGTCCAGCGCAGCGTTTGGCTGACAAACTCGATATTCTGCGAACTTTACATCGACAAGCGCGACGGCCCGAACGCTGTCCAGACTTGCGTTCCGACGATCGACTTTCCAAAAGCGGCGCTCGCAAGGGAACCGGAGAACGGAGTCGTCGGGTACGATCTGGCGATTTCGTACTTCAACGCCGCGCGCGCGATGCGGCTTGCAGGGCGCCATTCCGACTCCGTACCGCATGCTGACGAGGCAATCGGAGCAATGGAAAAGCTTTCTGCAAAAGAACCCAAAAACACCGAGTACCTCCGGAACATCGCAATCTACGAAACCGAGCGTTCGCGTGCTTTGATTCGGCTGAAGCAGTTTGACCGAGCGCTCGTCGGTTTACGAAAGGCAACTGAAATTCTGACTCCGATCGCCGCAGCTGACCCGAAATCGACAACGTATCGCTACGATCTCGCGATGTCGTATCGTCTCTCGGCAGAAGCGTTGTTTGAAAGAGGCGACGCCGGCGCCGCTCGGTGGGAGATCGGCAAGGCGATCGAGATCGCCAATCGGCTCCGCGACGAAAATGCGATCCGTGATGCGGACAAAGACTGGTTGGCCGAAATGGAAGCTGAAAGGCAACGATATTCGTCGAACTGACGGAATTATTCAGAGCCCGGTTCGGACGATGTCATGAAGCCGCAAGAGTCCGATGCATTTCCGACCGTCGGCGACGGGCAGAACGCTGATTTGCGATGGCCGGTTTTCCATCAGCTGCAGAGCGTCGTAAGCGAGCATTTCCGGCGCGGCCGTGATCGGGTCCTGCGTCATCATCTGCGCGGCGGTGAGCGACGAAAGATCTGCTGGATCGGTGCGTTCGATCGTCCGGCGAAGATCTCCGTCAGTCACGATGCCGATGAGTTTTCCGGCGGAATCGACGACGTTGACGGCCCCGAGCGCGTGTTTCGAAATCGCTTTGACGACCTCGAGCCAGCCGGCATCGGGTGCGACGTTCGGGCTCTCATTCATCAGATCAGCCACCGTCAGGGTCAGGCGTTTGCCCAATCGTCCGGCCGGATGATTCTCGGCAAAGTCTTTTTCCGTCAAGCCTTTGGCGTTCATCACCGTCATCGCGAGCGCGTCGCCCAACGCGAGTGCGACCGTCGTCGAGGCGGTCGGTGCAAGATTCAGCGGACAGGCTTCGGCACCGACCGACGCATCAAGTGCGATGTCCGACCGCCGGGCAAGCGTCGAGTCGACGTTTCCGACAATCGAGATCAGCGTCACGGAACGGATTCTGATCGACGGCAGGATCGCAAGGATCTCATCCGTTTCGCCCGAATTCGACAGTGCGATCACGACGTCGCCGTTTGAAACCACGCCGAGGCTTCCGTGAAGCGCGTCCGACGGGTGGACGAAAATCGCGACGGTCCCGGTCGAGGTCATCGTTTGGGCAATCTTCTGCGCGATAACGCCTGATTTTCCGACGCCCGTGACGATCACCTTCCCGGCGCAGCCAAGGACGGCGGCGACGGCCCGTTCGACGGCTTCCGGATCGAGGTTTTCGGCGGCCGACTCGATTGCGCCCGCCTCGAGCCGGAGAATGTTCACGACATGTTCGAAACTTGAACTCACAGCGTTAAAGTTTGCGAATCTTTTGCCGATTTCGCAAGCCAACGTCCGTTTAATCATCTATGCGGGCCGCGGCCCGAATTTTTCAGCTTGCGCAATTGTCGAACCGCGCCGATTTGTGGCAAGGTTTTTGTAATGGATCAGCAACATGAATTGACTCTTAACAAACTCGATGCGGCGGCATCGGTGCGCGGCGGCTGGGCGGCGATAAAACCGCACTATCCGCTGTTTCTGGCGATGATCTTCATTCAGGTCGTGGCCGGCGTCTTGTCGAGTTTTGTGCCGTTCATCGGTTCGATTCTGAGCGGCGCGATCGGCGTCTGTCTGGTAGCCGGGATGTTTATGGCAATGTTCGGCGTCTTTCGCGGCGAATCACCGAAAGTCCAGTTGATGTTCGAAGGCTTCAGCAGGTTCGTGCCGTTGTTCGTGTTCGTTCTGATTCAAACGATCCCGTTCGTCATCGTCGCGGCGATCGCGGTTTCAAACGGCATGCTGCCGGAAGCGCTGACGTCGGGAACCGGTCAGGAGATGACGCCGGAACAGCTGCAGGAGATAATCGCCGCGCTTGATCCGCGGCTTCTATGGCTCTACGCCGGTGCCTGGGCGGCATGGATCGTAATGAAGGCGCTGATGTTCTTTGCCGTTCCGTTGGTCGCCGACCGCGATATCAACGCCCCGACCGCGATCGGGCTCAGCGTCAAGGCGTTTGCGGCCAACATCGGCGGCGTCGCGGCATTGATCGCGATCCAGGCCGGATTGTTCATCGCCGGATTATTGATGCTCGGGATAGGTCTGTTTTTTGTTGCGCCGGTGATTTATGTCATCGAGGCCGCGGCTTACAGGGATGTTTTCGGGATCGGCGGGTCGCCCGAAATTGCGGCCGAGGCGTGATCATTTTTCGATCTTTGTGAAAACATCGAACGCGATCTGCCATTTTCCGGCCCGGTATTTCCAGATCTGGACAAAATTCCAGCGCGTTACCGTTTTGTCTTTGTGAGTCAGCGAAAACACGCCCCACGTGTACATCATATTGCCGAATGTCTTTGACTTGTTGACGTTGAATTTCAAAAAACTCGTATCCGGAAATTCCTTTTCGTTCTTTTCAAGACCGATGAACGAGTTCTTGCGGCCGTTGAAGGGCATCTGGCCGTCGCGAAGCAGCACCGCGTCCTCGGTCAGATAATTGAAATAGCCGTTGGCGAGGCTTTTGTTCGAAAAAATATCGGTGAAAATGTCGTCGGGAAGCCCCTTTCCGGCAGACGATCCGCGCCCGGCGTCAAACGGCGACTTCCAGGCCGAAGTTGAAGAGTAGCTGTTTGAAGGATGAGAGATCCCGATATCAAGCATCGCCCGGAACTTGCCGTCAGCTTGTTTGATCCAAATCGTCAGATATTCGCCGAATCCGGTCGCCTTGTCGGTTTTTCCTTTTGGCCGGTACTCCCAACCACCGGTCGTGTAGCCGAATTTCCCATCGTTCGAGATATCGGCCCAGACCGGGTTCCAGGCGAGCAGCGCGGGAGACTCCGGGCGGCCTTTCCACGATAACTTCCCGTTGACTTCGGTCGGGTTGAAGACGATTCCGTCGTCGGCAAGAAACGTCAGGAACGCGGCTTTGGTGCCTTTTTCGGCGGCAAACGCGGCGAATTCCTTTTCGGTCGCAACAAGTTTCTGCAAATCGGAAGTTGTCACGACGGACTGCGCAAACATCGGAAGAAAGCAGAATCCGGCTAACAGGATCGTGGTCAATAATCTGATCATGGCGTTAACTTATACACCAAGACGCGGCGCCAGTAAATTTTTGCGCAGAAATGATCCCGGCATTTCCGGCGACGACGTCAGGCCGAATTGGCAGACAACCTGAAGCTTGCCGTTTCTATCTATTTAGCGATAGATTCTTCCTCGGAGAATTGATTTGATGAAAAAGCCAGTATCCGCGATCGCGGTCATGTTCGTACTCAGTTTTTCGGCGTTCGCGCAGACGGCGGATGTCTCGCTCCGGCTCGATGAAAGGTTTTTTGAAGCTTTGCTCGAAGCAGTGTTTAAGAATTCGAGTCCGCCGGAGTTTCCGCTGTCGCTCAATGACCGGACCGAACCTGCGGCCGACTCTCTCGTTTCGAGCTTTTTCGGACCGTCATCAGGAGCGTGTTCCGAAACATTGAAACTTCAGCGCGAGATCGACGGTGTCGCGACCGCCGTCAGGTTCCGTGACGGACAGATCCTGGCGCCGATCGCGTTTACCGGAAGTTACAATCCGCCGCTTATCGGCTGCGTCGATTTTGCGGGCGTCGCGCAAACGTCGATCGTATTGGAGTTTGACAAGGTCAAACAGGCGCTCGTCGGGCGCGCGGCCGTAAGGGAAGTAAACCTCAGCGGATCCGGCGGGATCGGCGGAAGTTTGCTGGCGCGGATGGTGCAGTCGTCGATCGACCGCAAGATCAATCCGATCAACATCCTGCAAATGGAAAAAGTGTCGTTTGCTGTGCCGATTCAGAATTCCGGCACGCTAAGGATGCGGGCTAGCGGAATCCGGCATGAAATTGCGCCGGGCGCGCTCAACGTCGTCGTCACTTATGATTTTCAGTGATTGGCGCGAGATTCACTTGCCGGCGGTCAATCCGGATTTCAGAAAACCGGCAAATTCTTCCTCGTTACGGGTCAAACCCTCAAATCGTGTAATGATCTCGTCGTTCGGTGAAACGATCGCATAAAGCGGAAGCGCGACGGTTCCAAAGCGCGCTTCCTGCATTTTCTGGAATCCCTCATAAGGCTCGCCCTCGCCGTCGGTGTACAACCGGACGCGGACGTATTTCTCCATTTCGCCCCTAACTGACGGCTTCGGAAACATGTTGACTTCCATCCAGCGGCAATTCGTACAGGTGTAGCCGGTGAAATCGATCAGGATCGGTTTGTTCTGTTCGCGCGCCGCGGTCTGCGCCTTTCCAAGATCGTTGACGATCCATCCGAGTTCGCCGTCCGATCCGTTCGTCGATCCGGTGAGGCTTTCCTTCATCGGCGGCAGGAACGATTCGATCTCGCCCAGTTTGGCTCCGAACAGTCCGGTCAGAAGATAAAATGCGAGCGTCATGAACAGAAAGGCATTGAGCACGCGGACGAGTCCGATCTTGACTTCGCCGTAATCGTGAACGAGTTTGAAGACGCCGAGCAGATATAGAACGATCAGAACCGAAAGACCGGTCCACCCGGCGATGACGACTTCGCGGGTGAAAATTCCCCAGCCCCAGACGAGATCGGCATTCGACAAAAACTTGAGCGCCGCGCCGATTTCAAGAAATCCCATCACGACCTTGAGCGCGTTCATCCAACCGCCCGAGCTCGGCAGCGAATGCAGCAGCCGCGGCGCGATCGCGAGCACAAAGAACGGGAGCGCGAAAACGGACGAGAACGCAAGCATTCCGACGATCGGATAAAACAGCTTGCCGTTGGCGGCGGCGACCAGGATCGTTCCGACGAGCGGTGCCGTGCAGGTGAACGAAGTCAACGAAAACGTCAATCCCATAAGCAAGAGTCCAAGCGTCTTGCTGCCTTCTTTCGACCGCGTCAATTTGTCGAGCCGGTTCAGGATCGACGGCGGAATTCCGATGTTGTAGGCGCCGAGCAAACTGAACGCAAACGTGAGAAAGATGCCCATGATGAGCAAATTGATCCAAGGGTTTGCGGCGAACTGATTGATTCCCGCGGCTCCGAAAAGAAGCGCCAGCGCGATTCCGAGCGCTGTGAACGTCAGGATGATGCCGCCCGCATAAAGCAATGCGTCGCGCACCGAACCGAGATGGCTTTCGGCCGCGTTCTTCGTGAAATACGAGACCGTGATCGGAATCATCGGAAAGACGCACGGCGTAAGAAGCGAAAGCGCGCCGAACGACATCGCCAGCCAGATGAATCCCCAAAAACCGTCGCCTTCCAGATCGCCTCCGGCCGTTTTTGTCGATTGCGCAATCTGGGTCCGCGGCTGACTGTCGGCCGGCGTCGCGACCGGTGTTTCGGCGACGGCCGGCACCGACGTGTTTGAATTCGTCTGATCGGCCGCCGGTGTCGCGGTCGGCGATGGTGTCGGCGTTGGCGACGGTGAAGCGCTCGGCGACGGTGTCGGGCTCGATGTCGTCGTCGCGGCAAGCGCACCGATATTTACGGTCGCCGATGCCTTGATCGTTCGCGGCGGCAAACAAAGGTTGCCATTGCATGCCTGAAAACGCAGTGAAGCGGTCAACGTCTGCGGACCATCCGGCGCATCCGCGGAAACCGTGAACGGGATCGTGAACACGGCCGATCCGCTGTGCGTTTCGGTGTTCATCTTGAAGTTCTCGTCAAACTTGATCTTCGACTTCGACCCGCTGATTCCGCCGGCCGTAAAAACGCCGGCATCGAGCGAAACGCGTGCCGCAAACGGGCCGCCCGGGCCTTGAGTGATCGAATATATGTACCACGGCGCGGCAATGTTCGCGGTCAGCTTGGCGGTACCTTTTCCGCCTTTCGCAACCGTCGACGGCGCGACGCTGACCGAAACCGTCACCGGATTCTGCGCAAAAACCGCAACCGATCCGAGCAAAACCAGCGCCGATGCAAGAATGATTTGGAATGACTTAAACAAAATTCACCTCTGTCACATAAAAGCTAACATATTCGACGCCCGAATCCGAAAAATCGCGGGCCGTCCGAAGTTCGATGCCGTTTGTGCCGTATTTTTATTCCCGCCAAAGACGTTTCATTAATCCGCCGCCGACTTGCTAGAATCTATCCCGAGTTATGAATTTACCACTTGTCGCCATCATCGGACGCCCGAACGTCGGAAAATCGACGCTCTTCAACCGTCTGACCGGATCGCGGAAATCAATCGTCGGCGACGAACCCGGAATTACCCGCGACCGGATTTACGGCGAGGTCGATTGGAAATCGAAACGATTCCGGTTGGTCGACACCGGAGGCATCGTCCCGGACGACGAAGCGATCATTCCGGCGAACATCTTCAAACAGGCCGGACATGCCATCGACGAGGCACAGGCGATCATTTGGGTCGTCGACGCGCGCGCCGGCGTGACGCCGCTCGACGAAGAAATCTCAGTTTACCTGCGGAATATCGGCAAACCGGTTTTCGTCGCCGCCAACAAGTGCGAGACGCGAAAGGTTGAAGAAGAAGCCGGTGAGTTCTATCAGTTCGGATTTACGCTGACACCGGTTTCGGCCGAACACGGCAGTTCGGTCGGCGACTTGCTCGACGAGGTTTTCGCCGTGCTTGAGTTTGATGAAGAGGTCGAAGAATCTCCGTCTGAAGAGATCAAGCTCGCGATCATCGGCCGTCCGAACGTCGGCAAATCATCGCTTCTTAACAAAATACTTGGGGAAGACCGGGTCATCGTATCGCCGATCGCGGGAACGACGCGCGACGCGATCGATACGCACCTGACGGTTGACGGGCAAAAGTTTCTGCTCATCGACACGGCCGGGATCAGACGCAAGGGGAAAACGACCGAGATGGCCGAAAAGCTGTCGGTGATCATGGCCCGCAAATCGCTCGAACGGGCAGATGTTGCGATCATGGTCATTGACGCGATCGAGGGCGTGACAAATCTCGATGCGAATATTGCCGGATATGCGGTCGATTCCGGCTGTTCAGTGATCATCGTCGTCAACAAATGGGATGCGATCGAGGAAAAAGAAACCAATACGATCTATGAGTTCGAACGCAAACTGCGTCGCGGGATGAAGTTTCTCGACTGGGCGCCGATGGTGACAATTTCCGCGCTGACAGGTCAACGCGTGACAAAGATCCTGCCGCTCGTCGTTCAGGCGAACGCGGCCCGCAACCTCAGGATCCCGACATCGAAACTGAACAGGTTCTTTGAAAGCTCGATCTCCCAGCCGAAAGGCGGAACGGCGCCGGCACCCGTGAAAGGCGGTTTCTCACGGCTGAAGGTTCAGTTCATCACCCAGGGCGGATTGCGCCCGCCGCTTTTCATTCTCTTCACCTCCGGGGGAAGCAATGCCGGACTGCATTTTTCTTATCTGCGGTACATCGAAAACCGTTTGCGCGAAGAATTTGAGTTTTTTGCGACGCCGGTTCGGCTCAAAGAGCGTCACAAGACGCGCAAGGAGAGTTGAAAAACTATCAGACTAAGTGGTTAATTGTAATCTGATCCCCTGACGCTGCCGGTTCAATCAAAAATTGTTATCGATGGACGAAATTCTCCTTCTAATCAGAATTTTCCTGTGCTCGGTGCTTGCGATCGCGGCCGTCGGGAAGTTTTTTGATCTTGACGGATCACGAAAAGCGGTCCGGGAATTCGGTGTGCCCGAAGACATTGCCGACGGCGTCGCGATCGCGCTGCCGATCATCGAGCTCGGATTCGCGCTCCTTCTCCTTCCGGTTTTCACCGCTTGGTTCGGCGCCATCGGGGCTTTTGTTCTGCTCGCCGTATTCATCGGCGGGATGATCTGGCAGATCGCCAAAGGGAACGAGCCTGACTGTCACTGTTTCGGCGCGATCCACAGCGAACCGGTGAGTTGGAAAAGTTTGATCCGGAACATCGTTTTTGCAGCCTTGGCGTTCGCGCTTGTCGCGCAAGGCTACTACAATCAGGGACTTGGATTTACGGAATTAACGATCGACATGGCAATTCAATTAATCTTCGGCCTCGCGTTTGCGGCCCTTCTCGGTCTCGCGGTGTTTTATCTTCGAAAGATCTCGGAACAACAGACGCAGATCATGCGCCGCATCGAACTGCTCGAGCTGATCTCGCACGAAGGCGGGAAGGAAGTTGTGCGCGATGATGT